>CAYOQB010000011.1:0-56462 GCA_964406035.1 uncultured Solibacteraceae bacterium | reverse complement strand
ATGGAGCGATTCCGGCCGGAGATGAAGAAGCTGTACTACGATCCCGCGCGTTTCAACACGTACCTGGAGCAGCTCGGCATCCGCTACCCCACTGTCCGCTGAATGGCCGATGTGTCAAACTGGCTCGGATATGACGCGCCGGACTCTGCTTTCCCTGCCTTTCGCCGCAGCCGCGTACTCGCAAGACACACTTGCGCAGGCGCGCGCGATCCATGCCGCCAGCATCGGAGTCGACTCACACATCGACACCGCGCAGCGCATCCTGATTGAGAACCTCGATATCTCCAAGCGCCAGTCCACCGGCCATGTCGATATCCCACGGCTGCGGGAAGGCGGCGTCCGCGCGCCCTTCTTCGCGCTGTGGGTCCCGGTGTACTACAAGGGCTCAGAGGCAGTCCGCCGAACTCTTCAACTGCACGACGCGATGCTCAAAGTGTTCGCCGCGCATCCCGGTCAGATTGCGCAGGCGCGCAATGCCGCCGAGATCGAATCCGTCACCAAGGCGGGCAAAATCGCCGCGGTGCTCACGCTGGAAGGCGGACATCAGATCGCCGACGACCTCGCCGTGCTGCGCATGTACCAGCACCTGGGCATCCGCTCCATGACGCTCACGCACTTCCGCAATAACAACTGGGCGGACGCGTCCACCGACAAGCCCGCTCATAACGGGCTGACCGCTTTCGGCAAGGACGTGGTGCGGGAGATGAACCGCGCCGGCATGATCGTCGACATCTCCCACGTGTCCGACAAAACGTTCTTCGACACGCTGGAGGTCACCGCCAAACCGGTCATCGCGTCCCACTCCTCCTGCCGCGCGCTTTCGCCCGTGCCCCGCAACATGACGGACGACATGATCAAGGCGCTGGGGCGCAACGGCGGCGTGATCTCCATCAACTTCGGAGAAGGATTCATCCATCCCAAGGACGCCGAGGCGCTGATGCGCGCCGTCAGGAGTGTCGGTTACAGCGATCCGTCGCTTACCGGCGCGGCGCTGGACGAGTACGCCCGCAAGAGCCACTCCACCATCCTCAAACCCACACCGGTGCAGGCCGCCGTCGCCGACGTAGCCAATCACATCGAGCATGCGGTGAAGATCGCGGGCATCGACCATGTCGGCATCGGCAGCGATTACGACGGCATCTCCGGCCCGCCCAACGGCCTCCCCGACATCGGCAAAATGCCCCTGCTCACCGCCGAACTGCTGAAGCGCGGCCACTCCGAAGACGCTATCCGCAAAATCCTGGGCGGCAACCTGATGCGCGTTATCCGGCAGACCTGCGGCTAAGCTCAGAAGCGCGCCGTCCGCTTCACCACGGCAACGCCCAGGAAGATCACCGCCATCGCGATCGTCTCCCGCACCCCGAACGGCTCGCTATAGATCAGCCAGCCCAGGAACACCGCCACTACCGGATTCACGTAGTTATAAATGGAGATCACCGGCACCGGAAGCCGGTCCAGCGCATAGATGTACGCGCTGTAGCCGACAATGGAGCCGAAGGTAATCAGATAAATCAGGGCGCCCACCCCTCGTCCGCTCCACTGCACCGGATGCTGCGGGATGGCCATGGTCAGCGCCGTGAACACCAGCCCCGTCGCCAGTTGCTGCACCGCGCCGCTCACCACCGGATGCGACTTCGAGCTCAGCCGCCGCTGCAGAATGGATCCCGCGGACCATCCCGCGCACCCGAACTGCAGCAGTCCGAAGCCGGCCAGCATCGCCGAGCCTTCCGCCCCGCCGCGCATCGCGTCCGGACCCAACAGGAACGCGACGCCGGACAACCCGATCAGCATGCCCGCGATCGTCGGAGCGTGCAGGCGATCGCCGCCGGGAATGATCGTCTCCAGACCCACCATCCAGAACGGCGACGTGGTAAGGAACAGCGCCGCCATCCCGCTCGGAATCCATTGTTCGGCGTAAGCCAGGCACCCGTTGCCGATCCCCAGCGTGATCACCCCGAACAGCGCGGTCTTCCAGAGTTCCCGGCCGCGCGGGATGTGCACCTTCATGGCCGCCGCCGCGATCAGCAGCACTCCTCCGCTGATCACGTAGCGGACCGCGACCAGCGTCAGCGGCGGGAAGGACTCCAGCGCCATGCGGATGCCCAGGTACGTCGTGCCCCAGAAGAAGCACACCGCGATCAGTGACGCCCACGCCGCAGCCCGTTCTTTGTCGGTCAACTTTCCAGCGTAGCGCAGCCGCGCCTTCGGCCCCCGGTCTACAATGAGAAGCTTGATTGTCACGCTCACGGTGAATCCCGCCATCGAACGCACGGTCACGGTGGACCGCCTGGTGTTTGAAGATCGCGGCTACATCCTCTCGCAAGCCGAGCAGCCCGGCGGCCGCGGCCTCAGCGCCGCCCGCGTCATCCACAGCTTCGGCGGCAAAGTGGTCGCCGTGGTCACTTCCGGCGGCGGCGTGGGCGAGCAGATCGAGGATATGCTCACCGGCCTCGGCTTCAAAAGCCGCGTCGTGAAGATCCGCAATCAGAACCGCACCAACTTCACCATCTCCGACCGGCAGGGGCTCACCGTCAAGCTGAACGAACTCGGGCCGCCCATCGAACGCGAGGAACTGGAGGCGCTGCGCCGCGTCATCGCCGAGGTGCTGGAGAAATCAGCCTGGCTGATGATGTGCGGCAGCCTGCCCCCCGGCGTCGACCCCTACTTCTACGCCCGGCTGGTGGAGATGTGCCATTCCGCCGGCGTTCAGTCGCTCGTCGATACCGACGGCGATCCGCTCCTGCACGCCCTTGAAGCCAAGCCCACCGCCATCGCGCCCAACCAGCATGAGGCGGAACGGCTGCTCAGCCGCGCCCTGATTACCCGCAGCCAGACCATGGAGGCGCTGGAGCGGCTGCACGGCATGGGACCCGGCGCCGTGCTGCTCTCGCTCGGAAGCCGCGGCGCCATCGCGACGAATGGCGAAGAGCAGATCGAGGCCGTGCCGCCGCGCGTCGAGGCGCTGTGCCCCATCGGCGCGGGCGATGCGCTTTCCGCCGCTTATGTCTGGGCTCGCCGCAAGGGGAAGTCGTTCTCTGACGCCGTGCGCTGGGGCGTTGCCGCCGGCACGGCGTCGGCGGCGCTCCCCGGCATCACCTTCGCCGACCTCGCGCAAACCAAGGCCGTGTACAAGGGCGTCCAGGTCCGGCCCCTCCGCTGAAAGTTCGCCCTGTTATCATGAACCAATCATGAGATTGCTAGCCGTCCTTGCCGCGGGCGCATGCCTGCTCTCCGCCGAGCCGCTGACCCAAGCCGAACGCGACGCCGCCGTCGCCCAACTGCAGCGCACCGCCAAGTTGTTCAAGAGTTCCGTCAAGGGCCTCACGCCGGAACAATGGAAATTCAAGCAGGCCGCCGACCGCTGGTCCGCCGCCGAAGTCGCCGAGCACATCACCTTAAGCGAGGACACCATCTTCGGCGCATCGCAGAGCGCCTTGAAAACTCCCGCTAAACCGCACGCCGCCGACGCCGCTCAGAAGGACGCCATGATTCTGAAAGCTGTTCCCGAGCGCAGCCAGAAAGTGCAGGCGCCGGAAGTCCTCAAGCCCACCAACAAATGGCCCGATCCCAAGGCGATGCTCAAGGAATTCGACACCCGCCGCAAGAAGACCATCAACTACGTCAAGACCACGCAGGATGACCTGCGGGCCCACTTCATCCCGCACCCGATTCTCGGACCTATGGACGGCTACCAGTGGCTCCTGATGCTGTCGGCGCATTCCGAACGGCATACCAACCAGATCCTGGAAGTGAAGGCCGATTCCAAGTTCCCGAAGAAGTAATTCACCATGGCTACGCTGACCGCCGAAGAACGCGACTTCCTCACCGCCCAGTTGGAGAAGTCGCGCGCTGAGTTCCTGGACGCCATCGCCGGGCTGCCCTCTCCGCAGTGGTCCTTCCGCCCCTCGGCCGACGTCTGGTCCGTTCAGGAAATCGCGGACCACGTTGTCGTTGTCGAACAACGGATCTTCAAGATGATCCAGAAAACCCTGCGCGAGCCGGCCCAGCCCGAGAAAGCCGCCGAAGTTGCCGGCAAGGAAAAGAAGCTGATCCGCGCCGTGCTCGACCGCTCGTACAAGGTCAAGGTGCCGGAGCCGATGGAGCCCACCGGGCAGGCGGAAACACCCGAACAGATCGCCGCGGTGTTCCAGCAGGTGCGCGCCAACACCATCGAGTACGTCCGCGGCACCGCCGACCCTCTGCATCATCACTTCGCTCCGCACTTCGTCCTGAAGGACCTGGACGGAGCCCAGTGGCTGCTGATGATCGCCCTGCATACTTCCCGTCATGTCCAGCAAATCGAGGAAGTTAAGGCCGACCCGTCGTACCCCGGAAGGACCAGCCAGGCGGCGTCCTGACCCGCCAGCGTGTCTCCCAGTACCGGCCTGGTACGCGCCAGACCCGATTCGGTGCGTCGTTTCGCTGGTTTTCAGCTATCCTGGTATGCGACCACAACCGGACGCGAGCGAGGGACAGGCATGGCTAAGGTAATGCAGATCTATCTGGTTCACGCGGAGGGGGACGATGCCGTCCGCGAGAAACTGACTACACAGGCGCGCACCGCCAAACTGGCGGTGGAATTCACCTACCTGCCCACCAAGCAACCCTGGCTTCCCCACTGGAAAGCGAGTTGCCGCGGCAAAATTCTGCAGAGCAGCGGCGCGATCGTACTCCTGACCAAGCGCGCGCAGGACCCGGCGGCGATCAAAACCGAACTCGAT
Organism: uncultured Solibacteraceae bacterium; assembly: GCA_964406035.1. Taxonomy (GTDB): domain Bacteria; phylum Acidobacteriota; class Terriglobia; order Bryobacterales; family Bryobacteraceae; genus JAIEPW01. Next base: position 51,741 of record CAYOQB010000011.1, on the reverse strand, counting down.
TTGCTGTCGGAGATCGACACTCCCGCGATGGGCGTCTTCATGGAAGGCCGCGGGGTGGTTCCCGAGCAGTTGCGGGATGTGCCGGTGATCGACTGGAACTGGCCGGAAGTCGCCAAGTTCATCCAATCCTTGGCCCGCGGGCTGACTGCCCACGCCTAAATCCCAGCGGTTATAGTACGTTCAAGACGATCGGCCCGATCGCCTCTTCGCAGCCTCGTGCCAAAATGAAGGCGCAAAGGTTCGCCTTGAACCACGAGTACATTGAAGCGAACTCCATCGCCGAACGCTACCTCCGCCGCGAGTTGTCGGCGGAACAGCGCGCCGCCTTCGAGCGGCATTTCGTGGATTGCGAGGAATGCCGCGACCGCCTGGCTTTAGCCGAGATGTTCCTGGCTTCGGAGCCCGAACCAGAGCCCGAGCCGCCGCCCCCGTCGCCGGCCATCGTCGTCTATCGCGACCCGCCGCCGCTCGCGGTATGGCTTGGCGAACTTCAATTGTGGCAAGTACTTGCGGGGATCGGAGTAGCGGCGCTCCTGCTGCTGAGCATCCCTATATTGTTGTTTCTGCGGGAGCAGCGGCATTCCGTCCCGGTTTACACCTTGCGAATGGATGGCGAAACCGCGATCGCGTCTGGGGGCGCGGCGGTTCTGGTGATTCAAGCCGATGAAAAGAAAGCATTTGACGAGTATCGCGCGACGCTGAGCTGCGACAGTGGCGGAACCCGCTGGATGGTCCGCGATCTCGCGGCCAGGGGTGCACTTGCCCTTTCGATTCAACCGGATACGCTCCCCGCAGGACGTTGCATGCTGCGGTTGACCGGCGTTGATCGCGACGGCGCGGAAGTGCCCTTAAGGTCGTTCCAGTTGCGCGTTAAGCCTCAATAAATGCCAATACAAGCCCCGGAATGCCCCGTCCGGTACCTGCTTGGTTGTCCGCCCCGCGAGAGGATCGTACAATAGAGACTCATCGAGCCATGGCTTACGTAATCGCGGAACCCTGCATTGGAACCAAGGATACGGCTTGCGTCGACGCTTGTCCGGTCGACTGCATCCATCCGAAGAAGGACGAGAGTGGGTTTGACGGCGTGGATATGCTCTACATCGATCCGGTGGAGTGCATCGACTGCGGCGCTTGCGTCCCGGTGTGCCCGGTTTCGGCGATTTTCGCGCTCGACGATCTGCCCGAGAAATGGGCCGATTTCGCCAAGAAGAACGCCGATTACTTCGGCCGCGCGGCGGTCTGAGCCGGGACTTCGGCGGGTTCTTCCGTCCGCGGGCCGCCCGCGTTCAATACTGTGGTCGAAATGCTTCTGCTGATCTGTTCCTGAGATTCGGCCAGACTCAGCCGCGCATCCGCGTTGAACCGGTCACTGTTTTCCCGGTTGAGAAAATGGACAGCCGCCAAGGCGAATGCGCTTGCCGCGAGCTCCAACATTTCCAGCGAGTGCTGAACCGGGCCGCCCGGAATCCACCCGGCCGTCTGCAGCAAGGTCACTGCCCGGCAAAACGGCAGCAGGCCGATGCTGAAGGCCAGGAACCGGATACGGCGGTTGGAGGCCCTGCGAATCAACAGAAGCGCGGAAATCCCGGTAATGGCGTATGCGGTCAATGCGGCTAGGGACGCGGCGGACATGTGATCATTCCCTCCTCGATCAAGCTGTTGGTTGGCGGTTCAGCGCAGCCGAGAATCTCTCCGAAGAGCGCCCGCCGCACCGAAATTTCGGTTCGGCCCCGAATCCTTTTCTTCTCGAACGCGTGCTTGAGGTGAGCCTTCACGGTGCGAACCGCGATTCCGAGTTCCTGAGCGATCTGGCCGTTGCTGTATCCCTCCTCCACGCGCAGCAGCACCTGCAACTCCCGCTCGGTCAAGGTGGCATCCAGTTCGATCCCCAACATTGGGGAAACGGAGTGGGCCCGGTCCTGCAACCAGAGGTCGCCGCCGGCGACAGCGCGGATGCAACTCAGAACACGATCGCGGCTGTCCGAGCGGTGCAGGATCCCCCGGACGCCGGCATTCAGGAACCGGAGCACCTCCACGCCGATCACGGGCCCGCCCCACACGACCGCGCCGCGGATCTGAGCGCGGTAGGCGCCGAGCCAGTCGAGCACTTCCTTGACGCCGAAAGACTTATCGATGAGGTAGACATCCGGCTCATGGGATGACGCGGGCGGGCGCGGCAGGTGGTTCGATGCGCCGATCCACTCCAGGTCACCGCTATCCTCAATCCACTGCTCCACACCGGCGGCGACCGCGGGGCTGGTGTCCAGCAACGTAATGCTGATTTTTCGGGTGAGCACGGTTCAGATCTCTGCTTCCAGGTCGAGTGCGTCTCCAACCGCATTTCCGTGCTCGTCGAACACGTCCACGATCCTCGCGCCCACGAAATAGCCCCCCGCCGTCCCGGCGCGGGAATGCCGCACCTCGGCGAAGATAACGAGCGCCCCGGACGCCACCGCAATCTGAGATCCGGACAGAATCGGCGCGCGCACATGCAGGCCGATGCCGCTTCGCGAAATATCCCAAAGCTCGGCGGAGCACCACTCCGTCACGTGAGGATAGATTGTCTTCACCTTGACGCCCGTGGAGATCGAATAACGGGTTTCGTTACGCCGCTCCGATTGCGGCGCGGCTGTGAACTTTCGCGGGTCCTTTACGGAGAGGAGAATTTGCAGTTCCGCGGCCGCCGCTTCGGAAATCGCGGGGACGCCGGGGGAATGAAACAGAACCCGGTCCTTGAGATCCACCAGGCTGTGCTCTACATCCACGCCCACCTCAAAGCGGCCCTGCAGCGGGATGCAGTAGCAGACCTCGCCCAGCAACATCGCCTCCGAGGTGGAGACCTCCAGACAGGTCCCGGGCACGAGTACCTTCTCGAGTTGCACCCGCATTCCGTGCGCCGAGACGTTCAGGAGAACGCCATGCAGCACCTCGGGGTTGGAGCCCAGAACCTTAACGGTGACAGGCTGAAGAATTCCGAATCGCTCGTCCCGCCTGCGATCGGCCTTGGCTTCCACCCGGCCAAACCCGAGCATCCGAAGCATGGAAAATACACCGGCCATATTGCGACCTCCTGCCCCGGGAACGCGGCCATTCCACCGTCAGTATTCCCCGGATAATGCATGGACCTGGCATACACCCCAGGTGCACATGCTTATCCTATCGTCCAGCCCGGAACGAGTCTTTACGGGAACTAAGGTGATTACCGCGCCTTGTCAGGCAATTTTCCGATGTACAATTCTACACACTTGCCACAACAACTGTCTCAGCGGGAACTGTTTACGGAGAGTAAAGAGCTGTAAACGATTCCATTCGCGATCGCTCGGAAGAATATCGCTCGCCGAACCGCCTTTTTTCTCGGGATCGGGAGCATTTAAGTCTTCTTGAGTGGCCGCTAGGCCGGCACGGTGAAGTGGAAAGTGGAACCCTGCCCCGGCTCCGATTCCACCCAGATGCGGCCGCCCAGCCGCTCCGTGATTTTCTGGCATAGCGCCAGGCCGATTCCCGCGCCCTCGTATTCGGAGCCGTGCAGCCGCTGGAACAGGCGGAAAATCTTCTTCTGCTGATCCGGCGCGATGCCGATCCCGTTGTCGTGAACGGAGAAAATCCATTCCCCGTTGTGGTTGCCCGCCTGAACTGAAATCACCGGGCGTTCCCGCGTATATTTAATGGCGTTGCTGATCAGATTCTGGAAGATCTGGACCAGGGCGAACTCCTGCGCCTGCACCGTCGGCAGCCCCGCGCTCTGGACCTCGGCTGCGTTGGCGTGAATAATCGCCTCCAGATTGCGGATCGCGGTGGCGAGCGCGGCATTCGCGTCCACCGGCCCCAGGCGGGCGGTGTCGAAAGCGGCCGCCTGCCAGTAGTCGCGCAGCCCGTCGATCTGCCGGTGGAGCCGCAGGACTCCCTCGACAATGGTTCCGAGGAACTGATCCGCCGCCGGATCCAGCTTGCCGCGGTAGCGTTCGCTCAGCAGGTCGGCGTAGGTGGAAATCATGCGCAGCGGCTCGCGCAGGTCGTGGCTGGCGGCGTAGCTGAACTGCCGCAGATCGTCCACGGCGCGCTCCAGGGCCTGCTGATGCCGCTTCTGCTCGTGAATATCGGTGGCGGTCACCAGCCATCTGCCGGCGTTCGACGCCTCATCGAACCAGGGCGCCGCCATCAGCAGGTGCCAGCGATAGGACTGATCCGATCGCGACAGGCGGCACTCGGCTTCGAAATTCCTTCCCGAGGCGGTAGCCTGTCTCCAAGCCTGGAACGTCTCTTCCCGCTCCTCGGGATGAACGAACTCCAGCCAGTTCACTCGGATCTGAGCGGCTTCCCCAGCGTAATCGCGAAACCGCTGGTTGTAGCTTTCCTGGCGGCCGGCGTCATTGCAGGTCCAAACCATCTGCGGCAGGAACTCAGTTAGATGGCGGTACCGGCGTTCGCTCTGACGCACGGCCTCCTCCGCCCTCCGGTGCGCGGTCAGGTCCGAGATGATGCACACCGCTCCGGCGACCGCCTGCTGATCGCCGCGCACCGGATTCACGCCCAGACGCAGGTACAAACCCAGCATTTCGGCTTCCTTCAGGGTCGCCTTGCCGGTTTGCAAAGTCTGGCGCAAGACGTCGGCGCAGAACTCCGGGGCTTGGCCTTCGGGGCTTTTGGCCCGCGCCGCTAGCCGCAGGAACGACGGATTGCTGTGCTGGATCCGCATCTCCGAGTCCACCATCACCACGGCGTCGCCGATGGCCTCAAAGGTGGCTTCCCACTTGGCGGCGAGCTCCCGCGCCACGCTCTCGGCCCGTTTCATGCGCAGCAAGGCCCGAACCGTGGCGATCAGCTCCTCCGGCTCGTTCCGCTCCACCAGGTAGGCGTCGGCGCCGGCTTCGAGACCCTTCACCCTGTCTTTCACCTCGACGAAGCTCGCCGACAGATGCAGGATCGGGATGGTGCTGGTCACCGGGTCCTGGCGGATTCGGGTGCAGACCTCGAAGCCGTTGATGTCGGGCAGGTTGACGTCGAGAATGATCAGGTCCGGCTGGGTGCGGGCCAACTCCAGTGCGTCGGAACCGGTGCCGCCCTCGACCACCGCGAACCCCTCCCGCCGCAGAAACCGGGAGATCGCGTAGCGCTTGGTTTCGTCGTCGTCGATGCAAAGGATGCGGGCTGATTCTTCATGGTCCATGGTGTTACTCCACTCAGCCAGCCCCGCCCGCCACGGCGGCGATGCTGTCCGTCAATTCCTCGCGCGAGACTCCCTTACGGAGAACCAGCGCGGCGTATCTTCCGAGTTGGCTTTGCTGTTCGCTGGACAAAACTCCCGAGGTGTAGATCACCACCGGGATATCGCGGGTGCGTTCGTCCCGCTTGAGATGCTCCATGGCCGCGATGCCGTCGATCCCCGGCATCACCAGGTCCAGGACGATGACGTCCGGGTGCTCGGCGCAGGCCCGCTCGAGGCCCACCCTGGCATCGGGGGCTTCCAGCACCTGAAAGCGGGTGCCCTGCAGCGCATTGTTCACCAGGTAGCGGGACGCCTCGTCGTCATCGATCACCAGCACCTTGCGATCGCGCGGGCGGGCCACCGGCGCCGCGACAGGCACTTCCGCTTCACCGGGGCTCAGCCGCACCGGGATGTCCACCCGGAAGGTCGACCCCTGGCCCGGAGTGCTGCGCACGCTGATCGCGCCGCCCAGCAGCGCCGCCAGACGGCGCGAAGGCGGCAGGCCCAGGCCGGTCCCCTTGCTCCGCTTCTGGATCGCGGTTTCCACCTGGCTGAACTCCTCGAAGATGCGCTCCTGCTCCGCGGCGGGGATCCCGATTCCAGTGTCCTGCACGTAGAACGCGACCCGCTCCCCGCCGCCCACCGGTTCCGCCCACAGCCGGACCTCGCCGCTCTCCGTGAATTTCAGCGCATTAGACAGCAGGTTGCGCAGAATCTGCCCCAGCCGCTGTTCGTCGGTGTACATCTCCGGCAGGTCCTGGCCTTCCTCGATCACCAGTTGCACCCCGGATCCCCGTAAAACCGCCCGGAACATGCCGCGCATGGTGGCGAACAGATCCGCCACGCGGAACGCGGCCGGACGAAGCACCGTCTTGCCCGCCTCCACTTTCGACAAATCCAGGAGATCGTTCACCAGTTCCAGCAGCTCCTGCTGCGATTTCTGGATCAGCCGCACCTGCTTGCCTTGTTCCTCGTTGAGCGGTCCGGCGTCTTCTTCCAGCAGCAGGCGGCACAGGCTGAGGGAGGAGATCAGGGGCGTCCGGAATTCGTGGCTCATGTACGAGAGGAACCGGCTTTTTACATCGTCGGAGCGTTTCAGCCTTTCGGCCCGGTCGTCCAGTTCGGCATACAGGGCCACCACGCCGCGGTTGGTGTCGGTCAACTCGTTGTTCAAGCGCGACAGCTCTTCCTGACGCTGCTTCAGCTCAGACAAGGTCTGCAGCAGCTCCCGATTCTGCTGTTCCACTTCCGCGAGCGGGCTCTCCGGGGTGGTTTTCGCCAGTTCCGCCGCGATGTGTTTCAGATCCGGGGAGCGCGACCCTCGCGGCAGGATCTTGGACATGCGGACGCTGGTTCCGCCCGGCTTGGAGTCCACCTCAAAGGCATCCATCAGCCGCTTGGCGCCGATGATCCCCAATCCCATGCCGGTAGGCGACTGGTATGCGCCGGACAGAACCGCGCGCAGGTTCGCGATGCCGGGGCCAGAGTCGTTCACCGTGATCCATAGAACCGCACCCTGGCGGTCCTGTTCCACGGAAAATGAAACCGTGCCGCCGCCCGCATACACGAAGGCGTTGCGCGCCAGTTCGGAGACGGCGGTGGCGATCCGCGTCTGCTCCACCGGCTCGAAACGAAGCAGCCCGGCGAGTTCCCGCGCTCGCTGACGCGCCACCACCACGTCGCTTTCGCGCTGGATGGCTACCGTCAGTACCGCGACTCGGGCCGGGGTCATAGTTTTACCGTGAGTACCGTGCTGTCGTCCCGTTTCCGCTGGAAATCGCGGTAAATGGTGGCGGCGGAAATCACCGGATCGCACCCCCGCAGGCTCTCATAAGCGAGCGACCACTGGCTGAGAATACCGTCGCTGGTCATCACCAGCACGGACCCGTGGCCCGCGGGATATTGAAACTCCTGAACGCGCTGGGTAGAATGACCAGCCGTCCCGTTGTGCGAAACCAGGTGCCGGACCCCCGCCGCCTGATGCAGGGAAGCTCCGATGTTGCCGATTCCGCAATATCGCACCTGCCCCGCCGCATACTCCGCCACCGCCACCGAGGCGCCGCGTGTACCGCGGAGATTGCCATGGACTCCGCTAATCATTTCAGCCGGGGACCCTGCCGCCGTGCCGAGGAACCAGTCCACCGCCGCGACCGCGGCCTCCCGGGCCTGCGGACCATGGCCCAGTCCGTCGCACACGATCGCCCAGGTCGAACCACCCTGCCGCTTCGCCGCCCAGGCGTCGCCGCAGACGTTCTCTCCCGCCACCGGCACGGAGATGCCGCCCCATGCGGCGGTGGGCTGATTCTCCGGTTTTCCTTTTCTCCACAAGCGGCTGAGGGCGATGGTGCCCTGGCCGGGAGCGGTCAGAAACGCGGCCTCATCGGCCATCCTGCGGATCGCGCCCAATCCGGTCCCCGGCGTTCCGGCCGTCGAAAAGCCGTCGCGCGCGCAATCTTCGAAGTTCGTCATTCCGGGTCCGCTGTCCAGCGCGACCACCTCGACCATGGCGGCCTCGCCGCGCGGCCTGCTGATCAGCACTTCGCCGCCGCGCCCGTGGATCAGCACGTTGCGAGCCAGCTCCGTCACCACCACGCTCAGCCTGCCAACCTCGGTTTGATCCATGGACAACTCCTCGCCCGCCGCCGCCGCGATGCGACGCGCCTCCGCGATGTCCGTCCCCGACGTCACCGGAACACTGATGGTCTCCCCAGGTCCTATCATTTCCAGCGGGCGACTCGAACTCGCGTACCCTCCCCCGGCTTGGACTGGATTTCGAATTCGTTGCACAAGCGTTTCGCGCCTCCCAATCCCAGGCCGAGTCCCGAGCCGCTGGTGAATCCGTCCTGCATGGCCCGGGTCAGATCCTCGATTCCGGGTCCGCGGTCCTCGAAAACCAATTGCACCCCGAATCTCCCATGGTCCGCCATTTCCTCGACGATTACCGTACCGCCGCCGCCGTACTCCAAAGTGTTGCGCGCCAGCTCGCTGGCCGCGGTGACGATCTTGGTCTGATCCACCAGGCTGAAGGACAGCCGCACCGCCGCGTTCCGGACCATCTGGCGGACCCGGACGATATCCTCGGAAGTCGCGATGTCCGCCTTTTCAGACCGGATGATCGCCATCCGGCTCTTCCCAGGGCTGGCGGACCGCGGCTCTCAGGAGCTGCATGCCCTTCTCCACGTCGAGGGCGGTGCGGACTCCATTCAGCGACATGCCCAGTTCCACCAGCGTGATGGCCACGGCGGGCCGCATCCCCACCACCACCGTGGTGGCGTCCAGCACCCGCGACATCGCCGCGATGTTCGCCAGCATCCTGCCAATGAACGAATCCACAATTTCGAGCGATGAAATGTCCATGAGCACGCCGCGAGCCCCCGTCGCCGCGATGCGATCCGTCAAATCCTCCTGCAGCGCCAGCGCAATCTTGTCATGCATGTCCACCTGGATGGACACGAGCAGGAACTCGCCCAGCTTGAGTATGGGAATCCGCTCCACGAGTTAGCTCCCCGGCTGTGCACGGCCCGCGAGGCGGACGATGCTCATATTCTGGCGTTGCAAGGCGATGGCGAACGCATCCGCCAGCGTCGCCTTGGTGATCACGGCGTTCAGTTCCACGCCCAGGTGCACGATCGTCTGCGCGATCTGCGGCCGGATGCCGCTGATGATGCAGTCCGCGCCCATCAAGCGCGCCGCGGCCACCGTCTTCAGCAGATGCTGCGCGACCAGCGTGTCCACGGTGGGAACGCCGGTGATGTCGATGATCGCGATCTCCGCCCCGGTGGAAACGATCTGGTTCAACAGGCTCTCCATCACCACCTGGGTTCGCGCGCTGTCCAGGGTGCCAATCAGCGGCAGCGCCAGCACGCCCTCCCACAGCCGGACCACCGGCGTGGAGAGCTCCAGCATTTCCTGCTGCTGCTTGCGGATCAATTCCTCGCGGCCTTTCTGGTAGACCTCCGTGGTGAACAGTCCGAGCCGGTCTAGAATTTCGGTGGCGAGCCAGATTGCGGCAGCGAGTTCCTCGGCCTTGGCTCCCACACGCCCGCGAATTGCGTCAAAGAGGGGCTGCTTCAGGCTGAAGATAAAGGTCGCGGTCTCCGTGGGGCCAAAGCCGCGGGTCGCGCGGGCGATCGCGATCTGTTCCAGTGTCTGCCGCAGGTCGGCCCAGGCGGGCGCGGACAGGTCCAGGTCGCTGCCGGAGGCAAGGGCCTTGCCGAAGGAGAACAGGAAGGTGCGCGAGTTCTCGACCAGATCGCTCAGCGGCGCTTGGTCGCGCCGATGCCCCAGCGCAAGCTGCTGCAATTCTATCCACTTACTGAGAATTGCCGCTTCGTCGTTGCGCAGCAGTTCCGCCAAGACACGATTCGCATCCGCCATTGTTGCGGCCTCCAGGAGCAAAACCAAGTATGGTTCGGCTTCTGAGTTTATTACTCTTTTGCCTGGAATGAGAAGCGATTCCGGAGGCACATTGTGCGTTTCCGTACACCTAGCAGGTGAAACCGGCATCCACCAGCACATCCGCGCCGGTGACGTAGGAGGCTTCATCCGAAGCCAGAAACGCGATCACTCGCGCGATCTCCAGAGGCTGGGCGAAACCTTCCAGCGGCTGGTCGGAAACCGCGCCGATTTCGCGCCAGGCGGCTTCCTCCGATCCGTGCTTCTGCTCCAGCTCCTGGAAGAAGGGCATCGCCTTCCACATGGGGGTGACCACGCCGGCGGGTGAGACGACGTTCACCCGAATGTTCGATGACTTGCCTTCAAGCGCCGCGACCTTCGCGAGCATCGCCACCGCCGCCTTGCTGGCGCAGTAGGCGGCGGCGCCCGCGCTGGCCTTGCGTCCGGACGCGGATCCGACAATTACAATCGATCCCGGCCGCTGCCGCGACCGGAAATGCGGAAGCGCATGCTTCAGGCCCAGGAACACGCCTTCCAGGTTCACAGCGAACACGCGCCGCCAATCGTCCAGGGATTCCTCCGCGACCGGAGCGGCATGTGAGATGCCGGCGTTGGCCACCAGGATGTCGAGATCGGGGATCGACTGCAGGGTGCTTCGCCATTGCTGCTCGGAGGTGACGTCCAGCGTGTCGCGGTCCGTGGAGATCACGCGGGCGCCCTCGGCTTGGAAGAGTTGCGCGGTGGCGAGCCCGATGCCGGAGGCGGCGCCAGTGATCAGCGCGGTCTTGTTCTGGAGGCGTTTCACTCAACGAATGATATCGTTGCCCGGGAAGCCGATGTACTGGACTTCTTCCTCAAGCTGGAACCCGAAGCGGTCCGCGACCCGCTGCTTCAATTCCGCGATCAGCGCCGCGAGATCGCCGGATCGTCCTCCGCCGTCGTTATAGATCAAATTGGCGTGATAAGTAGCGACCTGGATATTGCCGCGGCGCATACCCTTGGCATTCACCTGCTCCAGGAACCAGGCGGAAGGCGCCTTGCCCTCGCGGATGACTTTTTCCGGGATCCGCGAGACCACTTCCGGCGGCAGGTCGCGAATCAGGAGGTTCTTGAAGATGCTGCCCGCGCACATCATGGCGGGCGGATACTTGGCGTCGCGCACGGCGCGGATCTCCGTCGCGGCTTGCCGGAGTTGCTTCGGATCGCCGGGTGGCAACTCCAGCGCCGCCGAAAAGATGATCCAATCCTTGCGGCGCTTGAAGATGCTCTCGCGGTACGCGAAGGCGCATTGCGCATTATCGATGGACCGGACGTCGGCGCCGTCGCAGAACCGGACCTCGCGCACGAACTCGTGGATGGAATGGCCGTACGCGCCGGCGTTGCCGTACAGCGCGCCGCCGGTCCATCCCGGAATGCCGGTCATGGTGTGCAGGCCGGCGAGCCCGGCATCGATGGTGGCGTTGACGAGATCCTGCAGGACCGTTCCTGCCTGCACGCGAACGCAGCCGCCGGTGATGGAGAGCGCGGCGCCGTCATAACGCAGGACGACGCCGCGAAAGCCGGCATCGCTCACAATCAGGTTGGAGCCGCCGCCGATGACGACGCAGGGCAGGTTGCGGGCGCGGATCGCCGCCAGAGCCGCCTGGAACGCCGCCTCGTCTCCGGTCTCCACGAAGAGGTCTGCTGCGCCGCCCATGCCGAAGCGGGTATATTGGCTCAGCGGAGCGTTCTCCCGGACGCGAATGCCGGGGATCGCTCGCAATTCGGACAGCATTCTCCACCAGTATAGAGGAGCCGCAATGGCAGAGACGGCATTCGCGGGTTTTCCGCCCGCGGGAATCAAGTTCCTTCGCGACCTGGCCAAGAACAACGATCGCGACTGGTTTCAGCCGCGCAAGGAGATCTTCGAATCGAGCGTGCGGGAGCCCATGCTGCGCCTGGTGGAGGCGATCAATACCCGGCTGGCCAAGGCGGCGCCGGAATATGTGTCCGATCCCGCGAAAGCCGTGTTCCGCATTTATCGCGACACCCGCTTCAGCCCGGACAAGACGCCGTACAAGACCCACATCGCGGCCTCCTTTTGGCGGCGCGGCATGGACAAAAATCAGAGCGCCGGGTTCTACATTCACGTGGAGCCGAAGCAGGTGTTTGTCGCCGGAGGGGTTTATGCGCTGGCGCCGGAGGACCTGCTGACCGTGCGCATGCACCTGGCGGTGAATCACGCCGAGTTCCGCAAGCTGGCTTCCGCGAAAAAATTGAAGAGCTTGCTGGGGGAGTTGGAAGGCGAGTCGCTGACCCGCGTTCCCAAGGGGTTCGATCCGGAGCAGCCGGCGGCGGATCTGATCCGGCGCAAGCAATGGTATTTCTCGGCCAAGCTGGACCCGGCGCTGGCGGAGTCCCCGCTGCTGGCGAAGGAGTTCGCGGATCGCCTGGCGGTGATGACCCCGCTCTGCGAGTACTTCAACCAGGCGTTGCTAAAGCGTGCGGCTTCCCAGCCCCGGGATCCGCTCTCGGCGCGGCGGCGGTAAATCGCGGGGAACTATTTCAGGCTGGAGCGGAGCCGGTCGACCAGGTCCTTCGATTCCTTGAGGCCGAGGCCCGTCGCCAGCCGGACTTCCTTCACCGCCTCGATCACCTTCTTCTGTTTGAGAAGCTCGGTGATGCGCTTCACTTGCTCCGGAGAGATTCCCGACACATCCACGCGGACGGATCCGGCACTCACCTGGATCTGAGCCGGGTCGGCTTGGGTAAGCACCTGAGGCCGCGATTGCACAGGAGTGGTTTCGAAGTCCACGGAGTCGCTGGCTGGCCGCCCGATGCTGAGCACGATCAGGATCGCGGCGATGCCCATCAGGATATAAGGCAGCAGCTCGAAACCGGTTCCGGCCAGTTGACCCTGCACGGCAAGCGCGCCGAATCCGGCGACCAGGAGAATGATGCCGAGGGTACGCATGTGCCAAATGATACGCGATTCAGCTCGCCTGGCGCTGAGCGTCCAGTTCCGTTTTCCAGCTTTCCAGGATAGGCACGGTGTGGATGGTGCCGGCGCGCTCCACGCCCGCGTCGTGCAACTGCTTCAGGTGGTCCAGCGTCCGGACACCGCCGGAGGCTTTGATCTTCACCCGGCCGTCGAGCAGCCGTTTCATGAGCGCGATGTCTTCCATGGAATACGGAGCGGGTCCGAACGGCGTGGAGGTCCGCGCGTAATCCACCTGGGCGCGCTTGGCGATGCGGCAGGCGATGGTCTTCAGGTCCTGGGTGAGGTAGCCGTTCTCGAAGGCCACCTTCAGGATGGCGCCGCCCTCGTGGCAGGCGGCGGAAAGCTGCGACAGTTCCATCTCGACGTACTGAAACTGTCGTGAGATCATTTTGCCGATGTTCAGCACGGTGTCGATTTCGCGGACGCCGCGGCGGATGAGGTCGCGGGCGGCGTAGAGCTTGGCGGGGGTGGTGTCGTCTCCGTGGGGATAGCCGACATGGCTGGCCACCGGAATTCCCGATCCTTCCATCCAGCGGAGCGCCAGGTCTGCATCCGAGGGCCGGACACACACGGCGGCGATGCGGTACTGCCGGGCGATTTCGCAACTGATGCGAATGTGTTCCTCGCTCAGCTCCGGGCGCACCGCCGAGTGCTCGATCATGCCCGCCAGATCCTCGTAGCGAAGTTCCGGCTTCGGCACGGCGGCGGAATTCATTTCTCTACCTCTTTCTGGGTGTGCGCGACGCGGAAGGCGGAGCGATCCCCAGCGCCTTCAACTGGTCCTTGGCCTTGGCGGCCTGCTCGGAGGCCGGGTACTTCTTGATCAGCTCCCGGAACTCGTCGGCGGCCGCGGTGCGCTTGCCGGTCTGCAGCAGCATTCGCGCTTTCATGTACTGCGCATCCGCGGATTTGTTGTTCTCCTGATACTTCTCCAGCACCTGATCGTAGGCGGCCATCGCGGCGTCGGGATCGTTGTTGCGCCGGTGGATCTCGCCGATGTAGAACTGCGCGTTCGGCGCCAGCTCCGTGCTGGAGAAATACTTCACGTAATCCTGAAATTCCATCAGCGCCAGCTCCAGCTTGCCGGAGTTCATGTCCGCCAGCGCGTTCTTGTACAAGGTTTCCGCCGACATCCCGGCCGGAGGAGAGTTCCCATCGGGCGGCGTGGATCCGTCCGGCCCGGGGGGCTTCGGCGGATTGTTGATGGTGCGCACTGTGCTGTCCAGATCCACGATCTTCTGGTCCAGCTTCGCCAGCCGCGAGTTCGTTTCGGCGATCGCCTCGCGCATGCCGCGCACTTCCTCGCTCACCTGGTCCACTTTCGTGCTGACGCCGACGACTCCGGAGGCCACCGTCTTCGACTGTTCCCGCAAGCTGGTCCCCAGGCTGTTCTGCAGCGCGGTGACCCCTTCGTTCGACTTGCCCGCGGTGTCCACCGCCTGCTGGATCAGCTTCGTCAACTGGCTCAGCTTGTCATCCAGGTTCTTCTCGAGCTGCTTCATCTGATCCTGCAGCAGGGCCATGTCGCGCTGCAGCTCGACGATCTCCTTCTTCTGGGCCAAGGCGGGCGCGGAAACCAGCGCCAGCAGAATCGTCAATAGGCCGAAAAGACGCATCACGAACTCCTTCCAAAAAGCGCGCGGGCGCCCGCGAACCATCACAGCGGTCCGCCGGGCGCCCGTCTCAGTCCAACTAGCGGACCGGTTCCAGGTGAGCCCGGCGATTCTTCTGCCAGCAGCTCTCGTTCGCCTCGGTACAGGTGGGACGTTCCTTGCCGTAGCTGATGGTACGCAGCTTGTCGGCGGAAACGCCCAATTGGGTCAGGAACTCCTTGGCCGCCGTCGCCCGGCGATCGCCCAACCCCAGGTTGTACTCCGCCGAACCGCGCTCGTCACAATGGCCTTCCACCGTGAAGCTGGCCCCGGGGTCCAACCCGAACACGCGCTTCATCACGTCCGCGTTCTTGGTCAGCGTCTCCCGCGCATCCGCACGGATATCGCTCTTGTCGTAGTCGAAGTACGCGTCGCCGGCGTTTTCGGCCTGCCACAGTTGCCCCCCGGTCATTCCCGGACGCTTCGGCGGATCCGCCGGACGCGGCACCACCGGCTCACCCACGGTCAGCGTCACCGCCCGCGAGGTCTCGCCGCCCGGACCCTTCGCCGTCAGAGTGTAGGTCGTGGTCTGGTTCGGCGATACCGAGCGATTGCCCTCCGCATTCACCGCCCCCACCCCGCTGATATTCACGTCCGTTGCGTCGGAAGTGGACCAGCGCAAGGTCGCCGACTGTCCGCGGTCCACCCGCGACGGCTCCACCGTGAAGCTGCCGATCTGCGGGGCGCGCGGATCCACCTTCACCGGCGCTGGCGCCGGAGCCGCTACCGGAGCCGGCGCGGCCACCTTCTTCTTGCAACCTATCGCAAACAGGCTCAATCCGAGCGCAACCGCCACCATGCTCGTCCGCCCGATCTGACTTCGCTGTTGCTTCATTTCGATCTCCTGCCTCCCTCGCGATCTCTTATTGGATTGCCTTCGCCCACACGGGCTTTTCGTTGTTCCCCTGCGACGTCAACTGCTTCTGCTGCGTACCATCGGCCAGCATCGTGAAAATGTTCGTACGCCCCCCGCGCCGCGAGGAGTAGGCCAGATGGACTCCGTCCGGAGCCCAAACGGGATTCTCGTTGCGGCCCTGCCCGCTGGTGAGCTGTACAAGCTGCCGTGTCGCTACGTTCATCACAAAAATGTTGAAGTTCCCCGGCTCAAAGCCGCGCGTCCAGGCGAACGCGATGAACTTACCTTCAGGATGCCAGGCCGGATTCACCGCGTCGCCTTCGCCGGTGGTCAGCATCCCGATGTCGGTCCCTTCGATATTCATTCTATATACTTGCGGGGGTCCGGAGCGACCGGACACGAAAACCACGTCCTGCCCCGTCTTCGGATTCACCTTCGGCTCCACTTCCACCGCCCGCACCTGCGTCAGCCGCCGGAGGTTGCCGCCGTTCACATCCGCCATATAAATATTGGCGTAGCCGTCGCCCGCCGCCGTCGAGGAGAAGATGACGTTCTTCGAGTCCGGCGTGAAGGAGGCGTTCGCGTTCATCGACGCGCGCTGATTGTAGAACGTCAGCCGCCGCCCCGACTCCGCGGACAGAACCACGATCTCCGGCTGCCCCCGCGCGAAGGTGGTGCACGCCACCAGCCGTCCGTCCGGCGACACCGACGGCATCGTCGTGATCGACCGGAAGTTGGTCAACTGCTTCTGGTTCGATCCGTCGTAATCCATCGACCAGATTTCCTTGTTGCCGGTGCGATCGCTCACGAAGTGAATGCGCGAGCCCGCCAAGCTTACCGCGCCGAACTGCGTCAGGATATCGGCCGCGAAGTCGCGAGCCACCTTCCTGGCGCCGTCCTCATCCAGCGATCCGGTGTAGACCTTGCCCACCACCTGCGCGCTGGCGATGTCGGGCTGTCCAACGTTATACAGCCACCCGAACAGCACCAGCCGTCCGTCCTGCACCGCCGTGTACCCGAACGCCAGATAGTTCGCGTTCACCGGCGGGTTAAACCAGTCGGTGAGCCACGGACCCACCCGGCGGGGCTGCTCGCCGCGGCGCGCCGGCGCTTCCGGCGCCTTGAAATCCGCGGGCTGCTGCGGCACTTCCAGCGGGTACAGGCTCTTGGCCACCATCTGCAGCCGGCCGGATTGCTCCAGTTCGCTGAACAGAGTCGCGTTGAACGTGGGCATCAGGCGGCCTGCGTCGCCCGCGCCCTTGAAATCCGGGACCGCGATCGCGGGCGTCCGCGTCCCGCCCGTGATCACGCTGAGAATGTCGCTTTGCTGGGCCAGCAGCAGGGCCGCTCCGCCCGCCAGCAACGCCGCCGCGATTAAGAACAGAATCTTTTTGGTCATCTCTTCAACTCAAACCACAGTTCCACCCGCGCCGAGTCGCGTTCGAATCCCGCCGGCAGCGGCGGGAACGGAGCCGCGTCAAACACCGCGCGCTGCGCCGAGTAATCCAGCGCGCTGATCCCGCTGCTCTGCAGCACCTTCACGTTCCTGACGCTGCCGTTCCGCAACAGATCAAATATCACAATTGCGATGGGCGCCGTTTTCGTCCGCGAGTCCACATCGCCCGTATTCCACTTCTCAGCGACCCTTTGCCGCAGCAAAGCTTCGTATCCGCCGAAGCGCGTTCCCAGCGAACTCGCCGGTCCCGTGCCCACGCCGCCGGCGCCCGGCGCCTGCGAAAAGATCTGCGAAACCGCCGCCTGTCCCTGCGTCGAATACAACTGGTTCGGGCGATCCGCCTCCGGATTGCGGTACTTCTGCGCCTGCGCCGCCTTCTTCTCCTGCTCGCGCGGCTTCTTCGCGTCCTTGCTCTTCAGAGCGATCGCGTCCGGCTCCGGTTTCGCCCGCTCCACCTTTTCCTCCTTGGGAGGAGTCGGCAGGTTGCTCTTGGTGTCCCGCGCCACCGGATTCTGCAATCCCGTCCGCTGCTGCAGCGGAATGCTGCTGACCACGTTCACGGTCATCGAGCCCGCGCCCGGATTCTCCACGCCGAACTTGGGCCCCGACGCCGCCAGCCAGCTCGACAGGCCCATGAACACGCCGAGGCCCACGTGCGCGCCGATCGACAGAACGAACGGGCCCCGCAAACTCTCCCGTTCATCCAGAATGTCCACCGGCCGCGCCATCAGCGTTTCCGTCCGTTCTCCAGCGGCTGCGTTACCACGTTCACGCCGTACCCCGCTTTGTGCAGGCGAGCCATCACTTGCACCGGCGTCTCCCAGATCGCCGACTTGTCGGCGCGCAAGTATACGCTCTTGGCCTTCGGGAACCGCTCCTTCAGCGTCTGATCCAGCGCGTTGATGTTGACGGTCTTCTCGTTCAGGTACAGCTCCCCGGCGGGTGACACCGTGATCACCGGCAGAATCTCCACCGTGTCCTTCACCATGTCCACCTTCGGAACGTCCACTTCGATTCCGAACTCCATCACGTGCGCTGTCAGCATGAAGATGATCAGCAGCACCATCACCACGTCCACCAGCGGGATGATGTTGATCTCCGACAGCGTCCCCGCCGTCCGCGACCTGCGGCCGCCGCCATGCCCGTTACCGCCCAGTTGGATGGCCATATCCGGAGATGCCCTACAGCTCGTAGTTCCTTTCGGTCATGTTCAGGAACTCCAGCGAGAAGTCGTCCATGCGCGCTCCGAACTCGCGGATCTGCTGCCCGAACAGGTTGTAAAACACCGCCGCCGGGATGGCCGCGAACAGCCCCAGCGCCGTCGCCACCAGCGCGTGCGCGATGCCCGGCGCCACCGTGCGCATGCTGGTGGACCCCGCAAGGCCGATCGCCTGGAAGGCGTCGATGATGCCCCACACCGTGCCGAACAGTCCGATAAACGGGCTCACCGTCGCCGTCGTGGCCAGCCAGTTCATGTTGCGCTCCAGCTTCGCCAGCTCCTCGCTGATGCCCAGCAGCAGCGTCCGCTCGATCGCGGTCTTATTCGTCAGCCGCCCCCGCGTGGTCACCTGCCGGCTCACTTCGCTGTAGCCGAAGTCGAACACCAGGCTCAGCGGCGATTCCTTATACTGCCCCGCCGCCTGCGCCACCGCGTCCAGCGCCGGCGCTTTCCGGAACGCCCGCAGAAAGGCCCGGCTGTGCTCCCGCGCCCTGCGGAACGCTCCCCACTTGGAGAAAATGATGGCCCACGAGACCACCGAGAACACCGCTAGAAACGCCATCACCGCCAGCGGGATCGGCTCCGACGTTGCCACCATTTCCCATACGTTGACTTCGGCGAGGACGCCCGAGGAGAGAAAATCCGTCAATCCGGCTCCTTACACACCCATTGTAACCAGCGTACGCGGCTGGACGGGGTCATCAAACAGAATGTCCTATTTCTGTTTTAAGGTCAATCGTTATAATCTGGTATCGCTCCATGCTGGTTGAGCTGACCGTCGCAAACTACGCCGTTGTCGAGCGCGCGAGAGTCCGCTTCCACGCCGGTCTCAATGTCCTTACCGGCGAAACCGGCTCCGGCAAGTCCATCCTCGTCGACGCCCTCGCTCTCCTGTTCGGAGGACGCGCCTCCGCCGACATGATTCGTTCCGGCGCGGTGCGCGCCCGCGTGAGCGCCATCTTCGAGACCGGCGATTCGCCGGCAACCCGCAAGCTCCTCGACAACGCCGGAATTGACGCCGAGGAAGGCGAGCTGCTCCTGGAACGCGAGATCCTCGCCAACGGCAAATCTCGAGCCTTCGCAGGCAGCCGCCCCGTCACCGCCGCCCTGCTGCGCGACCTCGCTCCCCTGCTCGGCGACATCCACGGGCAGCACGACCAGCAGCTCCTGTTCTCCGCCCCCGCGCAGCGCGAAATCCTCGATGCATTCGCCAAAGCCGAATCCCAGGTGGCCGAAACGGCGAACGTCTTCGAGCGCTGGCAAGCCATTTCCGCCGAGCTCGCGGGTCTCGACCGGGCCGAGCAGGAACGCCTCCGCCTGGTCGACTTGTGGAGCTTCCAGCGCCGCGAGATCGAAGCCGTGAATCCGCAGCCCGGCGAGGAGGACGAACTCGAAGGCGAGCGCCGCGTCCTGCGCAACGTCACCCGCCTCGAGGAAAGCGCCTCCGCCGCTTACAGCGCCCTCTACGACGCCCCGGACAGCGCCGCCTCTCAATTGAAACTCGCGCTGAGGAAGCTGGAGGAACTGGCGCGCATCGATCCCGCGCTCGAGGAAACGCTGAATGCCGTCCGGCCCGCGGCGATCTCCGTTTCCGAAGCCGCCCACTCCCTGCGCGACTACATGGGCAAGCTGGAAGCCGACCCCGCCCGCCTGGAGACTGTCGAGAACCGGCTGGCCACCATCGACAAGCTGAAGCGCAAGTACGGGTCCTCGGTAAGCGAGATCCTCGACTTTCTGCGCGAGCTCACGAACAATCTGAACGTTGTCGAGAACGCCGCCGGACACCGGGCGGCTCTCGAGGAGCAGCGCACCCGGCTCGCCGAAGAGTATCGCTCCGTCTCCGCGCGCCTCTCGGCGAAACGACGCGATGCCGCCCGCCAGCTTGCCCGCAAGGTGGAAACGGAGCTCGCGGCCCTGGCCATGGAGCGCAGCGTGTTCGTTGTCCAGGTCAGCGATGCGCCCTGGTCGGAGCACGGCATCGACAACATCGAGTTTCTGGTCTCGGCCAACCTCGGCGAGGAACCCCGACCCCTGGACAAAGTCGCCTCCGGCGGCGAGCTTTCCCGCATCGCCCTGGCCTTGAAAACAGCCGCGCCGGTGCGCTCCCGCGCCCCCAGGACCCTGGTCTTCGACGAAGTCGACGCCGGTGTCGGCGGTGGCGCTGCCGAAGCCGTCGGACGCCGTCTGAAGAAACTGTCCGCCGCGCACCAGGTGCTGTGCGTCACTCACCTGGCGCAGATCGCCAGCTTCGCCGATCATCACTACTCCGTCGAAAAACGCGCCGTGAAGGGACGCACCGTCGCGGAAATCGAGGAGCTCGAAGGCGCGGCTCGCGCTCGCGAGATCGGCCGCATGCTTTCCGGCCAGACCCTCACCCCGGAAGCGCTCAAGCACGCCGAGCACCTCATCCGGCTCGGCCAATCGGCGTAAAATCGGTTTCATGCTTGCGCTTCTGCTTCTGCTGCTCGCCGACGGCAACTGGCCCATGTTCCGTGGTTCCGCCGCCAATGGGCTTGGCGACGCCCCCGCCGCGGTGAGTTGGAACGCGGATCCCGACGCCGGCCCGCTTCGCAACATTCTCTGGAAAACCCCGATCCCCGGCCTCAGCCATTCCAGCCCCGTGATCTGGGGCGACAAGCTGTTCGTCGCCACCGCTGTCTCCTCCGCCGGACCCGCGCCACTGAAGGTCGGACTCTATGGCGCCGGCAACTCCGCCGACGATAACGGCGAGCAAAGCTGGAAGATCTTCTGCCTGGACAAGCGCAGCGGCAAGGTCCTGTGGGAGGCGACGGCGCGCACGGCGACACCCCGCGTCAAACGCCACACCAAGGCGACCCATGCCAACACCACCGTCGCCACCGACGGCAAGCGCCTCATCGCATTCTTCGGTTCGGAAGGCCTGTACGCCTACTCGCTCGACGGGAAGCTGCTCTGGACCAAGGACCTGGGCGAGATCGACATGGCGCCCTTCAACGATCAGACGCTCTCCTGGGGCTACGCCAGCTCCCCTATCCTGATCGACGACACCATCGTGCTGCAGTGCGATGGCAAGAAGGACCCGTTCGTGATCGCCATCGCCGCCAAGAACGGCGCTGAGTTATGGCGCACCTCCCGAGCCTCCCTGGTTAAGAACGGATGGGCCACCCCCGCCGTGGTACGAACCCCGGCTCGCACGCAGGTGGTGCTGAACTCCTACCCGCACATCGTTTCCTACGATTTCAAGACCGGCAAGGAGTTGTGGCGGCTGAAATCCGAAGGCGACATCCCGGTGCCGACCCCCGTCTTCGCCCATGGGCTCATCTTCGTCACCAACGCGCACGGCGGCGCGGCGCCGCTGTACGCCATCCGTCCGGAAGCCGAGGGCGATATCTCGCTCGCACCGGGCGAACGCACCAATGCCGCCATCGTCTGGAGCGTGCCGCGCAATGGCGCGTACATGCAGACTCCTTTGGTGCTCGGCGATCTGCTCTACAGTTGCTCGGATCGCGGCGTCCTGAAAGCCTACGACGCCAAAACCGGCGCGCTGCAATACGAACAGCGCCTGGGCGCGGGAACCACCGGCTTTTCTTCCTCACCCGTCGCCGCCGGCGACAAGCTGTATTTCGCCAGCGAGGAGGGTGAGGTCTACGTGCTAAAGGCAGGACGCGTCTTCGAACAGTTGGCCATGAACCGGATGGGCGAGATCACCATGGCCAGCCCCGCCGCTTCCGGCGGCGTGCTTTACTACCGCACTCGCGGACACGTGGTCGCGATCGCCGAAAAGCCATGAATTTGCGGGTTCTGCCCGCCCGTGTTACTCTGTAAGGACGATCTCGCGGGGACGTAGTTCAGCTGGTTAGAACGCCGGCCTGTCACGTCGGAGGTCGCGGGTTCGAGCCCCGTCGTCCCCGCCATTCGTTCCCGTTTTCAGGGCGTCAGGCGAACTTCAATCTGATTCGTGACGCTGGTAACTCCCTTTACCTTCCGCGCGATCTTCTCCGCCTTGGCCTTCATGTTGTCCTTCCGGACCCGGCCCTTCAACGTCACTTCGCCGTTCTTGACGATCACCTCGATCACGCCGCCGCCCACGTCGCGATCGTTCGCCATCTTCCGGCGAACCTCGTCGTAGATACGGTCGTCAACCGGATTTCCCTGCGCCAGCGCCAGCCCGGCGGCAAGTGTGAGAACAGATAAGAAACGCATGGTCTGCTATCTCCATTATCCGCCATCCCGCCCGAACCCGCGCGCTTATTCCAGCGCAAACGCGACGACGTAGTCGCCCTGTTTGCTGCCCAGCTTCCCGTGCCCCCCGGCCGCGATCACTACATACTGCTTGCCGCCGGCCGAGTACGTCATCGGCGACGCCTGCGCCGACGCTGGCAGCTCATGGCTCCAGATCTCCGCTCCGGTATCGGAATCGAACGCCCGCAGGCGGTTGTCCAGCGCGGCCGCGAGGAACACTAATCCGCCGCCCGTCACCAGCGGACCTCCCAGGCTCGGCGATCCCGTTCGCACACCTTCCGCCATCGAGCCCAGCGGCGACTCCCACTTCTTCCTCCCGGTGTTCAGGTCCAGCGCGGTGACCGCGCCCCACGGCAGCGGCGCGCAGATGCCCCCGTCCGGCGATCGCAGCGGCTCGCGATACATTCCGTACGGCACACCGCGCTGCGGGGCAAACTCGCCCTGCAGCCGGTTCTTCGCCGCTTCGGTCCGCTGCCGCGCGAAGTCCTCGCGCGGAATCAGGCGCACGGAAAACGGCAGCCGGTTGGTGTTCACAATCAGCAGCCCCCGCTGCGGATCGTGTCCCGGACCTCCCCACGCCACACCGCCCGCATTCCCCGGAAACGCGAGCGTCGCCTGCTCGGACGGCGGCGTATACATGCCCTCCCAGCGCAGGGACCGCACCAGATCCTGGCAATACTTCTTACCCTCCGGCGTCGCCCCATGGATGTCCTCCGCCCGCAAACTCTGCGGAGCCAGCAAATCGGCCGAGGAGAACGGCTGCGTCGGCCACGCCTCTTCCCCCGCCACCGGACTTCGCGGCACCGGACGCTCTTCCACCGGAAGCAGCGGCTTGCCCGTCAGGCGGTCCAGCACGAATACCATCCCCATCTTGGTCGCGATCGCCACCGCCGGCGTCTTCCCGCGCCACGTGAACAGCAGCGGCTGGGACGCGACGTCGTAGTCCCACAAATCGTGGTGCACCACCTGGAATCCCCACACAAACTGCCCCGTCGACGCCTTCAGCGCGACAACCGAGTTCGCCCAGCGATTGTCGCCCTTGCGCTCCCCGCCGTAGAAATCCGGGCTCGCCGACCCCGTGGGAACGAATACCAGATCCCGCTCCGCGTCCACCGAGATCTGGCTCCAGGCGTTCGCCGCCCCGGCATTCACCTGGGGCGGCAGCGGATCCCAGCTCCACAATACCTTCCCGCTACGCGCGTCGAATCCCCGTACTGTCCCGCGATCCATCTTCACGTTGCCGTTATCGCCGATTGACGAGCCCACCACCACGACATCGCCCGCGATCGCCGGCGGCGACGTCACCTGATAATCGCCCGGGAAGCGAACCCCGCCGATGCTCTCCCCCAGATCCACCTGCCCGTCTTTGCCGAACACGTCGCAGCGCTTCCCCGTAAGCGCGTCCAGCGCGATCAGCCTCGCGTCCAGCGTCCCCAGCAGGATCCGCTCCCGGCACGGTGAGTTCCGCGCCGCCTTGCGATCCAGCCAGTACGACACGCCTCTGGATGTCACCTCCGAGTAGTTCCGCCTCCGGTCGATCTCCGGATCGAACACCCACTTCCGCTCTCCGGTGGTGGGCTGCAGCGCGATCACACGGTTGAATGCGGTCGAAAGGTACAGGGTCCCGTTCACCAGGATCGGTGTCGCTTCGAACGCCGCCTTGCGGTTATTGCCGCTGGCAGGCTCCAGGTCCCCCGTGCGGTGCGTCCAGGCGATCCGCAGCTTGCCCGTGTTTCCCCTGTGGATCTGCTTCAACGCCGAATAGTGGCTGCCCCCGGGATTGCCGCTGTAGGACGGCCAATCCTGACCCAGCAGCAGGGAGGTACATCCCAGAATCGCGAGCGGGATCTTCATCACACAAACAACGTACCAGCCGCCCGGAAGTTCCGTTGCCCTCGCCGGAATATGATGGACGGATGCGTTTTCGAACCCTGCTCCTCTGCGTTCCCCTCCTCGGCCTCTATGCTCAATCCCCCGAGGACAAACTGAAGCAGCTCGGCATCCAGTTGCCCCAGCCCTCCAAGCCGGTGGCCAATTATGTAAAGGCGGTCCGCACCGGAAACTTGCTGTTCCTCTCCGGACATGGGGCGTGCGAGCGCACTCCGGAGACCACCGGGAAGATCGGCAAGGATCACACCACCGCGCAGGGCTACAAAGCGGCGCGCGAGGTCGGCGTCTGCCTGCTCGCCACCCTGAAGTCAGAACTGGGCGACCTGCGCAAAGTCCGCCGCATCGTGAAGGTGCTCGGCATGGTGAACGCCACGCCCGAATTTACCGAGCAGCCGCAGGTGATCAACGGATTTTCGGACCTGATGGTGGAAGTGTTCGGCGACCGCGGCCGCCATGCCCGCTCGGCCGTGGGCATGGGCTCGCTTCCGGGCAACATCAGCGTCGAAATCGAAATGGTGGTGGAAGTCGCCGACAAGCCGTGACGACTCAGTTCCGGTTCCACCCCGGAACAACGATCCGGAAGCGGAAGTCCATCCCGTACTGGCCGACATTCCTCAGGGTTCTTCCTCCGCCCTTGATCTGCATCGCTAAGGTCGCCAGCGGACCCGTGTACGATCCGCAGGTCACCGCTGCCGGCGCAACCGACGTTACGTTCGGGCTCAGCGCGGTCATGATGGCGGCGGAAGTCTCGCACGGCGTATTGAAGTCCGGATACAGCGGGAAATCGGGGTTATCGGTCAGGTAGTTCGAGGTCAGCGGCTCATACCGTACGCCTCCCCCGATTCCCAGGTTGTTCACCACCAACATCGTCGTGTAAGTCGAATTCCCGGTAAAACTGAATCCTCGCAGAAACAGCAACCCGGCGGTTGTCTCCTGCTGGAAGCCCGACGGAGGAGGACCGGCTGTGCCGTTATTCCTCCAGTTCAGGAAATCCACCAGCAGGGTGCGCGTGCCGTCCAAGGCGAAGAAGAACGTGCCGCCGCAATTGCCGCCGTTCACATAGGCTTGCACCCCGCCTTGCCCGTCCACGTACTTGGAGTACAGGACTCCATCGATCCATTCGGTAACCGCACCGTCCCCATTGAGTCCGTACAAGTGGGCTGTGGATGTCGCCACGTAAACGGTAGCCGGGTACCGCGGGCACGCCGGCGGCTTGGCCGCGAGCGCCGCGGTGCATCCCACCGCAAAAACGAATGCCAGCTTCAGGTTCATTTCCATACTCCTCTTCGAATTCGGGGAATTCATCCCAGTCGTATAGCGTTTTCTCGATCCAAATGGTGCCAGCACGCTTTCGCGCAGGTGCTTGCGTCCAGGTTCGACTCAAGTCAGTTTACGGATCTGCCTCCGGCCTGTCCTCGCCCATTTGGTGTAGATGGTGCTGGATAACAGCGGATGAATTCAGCTTAGAAGGGGTTCCGTTCCCGTGCGCCGGGCTCCGCTTCGCTCCGGCGCTCGCAGCCGCCGGTCGTTCCATAAGACCGATGTTGCGTCGCGGCAACCTGCGCGCTAACATCAAACGCTGCCGAATCGCGAGGTCGCGCCAGGCCTGTTCTCCGGCCGGCCCGCGCCGCCAGCCCACAAGTTGTATCGAAAGGGAGCCATGACGTCGCTTTTCCAGAAGCTAACTCTCTCCATGTGCATATTGTTCTGTGCTTCGCTGTGTATTGATACCGCGACAGCCCAGAAGCCGGCCGGTTCCACTCAGGCCATGAAGTCCTCCGCCGACGACGAAGAAATCCTGGACGACAAGATTCGCGAGTTCGGCTACTGGTCGGGCGCGGCTTACGGCTGCGTACCGGCCGCCAAGCAGCCCGAAATCGAGCGCAAGGTCCTCGACACCTTCAACCACATCTCCCGGCTGTTCGGCACGGATCGGGCGTTTTTCTATGCCGCTGCTTTCGGGAACGGCACCACGATGAAGATCGAAGCGCAGAAGTGCCCGGAGTTCCTCTCGAAGTTTGAGAAGGCGACGGCGCTCCGCGGCGGCAAGGCCAGGTAGGAGATCGAGATGAAAAGGCATTCAATCTTGGCCCTGGTACTCGCCGCATTCGCCTTGCTGTGCGCCGCGCCGACGGCGGTGGCGCAGTGGGGAGAGAAGAGACGCGAGGTCCGGAGGGAAATACGGGAAGGGGCTCGGGAAGTCGCGCGGGAACGCCGCGAGATGCGCCGGGAGATCATGGAGGCGGACAGCCCGTGGGAGCGCCGCCAGGCGATTCGGGAAGGCGCCCGCGAGATCGCGCGCGAGCGCCGCGAAGCGCGGCGCGAGATCCGGCGGGAACTTCGCGAGTGGTGGTAAGCGGCGCGCGGGCAGGCAGCATTTCCTGCCTGCCCGCCGCCAACACAGTGGAATCTTCACGCCACACTGTTGCCGACGACTCGGGATTGCCTGCAGCGTCTTCAGGAAGGCCGCAAGTTGCTCCCGCTCCGGCCGGCTACTGCAGCAATGACCGTGGGGGGCCGCGACGGTAACGGAGCGGCAGACGTTCCGATGCCCGCTTGGCGTGGACGCGCCGCCCCCTCCGTACTAAAGTGGAGCACTATGGATGAAACATCCGTAGCCTATCTAATCTGGATTGTCCTCGCGCTTGGTGTCGCCGCGATTCTTTACGGGACTGTGGCCAAGACGAATTGGGGCATCAACTTCTCGCAGGTGACCTGTCCCACTTGCCGGACGCCTCAACCCAAAGTTCGAAAGCCCGCTGATGCTCAGGAAGTGAAGTGGGGCGGCTATACCTGCGCCCAGTGCGGCACGAAGATGGACAAGTGGGGCCGCGTCCGCACGTCTTAATTGTAAATTCCTACTCCGACCCCGCCGCCCGCACCGGCAACACCACCGCGTCCGACAACCGCGTCCCTTCCTGGATCGTGCACGGCGAGTTCTCGGTCAGCGCCGGCGACAACGCCACACGGATCTGCGTCACCCCGTTCTGCCCGGTCAGCATCTGCTGCACCGGATGGTGAATCCCGCCGATCATCACCCGCACCGCCGCCGCATCCGTCTCGCGCACGTTCGTCGCCAGGATCGTCAGCACCTCGCCCGGGCGCGCCGGAGCGCTCGTGCTGATCTCCCGCCCCGCCGATCCCGTAAATCCCGCGATCCGCGCTGGAGGCGTGTCCACCTGCATCGCGATCCGGAATCCCGCAACCCCCGACCGGTTCTGCAGCGCCACCACCGCCGGACCCGGCGCCAGGCCCGCCGGCAGCGTGAACGTGATCGAATCTCCGGTCAGCGTCTGCACAATCGCCGTCTGCCCGTTCACCGTCAGCGTCCAGCCCTGCAGCGTCGCCGGCGGATTCGACACCGTCACGATCCCGGCCCCGCCCTGCGGCACCCCGGCGAGCCCCGTCACCGCGCTCAGCACCGGCGCGCGCAGGCTCGGCTCCGAAGTCGCCGGCAGAATCTGGAATGCGTTCTGCTGCTGGATCGTTTCCAGCCCGTTGATCACCGTCACAGCGGTGGACAGCGAAGGCGCCGTCGCGCTGACCGACACGTTCACCAGAATGCGGCTCGGCGACAGCACCCACACCCGGCGCACCGAAACGTCGCTCGATCCGAATCCCACGCGCGTCTGGCCCTCAACAAAGTTGGTCCCGTTCCCGGTGATCTCGATGACCGAATCCACGCCCGCCGGAATCGCGGCCGGCTGCAGCTCCACGGATGCCACCCGCGCGATGGCCGCCGGCGCGACCCCCGGAGGAACGTTCGCGCCCAGAGCCAGAATGCTGCTCTGCCCGTCACTGTTCAACACCGCGATCCGCGCTTCGTTCACTCCGTTCCACACCGGCGCCGCGACTTCGATCTCCTCCGGCGTCACCCGCCGGATGCGCCCGGCGATTCCGTCGAAAATCACCCTCGATTCCGTCGTGAAACCGGTGCCGCTGATGGTCACCACATCCTGGTCCACGCGTACCCCGGATACCACGGGCGCGGCGCGCGACACCAGGAAAAACGCCGCCGGCAGCACATACATGTCATCGCCAAGCTGGAACAGCACATGGCGCGGACCGTCCGCCGTGACACCCGCCGCGAAATCGGCCTGAATGTACGGCGGGTTGGTCACGTAAACGCGAACCGAGTTCGCCACCGCCTGCACATCATCGCCGATCGTCTCCACCCGCAAGCCCGGCGCCACCTGGTTGTTCGCCATCAGGCCGTTGCCGGTGAAGTACAGCGTGGTCTGCGCTTCCGTCCGCGCGGGCGGGCTCTTCACCGCCACCCGATTGATGAATCCGTAGCTTTGCACGCCATGGATCGCCGGCGTGGCGCGCGAACGCACCTGGAAATTGATGAAGTCCGACGTCTGGCCCGCGTTCACGTTCACCGGCGACGCCTGCCTCCATTCGCGCGTGTTGGGGAAGAACTGCGCCGAGAAGTTCGACCCGAAGCGGAACGGCTCCTGCCGGTCGTCGCGAGGCAGCACCAGATTGCCGGGCGTCACTTCCCCGAAAGCGGCCGGCGGAACCGGATGCGCATATACCAGGTAGCTGCCCGGCGGGACACCTTCGATGCGATACGTCCCGTCCGGATTTGAAAGCGCGCTGTACGCGAGGCCCGCGGGCGTAATCGCCACCACGCTCGCCAGATTTACTCCCGCGCTGTTCAGCGTCACGCGCCCGGCGATCGCGCCCGTGCTGGCCAGGAACTGCGGCGTCGGATACAGCAGCGACAGCCCGGCGATATCATCCCCGCTCAGCGGGCGAGCCTTCGTCGCCGCCTGCGTGATCGGCGTCGCCATCACGCCCGACGTGAACGTGTGCTGCAGCCCCAGCGTGTGCCCGAACTCATGTACCAGCACCGTGAAGAAGCTTTCCGTGTAGCTCGGCTGCGTGGCCAGGTCGCGGCGAAGCTGCAGCCGGCTGCGCAGCAGCGGAACGAACTTCGAGGT
Source organism: uncultured Solibacteraceae bacterium (assembly GCA_964406035.1). Lineage (GTDB taxonomy): Bacteria > Acidobacteriota > Terriglobia > Bryobacterales > Bryobacteraceae > JAIEPW01. The sequence goes on along the minus strand of CAYOQB010000011.1, from coordinate 22,920 downwards.
ATTCAGATCCACCGTCGCCAGCGTGATCGGACCCGCCTGGGCGATGATCCCCGGCGGGATCTCGTCGTCGAAAACAACATCGATGCCCGGCGTGGTCTGCAGTTGGTTGGTGTCGCGATATCCGCCAAAGGCGATCCGCAGCTCGCTGCTGGCGACTTCGTTCCACGTCCGCGCCGCCATCCGGATCTGGCTCGCGATCGCCGGCAGCGAATCGCCCGGCGCCATCGGATCGGGGCCGTCCAGCGAAATAAAGAACTGCACCGTGCGGTCTGGAATCGCCGCCAGATCAAACTTCACGGGAATCGGGAGGAACGGCCCGTTCCGCGACGGAAAGTACACGAAATGGTAGTAGCCGGAAGCGAGCGAACTCGCCAGCGCCGCCAGCGCCGTTACCCTCGTCAGCCGTGCTGCCAAGGTCCGGATCACTTCACTTCCTTCGCCATCCCCGCCAGCCGGTGGCGGACTTCGTCCAGCGTCATCTCCACCGGAGCGTCGGGTACCAGCTTGCCGGTCTTCGGATCCAGCATCGCCTCATCCGAGGCCGGGCGGCTCAGCTTCAATGCGCCAGAGGCGTCCGCCTTGACCGTGAACAGCCCTTGCGACAACCCGATAATCTGCGTCCAGCCGGTACGGCTGGTCCACAGGAAAAACACATACTCTTGTCCAGTTTCGAGCGTCGGCGCTCCGGTCACGGTCTGCCGCAATCCCTGCGTCACCCCGCCCGGCACCGCCACGTCCAGCCCGGTCTTGGCCGCGCCCTTTAGAACTTCCGTCACCTGAAGGCGGAACTGGCTGTAAATCATGCCTTTACGGACCACGCCCGCGGGACCGCCGACCACCCGCGCGCGCACGATTTCGGTCGATTTCCGCATCAGGTCGTCGCTGGTCAGCTTTTCGAGCGTCGAAGCGAACCCCGGCAGGGCGATCAGGGCGAGAGTTGCGGCAGCCAGTCGCATGAAGTTCCAACACTCTCCTGGCATGGGGGATGCCAATCTGGAGTGTTGAAAAATAAGGAGCTTACGCGCCTCAATGGGCCTGTGGTGTGTACCGCCGACACAATCCTTGGGCAGAATGTGACATTCGCCCCTAGGCTCGGCGGAAATCCGGATTGGAGGTCCGCGCGGGGCGGCCGCTCAGTGAGTTCGGCGCGTCCAAATGCGCCCCTTCGTCCACGCCAACTCCAAGACGGTCCACCAGTTCGCCGCCCAGCCAGCCGGTGAACGCCGCCAGCGCAAAACCAGCATAGGAGGCCGCGAATGCGCCGCTGGGCGGGTTCGCGGGGTCATTCCAGCGCAGCAGCCAGCTGGCGCCGAAAAGCAGGATCACCACCACGTTACCGATGCCGTGCATCGCGCCGATGCGTTTTGCGCGGGTGCCCTGCGGGATCGCCAGGTAATCGATGGTCCCGAATACCGCGGCGACAAGGCCGGCGATGATGCCCGCGCCGATCATGTAGAAGGCGATCTCCGTCCAGCGAAGATTGTCCAGGAATACCGTCATCAGATCGAAGATGACGGCGGTTCCCAGCAATCCCAGCGGAAAAACGATCAACTGCTGATGCAGCGCGTGTCCGAACAGCTTGGCTCTGCTCTCCATGGTGGCGGTCTCCCGGAATGTAGAGGCGGGGTTTTCGGGAACCGTTTCGCGGATGGAGGTCAGGGTACCCTGTCCGCGGGAGTGGCTCGTTCCCGTGGCTGTCACCGAGCAACACCCGTGGGCTGAAATCGTGGAAGCTTGCTGCTCAGAAAAACCCGCTCCTGATCGATGCCATTTGCGAGAACCGTCCGTGTGGGGCATGGTCCGTACGTCAGCATGTCCGTTTTTGGGGCTTTCTTCAGGTAGATCAGGACAGCAACGTCCCGCGGGAATCCGGGCGGGTAGCCAGCGTATCTGACAAATTGGATGCATATTCTGGACGGGCTCGTCCTTTTCCAGCTCTCCCAAACTTCGAACTCTGCGCAGGCGCGTGTTTCCTTCAGGAACCTTCCGAACACGATGACCTCTGCGTCTCGTGCTTCGTCGTTCCTGTTACCAGGCGGGACACAGGAAACGGCAAGAAGGGAGAGAGGGGCCACCAGGCATAGAAGGGGGACTCTGATCCTGCGCATTGCTTCCTCAGTTCTTCACATCGTACCCGAATGCTGCGCGGGCACGGATGTTCGCGCAACGCAGTGCGGATTTTTCACGGTATGTCTGCCACTCCCTCGCCCATGAGTTTCCAGCCGGGCTTCGACGGTCATAGGGAGGCGACACTAGAACTGCCGTGCAGGTTGCAGGGTCCAGCCCTTCACCGGGAGCAACTCATCGGCGCCGCACGACTTCTCCTTCCCTGATTCCCAGGAGAGGGCATATATCCGGCGAGCAACTCAAGCCCAACGAGACGATAGTCCGGTACCGATCTAAGTCGGAGTTAGAGACATAGAGAGCAATGGCGCAGCGCGAGGGTCAGCTATTGCCAAATCAACTTCCCCATTTCGCGTGAAGTGGTCCACGCGAGGAAGCTCCCACCGGACCCTTAGCATTTGTCACGGTAGCGCATTCGGATGACAGCCGGATTTTGTGGCCCACTCGCGTGAATGTTTGCCACTCGCTCACGGGACTGTGAAGGAACCCCAGACGCCCGGAACGGGGTGTTGACAAGGGGGTACGCAAGCCATCTGGCGACCGCTTGCGATCGATCCTAGGGCCTAAAGCGGGCCCGCCTACGGGCGCGTTTCCCCCCGTTCTCGCGCTTCGAGGTTTATTGACAGTCCGTCACGCTCGTGGCTTCCATTCAGTCACCCGGGGAGCCACGATCGTATGGGGGTGGCAGACGTCCTCGTGAGGTATGCGCATCGAACTTTGATAGGCGGGGGCGTCATGTGCCGCGCCTCTGCCCACCTGGAGCGTCCGCACGTCCTTCGAAACCGCAATAGAGCCAATCGTCACACTGGCGACCAACCAGGGCGAGGGGATCCATCCGGATGATAAGGCCAACCGTACCGATAAGAAAGCTCGCGGTAATACGCCGCCTTCACGGGATCGGGCGGATACCCTTTGCACGACCCGGCCGAGAATACGTGCGTGGCAAGAGCGTCACAGGCCGACGCATCCCCGTCTTCGGCCGCCTGCAACCAGTGCGGGACCGAGTCCGCGAAGCCAGCCTGCTGATAGGCAACCAGATTTCGCGCCCACGGGACGCCTTCTTCCGCCAAGGTCTGTGCTTGTCCGATTTTCTCCAACAGATCCACGCTGCCAACCAACGCTGCTGCTCGCCCGTACAACTCGGGATCCGGGACATCCGACACGCGGACAGGTTCGTATTCATAGCCGTAAATGGCCAGCTCCGCGCTCAGCAGACGAACGGCTTTGGCTACCGCGCCAAGAGAATCGGCGGCACGCGCAGGTCGCGCCTTGGAGGCCGGCAGCCCCTCGATCCAGTAGTCCGATTCAAATCTGCCATCGGGAATCTGCCGGGCCACTCCCACGTTCAACGTGACCTCGAATTGCGCCTCCGGTGGTTCGCGGCGCCGTAGGGTGAGCGTCCGGCTGGCTACGATTGGGTGCATCTGCATCAGTTCGGATTAACCTCAGGCGACCGTCCAAATGCAGAAGTGAACTCGGCGACGAGGATCGGGATGAAATCCCGGTAGGGTCCCGCAAACTCGGAGGTTGAGGCTGTGGTCAGGTGCTCGAAGCGCTTCAAGGCTGATTCAGCCTCGGGAGCGCATCCAAGCTCGATTTCGAGGGACGCGAGCAGGTGGGCAGCCCCCAGGGCATTCGGGCACGCCCAAGACGCGGCGCGCACCGCCTCCCGCGCACCCACCGCATCCCCCATCAACCGTCTGACCCTGACCAGCGACATGGCGAACACGTCGACCCAGTCGCAGGCGTGCGACGCGATGAGATCCTGCAATCCGGCGTCCAGTAACTTTTCGGCTTCCTTCCGGTCGCCAGCAAGTTCTACGTCAAACGCTCGCCTGAATTGTTCAGCGGGATCTTCCATCGGAGTTACCCGCATTTTATGCTTTCTGTCAAAGCTAGCGGGCAAACTGGCGTGAATGTTCGCCACTCGCTCGCTCGTGGCTCCCGTTCCGGACGGAACTACGACTGCCGGCCCGGCATGTTCCTAAAGCCTGCATTCATTCATCCAAACGATGAACTTGTCTCACCTTCGCCTTCTGAAGTCTGCAGACGAACAACCCATCGGGTCCAAAGCCATTTCCAACGATAATTTCTCCAAGCTCGTTCGCATCGGCAGCAAACGGCTTGACACAGGATAAAAAACCGGAGACGACAATCTGGAAAAACGGAGCCGGTGGGGTTCGCTGGAGGCTTTTCAGCTTCTTCATGACCTCTCCGGAGGAAGAAGTCGGATCCTCAAGCATAATCAAAGCCGGTAAGGTGGCGGCGGATGACTTTGCCGCCGGACAAGTATGGTCCACCAGAACGAACGCCTCCCTCATCCATTGGCCGACGGCCCGAAGGACAACCTCACGACGCGTGATTCGCGGCTCGGCAACGTCGCAGATGCCAACCGGGGTCTGGCTCATGAAGCTAAGAACGAAGATCGGGAGGGCTGCAGTGTGGAGCATCGGACCTCACAAGAGAGTTTAGCTCCAGCAGCCGGCAGATCAGTCCACCGGCGGTCTGTGTTCGCCACTCGCTCACAGGGAGTGGCAGACGTTTCTCGCGATGTTCGCTACTCACCGCCGATGGAGACCCGTTGACACGCCCCACCCCGTCACCTACCATAGCCACTGAAGCCGCGCACCCCGCGCGGCTTTCCTATTGCCGCTCTGTTCACAAGCCGCGCCGACCCGACGCGGCCTTCGTATTTTGGTGCGAGAAAAGAAGGGAGAGAATCTGCGAATTCTGGCATCCGCCAAGCCCGTCGTGGTGGTCTGCACGCGAGATCGAGGACGTGCGACCGGTTTCTATCGCGATACGCTGGGGCTCACCTTGCGCCGCGAGGACGAACACGCCGTGGTCCTGGAAGCAGGCAACACGGCCATCCACATCGCCGCGGTTCCCGGCTTTACGCCGCATGGACACACGATGCTCGGCTTCGTTGTTGCGGACGTGGACGGGGCGGTTCGGGCGCTCGCCGGGAAGGGCGTTGCGTTTCTGCGATTCCCTGATTTTCCGCATGACGAGATGGGCGTTTTGTCGTTGCCGGGCGGGAAAGGGCGGGTGGCGTGGTTCCCGGATCCGGATGGCAACATTCTCAGCATCACGGACGCTGGGTGAGATGACAGGATCCCGCACCCGTCTGTTCCCGTTGCGCTTTCTGGGGCCGCTCGCCGTCAACCCAGCGGATCACCCGAATGCATCCATCTGCTTCCATCCGCGCGAGCTTCACGGTCGACTGTTGCGGAGGTTGAGGCGGCCATCTTGAGGAAGTAGCTCCGGGCGTGCCCCGCATCGGAGCGGCGTTCGCTAAATTATCAAGATCATGCATACCCCCTCGCGCCGGGCGTTCCTGACCCTGCCCCTGCTCGCGTCGCGCCCGTTCCCAGGCCTGGCCGCCCCAAAGCCGCGACCCAACATCCTGTTCGTCATGACCGACGACCACACCACACAGGCCATGAGTTGCTACGGCAGCCGCGTGAACCGGACGCCCCATTTGGACCGGATCGCGAACGAAGGCCTGCGCATGGACCGCGTCTTCGTCACCAACTCCATCTGCACCCCCAGCCGCGCCACCCTGCTCACCGGAAAGTACAGCCATCGGAACGGCGTGCCGGTTTTCAACCGCTTCGATGGAGCGCAGCAAACGGCCGCCAAGCTGCTCCAGCAGGCCGGCTATTACACCGCCATGATCGGCAAGTGGCACCTGGGCAGCGATCCTACGGGATTCGACTACTGGAACATCCTGCCGGGACAGGGCGTGTACAACAATCCGACTCTCTATGAGAAGGACGGTTCCACGGTCTATAAGGGCTACGCCACCGATATCATTACCGACCTGACCATCGAGACGCTGCGGAACCGGCCCAAGGACCAGCCGTTCTTCGTGATGTCGCACCACAAAGCACCGCATCGGGAATGGACTCCGGATGAGAAGCATCGCAAAATGTTCGAGAACAAACGCATCCCGGAGCCCGCGAATCTCCGCGACGACTACGCCGGCCGGACCGACGCGATCCGGGAGCAGCAGCAATCCGTGTTCCGCGACTTGACGCGCCGGGATCTGAAGCTGCCGCCTCCGCCAGGTCTGCCTGAGGCGGAAGCGCGGGCGTGGCTCGCGGCAAAGCCCGCCGAAGTGGAGACCGTGATCGACGGCGTTCGCAAGACGCTGACCGGCCGCGAACTGGAAGACTGGAAATACCAGCGCTACATGCAGGACTATCTGGCTTGCGTGCAGAGCGTGGACGATAACGTGGGCCGGCTGCTGGACTGGCTGGATGCCAGCGGATTGCGCGAGAACACCGTGGTCATCTACACCAGCGACCAGGGATTCTTTCTTGGCGAGCACGGCCTTTTCGACAAGCGCTTCATGTACGAGGAGGCGCTGCGGATGCCCTTCGTGGTGCGCTGGCCGGCCGGAATCCGGCCCGGCCGCACGTCCGATGCGATGAGCATCAATTGCGATTTCGCGCCGACATTCCTGGACCTGGCGGGCCTGCCCATACCGGCGGACATGCAGGGCGTCAGCTTGCTGCCGGTGTGGAAGGGCAGGAAGCCGGCGGGCTGGCGACGTTCCATGTATTACCGCTACTACCATGATCCGGGCGATCACAACACGCGCGCTCACTACGGCGTTCGGACCACGACGCACAAGCTGATCTACTTCTGGAAGAAGGATCAGTGGGAGTGCTATGACCTGGTGAAAGATCCGGCGGAGATGCGCAACATCTACGGCGATCTTGGGGCGCGGAAGATTGTCGCGGAGTTGAAGCGGGAGCTTGCCAGGCTGAGGAAAGAACTGCAGGACGAGGACCAGTTCGCGGAGTCCCAGCCGCGGGACTCTTCGTACGTGGCTGCTCCGCCGCCCAAGAAGCGGTAAAGCGGCCGGGCGATTGAGCTACAGGACGGCGACGTGGTCGATCATTTCGCCTTGCGCGAGTCGCTCCCGGACGCCCGCGGCGGAGGTGCGCCAGATGCTTGCGCCGTCGGAATGAATCACCGACCCGTCCGGCGCCAGATCGAAGGCGAACACGTTCCGCGCCATCACCTTGACACCTCCGGCGGGATCCCGGCGCACGAGTTCCCAGGAGGCGGGCACGGTGAGCTGCCCCTGGTCCTGCGATATCTGCAGATGTTGGGCGCGGGAGAAGTTCCCATACACAAACAATTGCCGGGGGTCGATCTGGCGCTGCACCGCTCCCTTGGAGGTAACCAGGGGCTTGCCGCCGTACGCGATCGAGAAGAAGTTCAGGTACTGGAAGATCGCCTGCCCGATGCGGATGGGAAAGAGCAGCGCGTCCTTCAGGGCGCCGAACAGGCTCGCATCGGGAGCGCCGCTCTCGTAGGGCTTGCGGATGTAGAACAGCGCTCCGTCCGCGGTCTCGCGAGGCTGCAGAAGGTCCCGGCCTGATTCGGCGGCCCGCTCGGCGAGCTCGCCGGAGTCAAGATCGAGGGCGTGGATTTCGCAAGGCGCGAGACCCGCGAACTGGCCTGCCGCGTTGCGGCCGATGCCGGCGCTCTGAAACACGATCCGGCGCTTGTCGCCGGGGCTCCAGCGGGGGAACTGGTCAAAACTGTCGCCCTCGGTGACCTCGGTCAACTCCGAACCGCGCAGCGGCAGCACCCCGATGTTGGAGCGCAGGGATTCCGCGTGAAAGACAGTGGCTGCGATCAGCTCGCGCCCGGGATGCAGGTGAACATGGCGGATGCGGAAGTCCGCGGTATGGAAAAGGCGGCTTTCCGTTCCGCTGGCTTCCTGCAGGAACACGCCGCTGACCGCGTCCGTTTCCAGGGAGTACAACAACGAACTGGACGGCGCGGCAGTCAGACCGGTAACGAGGACCGGCGCATCGCCGGAGCCAGGCGTCTGGGGCGCCCACATCCCGGTAAACATGGCTCCGCGGCCTTGCGTCTTCCAGGCGTGGCGGCGCTCGATGGAAGCCGTTCGCTCCCGGACGGTGCGCTCGAATTCGATCTCGAGCGTACGGGTGAGGCCCTCGCGCCGCACATGCAGCTTGCGCTTGGAGAGGAACGCGACCGGAGTATCGGGCATCACTAGTTGTTTCGGCGGCGGAGAGACGGACCGACGTAGGGGAATCGCCTGAGAGGCTCGATCCAGGGCGCGGCGTGCTCACCCCTTGGCGGCTCGCGCACTCGACACCTTCAACTTCGTGACGCGGTGCTAAGAGAGCCGGCGCAGCAGATAGAACACGTAACCGTAGGTCTCGCCGTGCTTGCGGCACAAGTCGATTTCCTTCTCGGCTTCGGCCATAGCGGCGGCGAGCTCCGGGGAGTTTGCGGCTTCCGGCTTCAGCTCCGCGATGCGTGCTTCGAGCGGCGTATAGTATTCGGTCCACCAGTCGGCGGCGGGCAGGGGGAAGTGATCGATCACTTCGAAGCCGGCCGCCTCGCCCTTGCGCCGGTTCATGTTCACCGTGGTCATTTCCTGGTGATGCCGGGCCCAGTAGAGCTTCGCTTCGTGCGGGATGTCGTCTTTCAGCCAGCTCAACTCGGTGAAGGCGATGGCCCCGCGATAGCGCAGCATCGGCGACCACTGGGTCAGGGCCTTGGTGACGCCCACATGATAGATCGCTCCTTCGCACCAGATCACGTCGAAGCTGTTGGCGGAATAATCGAGCTGCTCCATGGAGGCGCAGCGCGTCTGGATGAGCTTGGACAGTCCTGCGTCCGCGGCCGACTGCTCGAGCTCCTTCAGGTAGTTAGCGTTGATATCGACGGCGATGACGGGAGCCTTGTAGTGCCGGGCGAGCTGGATGGTCTGACGGCCCTTCCCGCAGCCCACATCGAGAATGCGCGCGCCGGCGCGAGGAGGCGGCAGCCGTCGAATGGCTCTCAGTGTGGAGGCTTCGCTGCCCGGCGCTTGACGCGGCAACGCTCCGAACAGCTTTTCCAGTGCATCCACTCTCTACAGTTTCTCCTTCAAAAGCTCCGTTACAGCGGCTGGGTCAGCCTGGCCTCGGGTAGCTTTCATGACTTGCCCCATGAAAAAGCTTAGTACAGACGCCTTCCCCCCGCGATATTGTTCCACTTGTTTGGGGTTCGCGGCAATCACCTGGTCCACGATCCGGGCGAGCTCCCCGGAGTCGGTGATCGTCTCCAGACCCTCGCGCTCCATGATCGCACGCGGGCCTTCGCCCGATTCGAACATCCGGGGCAGGATCTCCTTGGCCAGCTTGGAGGTGAGACTGCCCTTGCCGATCAGGGCGAGCAGCTCGCCCAGATGCGCCGCGGTGACCGGCGATTCCGCAATTTCCTTTCCCGCCTGTTTGAGCAGCGCGGCCAGGTCGCCCATCACCCAGTTGGCGGCCAGGCGCGGATCGCCCCCGGCGGCGGCGGTCTGCTCAAAGTATTCGCTCATCTCGCGAGTCTGGGTGAGCACTTCGGCATCGTACTCGCGCAGGCCGTAATCGGAAACGAAGCGACGGCGGCGGCGCGCCGGCAACTCCGGCATCGCCGCGCGAAGCTCCTCCAGCCATTCCGGAGTGATGCGCAGCGGAGCCAGATCCGGTTCCGGAAAGTAGCGGTAATCGTGAGCGTGTTCCTTGCTGCGCATGCTCACCGTCTCGCCCGTGTCCGGATTGTAGAGGCGAGTCTCCTGGGTGACGCGCCCGCCGGACTCGATCACCGCGACCTGCCGCGCGATCTCGTAGTCAAGAGCGGCCTTTAGAAAGCGGAACGAGTTCAGATTCTTTACTTCCGCCTTGGTCCCGAACTCCGAAGCCCCGTGCAGACGCACGCTGACATTCGCGTCGCAGCGGAGGTTGCCTTTTTCCATGTCGCAATCGGAGACGCCGATGAACTGCAGAATCTGCTTGATCTCGGTCAGGAAATCGTAGGCTTCGCTGGAGGACCGCAGATCTGGCTCGCTGACGATCTCGATCAGGGGCGTGCCGGAGCGGTTCAGGTCCACGTAGGTGTAGCGATCGCTGTCCGAGAAGCCGTCGTGGATGCTCTTTCCCGCGTCGTCCTCGATGTGGACGCGGGTGATGCCGATTCGCCTGAGGACCCCGCCGGTGAGGATTTCCACGCCGCCGTGCTCGGCCAGGGGCTGATCGTATTGGGAGATCTGGTAGCCCTTGGGCAGATCCGGATAGAAGTAATTCTTGCGGGCCAGCCGCGAATACATGTTGACGCGGCATTCCAATGCCAGGGCTGCCTGGATCGCCATTTCCACCGCGCGGCGGTTCAGCACCGGGAGCGCGCCGGGCATCCCCAGGCAAACCGGGCAGACGTTGCTGTTCGGAGGCGCGCCAAAGCCGGTGGGACACGCGCAGAAGATCTTGGTGCGCGTGCCGATTTGCACGTGGACCTCCAGGCCGATAACCGCTTCGTACTTCGCGATCACCGCCGGGTCCGCAAGCGCCGGCGCGGAGGTGGACATATCCTCAAGATTATACGAGGCCGGGCCGAGGTCGCCCGGCAGGTCAGGCCGGGGCGGTGACCAGATACGCCGCGTGGTCGGTCACGACGCCGGGCGCGCCCTTTTCCAGGGCATCGCGCAAATGCGGCGGAATGGTCATCTTGGCCAGGCTGTCCGCCTCCACCAGCACGTACACCGTTTCCGCGGTAGCGATCACCCGGTCTTCGCCCGCGATACGGAAGGCGGTGGCCATCGTAAACGAAGTATTGCCCAGGCGCACGGTCCGGATGGAAAGCTCCAGGACCTGATCGAACCGGGCCGAGGCTTTCCACTCGATAGTCTGCTTCACCAGTTGGAAGTCGAATTCACCGTTCAGCAGCGACTGTCCGTGGCCCAGAGCCTTGAAGAACTCGGTGACCGCCAGGTCGATGTAATCCGCGTAACGCGGGTTGAACACGACTTTCTGAGCGTCACATTCGCCGTAGCGGACGCGGAGATAGTACCGGAAGCAGTCGGACATCCCCTTATTCTGCCGGATCGCCGGGTCAGCTGGCGATCTCCTCCAGGCTCTTCAGCTTCGCCGCGAAGGTGGTGCGTTTCAGGCGAAGCAGGTCGGCCGCGGCTTTCTTGTTGCCGTGCGCGCGTTCGAGCGCCTGGATCAGCAGGCTTTTCTCGATGGTGCCAACCACGGTCTCGAAATCCAGCCCGTCTTCCGGCACCGTGATTCGGCCGTCCGGTTCATGGAAACTGGTGTTCTCGCGCCCGACAACCAGCGGCAGGGGGAAGTCCGAAGGAAACAGGATGTCGCGATCTCCGGAGAGGGCGATCGCCATCTCCACCGCGTTCTCCAACTGGCGGACGTTGCCGGGCCAGGAATACTGGGCCAGCCGGTTCAGCGTTTCCCTGGTGATGCGGCGCTGCGGGATGCCTTCCTGGCGGCAGATCTTCTCGAGAAAATAAGTGACCAGGACGGGGACGTCCGACAGCCGGTCCCGCAGCGGGGGCACGGCGATGGGAACCACGTTCAGGCGGTAGAACAAATCCTCGCGGAACTTCCCCTGCCGCACCCGGGCGGCGAGATCCACGTTGCAGGCGGCCACCACCCGAACGTCGATGCGGATCGTCTCCGAGCTTCCCAGCCGCTGGATCTCGCGTTCCTGCAGCACCCGCAGCAGCTTGGTTTGCAATTCGTAAGGCAGATCGGCGATTTCGTCCAGGAAGATGGTGCTCTTGTTGGCCTGCTCAAAGCGGCCGATGCGGGTGTTGGTGGCGCCGGTGAACGCGCCCTTGACGTGGCCGAACAGTTCGGCTTCCAGCAGATTCTCGGGCAGCGCGGAGCAGTTCACGGCGATCAGGGGCAGTTGCCCCCGCCCGCTGGCCAGGTGCAGCGCCCGCGCCACCAGTTCCTTGCCGGTTCCGGTCTCGCCGGTCACCAGGACGGTGCAACGGCGCTCGCCCACCAGGCGGATCACGTTCGCCACTTGGCGCATGGCCGGGCTGTCGCCCACCAGCAGCCGTCGCCACGGCTCCTGAGCTTCGTCGCGGGTGGCGGCGCGGCTAGCGGCGAGGCCCTCAAGCAGCGCCTGGAAGTCCTCGGGCGGCGGAATTTCGCCCAGGACGTGACTGGCCCCAATTCGCGCCAGCCGCGCGGCGTCCGCCAGGGTCGCGGTGGGATCATGCACCAGAACCGCGCATGCGGGCCGGACCCGCATCAGCTCTTCCAGCAGCTCCGCGGTGTTCCAGTCGGCGACCGGCACACTCAGCACGGCCACCGGAAACTCTTGCAGCCGCAGGGTTTCGATTCCATTCACCCCGCCCGCGACGACCACCAGCTCGACTCCGGGCGGGGTTGCCGGCAACATATCGGGAAATTCCGAAATCCACAAAACACGCGTCATGCGATCCGTCCTGCCGGAATTTGCGAATCCGGCTCACGGGGTGCGATGTTTTTGGCTTTCGCCAAACTTTTGCCCCCGCGAAACTTAGATCGCCATACGCGTGAGGTGACTTTACCAGGGAAAATTCTGTAACACCCGGACGCCGGCCGAGCTTAGATCGGCCGGCGTCCGGCAGGAGAGGTTAGTTGGAGGGGAAATATCCAGCGGCCAGCTCGGGGCGAGACTCCAGAGCCTTGCTCCAGTACTCCTTCGCCTCCTGCTCCCGGCCGAGCGCGGCCAGGGCGTGGCCCAGGTTGAGCATGGCGGGGAACAGGTCGGGGCGTTCGGCCAGCGCCAGTTCGTAGCAGACCGCGGCTTCCTCGGGCTGCCCGGTTTCCTGCAGCAGCAGACCCAGGTTGTAGGCCAGCTCCGGGGTGCGGTCGTTGGCGCGGGTCAGCTTCTGATGCAGTTCCCGGGCGCGGGGGACATCCTTGTTCTCGATGGCGATCTGGGTCAGGGCGCGGAGCGCGGGCAGGCTGCCGGCCTGGCCCGCCAGGCCGCGATTCAGGTGTTCCTCCGCGGTTTCCAGGTCCCCGAACTTCCAGTAGGCGATGCCCAGATTGATTTCCGCTTCCGGCCAGTCGCGGCGTTTCTTCAGGCAGGCCTCGAAGGCCTCCACCGCCTGCACCCAGTCCTCGCGATTCAGCCACAGGCAGCCCAGCCGGAAGTGAGCTTCCTCCCATTCGCCGGGTCCCGAAGCCAGGCGGGTGAAGTATTTCTCGGCCTCGTCGCCCTGATTCTGCCGCTCCGCCAGCAATCCCAGGTTCCACAGCACGCCGGGGATGGCGGAGTTCAGCTCCAAGGCGCGATCGTAGGCGCGCTTGGCGCCGGGCAGGTCGCCGCGTTCCTGCAGGACGCTGCCCAGGTTGGCGTGCGCCTGCTCGGAGTCGGGACGCAAGCGGGCGGCTTCCTGGTATGCCTGGCTAGCCTGGTCGAGGCGGCCGCTTTTCTGGTACGCGACCCCGAGGTTGAACCAGGCTTCGAAGGAATCGGCTGCTACTTTCACCAGTTGCGCGCAGTAGTTGACGGCGGAGTTGTAGTCGCCGCGCCACAGCGCCGCGGTAGCCAGACCCTCCAGGGCGGCGCGCGCCTGCGGCTCCAGCTTCAGCAGCCGCTCCGAATACTCGCGCATCCGCGATTCTTCCTTGCGCGCGGTGCTGATGGCGATCACGTTGCTCAGTAGCGCCGGGCTTTCGAGCTGCTGCGCGATCATGGCGCGGTACAGATCGCCGGCCTGTTCCAGACGTCCGAGCGCCTGCAGCGCGGCGGCCTTGCCGAACATCGCCTGGGCATTTCCAGCCGAGGCCACCAGGCATTTTTCAAACTGCTCCAGCGCGGCTTCCGCATGGCCCTGCTGCAGCTCGCACACGCCCCAGCCCAGGCGCGTCTGCCAGCGGCCGGGATCGATGCCGGCGGCGATCTCGAAGATTTCAGCGGCTTCGGCGAAGCGGCCCAGCTTCTCCAGCGTGAGCGCGCGGTTGTAATGGGCGGTCAGCAGGTCCGGCGCGCGGCGGGCAACCTCGGCGTAGGAACGCTCCGCCTGCTCGAATTCGCCGACCTCGAATTCCAGGTGGCCGCGCGCGGCCAGCAGTTCGAGCGAGTCATCTCCCGCGGCGAGGCTTTCGGCCACGGCGGACAGCGCTTCCCGCGCCTTGCCCTCGCGAGCCAGCGCCACGATCCGTCCCAGGGCGGCCGAAGCTGCCGGACGCTGCGGCGCCTCCGGAGCGGGCTCGTCCGGTTTGCCGCCCATCAGCTTCTCAATCAGGGCTTCGTCTACAAAAAATGTCCATTGATCGTTCGCTTCAGCCATGCTTTCCTCTCCCAATGTCTCAGCGATTTCCCAGCATCAGCGGCGTGACATGGACGCCGCGCGTTTGCGGCGGACGCTCGCCGCGTTCGTGTATCAGTCCCACTCCTCCGGTGCGCAGGCGGTCATCGCTCCACTGGTCCAGAACCTTGCCCAGCACGCTGATGGTGAACTTGTTGCCCACTGCTTCCACCTTGACCTTATAGGCGGTGTCGATGCGCACCGGCATGGTCAGCGGGATCTGGGTTTGGGCGCCTTCCTGGCCGTCAACGACGGCATAGCGGACCAGCACCACGGTGGGATTCAGGCCGCGCTTCTGAATGTCCAGGCGGCCGACGTAATAGTTCTTCGGATCGGCGGCGCGGAACACCCAGCCCAGGCTGCGTCCCGGAATTTCGGCCTGGAACTCGTAGCGGTAATCGCTCAACGAGAGCGAGGGCCGGTACACCGTGATCCGCTCCTTGCGCTGCGCCTGCCCGCCACCCCAATCCGTGGACCAACTGCCTTCGCTGATGGGCAGCGCGGGTCCTTCCCGCAGTTCCACCGCGCCGCTGCCGCGAACCGGCTTGCTGTCTCCGCTCAACCCCAGATAGGCCAGTCCGGCCAGGACCACCACGCCGCCGATGGCGGCCGCGATGCGGACGCCCATCGGCAGGCCCTTGTCCACCGCGCTTCCGGCGCCCAGGTGAGGGCCGCCGAAGGAGGGAATATCCGAATCGGAAAGCGGCTTGGGTTTCTCTTCGGCCCGGGAGACGGGTTCGCCGGCTGGCTCCGCCTCCGCCGGCGCCGGTTCCGCGGCCGGCTCGGGCTTGCTTTCCGGAGACTTGACTTCTTGAGGCTTGATTTCCGGAGTCTTCCCTTCCGGCTCTTTCTTTTCCGCTTCGCGCGCCTTCAACCGTGCCCGTTCCTTGCGGGACAGACGGCCGGAAGGTTCCTTCGGGACGCTTTCCTCTTTACGGGCGGGTTCCTCGGAGGAGATCCCGACGGGTTCGGCGGAGGGTTCGGCGACGACCGCGGCAGCTTCGACGGCAGGCGCGGGCGGGGGTCCCAGAACGATCATGGGCCGCAGCGGCAATCCTTCGAGCCGCGGCAACTGGATGCCCGTGCTGGCCATCGGCAGTGCCTGGAAAACGGCGCTGGCCTTGCCGCGCAAGGGCGGGGCGGCGATCGGGGCCACCGGTTCGGCGCCGGCCACCGGGAGCAGCAAAGCCGCGGGCGCGGCCTGCGCCGGAGCGGGTTCCTCCTCCGGGGCCGCGGGCGCGATCCGGATCTCGGCCTCCGGTTCACCCACTTCCCATAGTGACGGAATCTCGATAGGCAGCTCTGGAGCTTGCTCTTCTTCACTATCCGCCCGATCCGCCTCAGGGGCGACCGCCACGGGCAGGTCCGGCTCCACCTTGGACCTCTCAATGCTGTGGCCGAGCACCGACAGATCGACGCTAAGAATGCCGGCCGAGGAGTGCTCGCCGTCCTCCGGCTCCAGGCCGATGCCCGAGGTCCCAAGGTTCAGGCGCATCGCCTCGCGCAGCTCCAGGCTGGGCCGGAACTCGGTGAACGGAAACTGCCAGGCGTCGCTGGACAGAGAGGAGTAGCCTCTTTCCAAGGGAACGTCAATGGGTTCGCGGCTGCCTTCAAAATCAGGTTTCATGGAAGGGCGTTCGGAATGAATCGGTCCGGTGCTGCTCAGCCCGATGCGGAACTCCGGGATCGGGAATTCACGGGGTGCGCCCAGCGAACGGGCGATCGGCCGGCCGCTATCGCCATCCACGGGCTGAATCGTGGGTTGCGGCACGAACCCGGCCGCCGGAGAAGGCGCATGCGCCGCCTCGATCTGGCGCGGTCCGGTGGTGTCGCCGCCGTTGCGCCAATCCGCGGAGCGCGGTTCCGCGGCGGCGGGCGCCGCCACTGCCGGTTCGCTCGGCGCCAGCACCGCGGAGCCCGGCGCCTGCAGCAGGCGACTGAGCGCAAGTCTATTAAATTCTTCGTGATGGCGCTGCTGATGCTCTTCGGAACAGAACTCGCTGCTGGCGGTCCACTTTCGAAAGATCGCGAGTTCCTTGCCGCAGTAGAGACACCGCATGCTGGTTAGATCGGCCATTGATGGGGTTTGCTAAAGGCGGGGTATGCCGCTTTCGGCCCTGTACTGTACTTATGGACTCGCTTCGGGGGGACTTACGTAGGTCCAATTGAGGCAAAGGCCTTAGTCCAAGCGCCCGGAAACTGCAATGGAATCAATGATGGCGGCGGCGTATGAAGAGAAATGACGGAATCCGGCCGCATGCCACCCTACCGCGCGGGTAGTAGTTTGCCCCGTAGTCCCTCTCTAAAGTTATTTCCCTACGAGAACGATGAATAGATTGCTCTCGCGGCCCAACAGGCGGAGACGGAGAAAGCAAGGAGGAATCTATGGCTAAGCAGGACGCGCTGAAGAATCACATCGAGGTGCTTCGCAACTCGATTCCCGAATTGAAAGGCGTATTACTCGCGTCGAACGAAGGGTTGCCGATCGCGCATTCCCTTTCGAACGGAGCGGACCCGAACCGCGTGGCGGCAATGGCTGCCGCGGCGTCGAGCCTCGGCCGGCGGATCAGCGACAACATGAGTGTCGGAACGCTGGGTGAGATCTCGATCACGGGCGAAGAAGGCATGTTGTTCATTTACTCGGCGGGCAGCAAGGCTGTGCTGGCGGTCATGGGACCTCAGGGCTCCAACGCCGGTCTGATCCACCTGGAAGCCCGTTCGGCCGCGAAGGACATCGCGGAACTGTTCTAAGCAACCGGCAGAGTTCGCAGCACCGGAAGTAGAAGCAAAGAGCGAGAGCCTCCTGCTTCTTCACCAGCAGTGCGCTTCCGTCCGGCCTGATTCAGAGACGCCGCCCCGCTCGGGCGGCGTTTTCTGCCGCTGCGGCGGTCCTCCGGCTACAATACCCGGATGATTCGCGCGATCGCCTTCCTCGCTCTCCCTCTGCTCGCACAAACTCCATCCCATTACCAGGACCTGCGGTGGCGCAACGTGGGCCCGCATCGCGGCGGCCGCGCGACCGCGGTGGCGGGCGTCCCCGGCGATCCGCAAACGTACTATTTCGGCTCGGCGGGCGGCGGGTTATGGAAAACCACGGACGCCGGTGAGACCTGGCGCAATATCACCGACGGGCAGCTCGGCACATCCTCCGTCGGCGCGGTGGCAATCGCGCCTTCCGATCCTAACGTCATCTATCTGGGCATGGGCGAGACCGCGGCTCGCGGCGTCGCGTTGTCGCATGGGGACGGCGTCTACAAATCCACCGACGCCGGCCGCACCTGGAAGCGGATGGGCCTGGAGAAGACGCGGGCGATTTCCCGTATCCGCATCCACCCCTCCAATCCCGACCTGGTGTACGTTGCCGCGCAAGGCGCGACCTTCGGTCCGACCCGCGAACGCGGAGTCTATCGCTCCACCGACGGCGGACGGAACTGGACGCTGGTGCTGGCCGGCCAGAACGAGACTTCGGGCGCCAGCGACCTGGCCATGGATCCACGAAACCCGCGGATTCTGTACGCCGCGTTCTGGGACCATCTGCGCAAGCCCTGGGAGGTTCGCTCCGGTGGTCCAGGCTCCGGATTCTGGAAATCGAGTGACGGCGGCGACACGTGGCAGCCGATCAACGACGGCCTTCCGAAGTTGATGGGCAAGACGGCGATCGACGTGTCGGCCAACTCGGATCGCGTTTATGCATTGGTGGAGGCGGACCCGGCGGGCGGCCTGTACCGCTCCGAGAACGGAGGCAGGTCCTGGACCGCCGCCAATACGACCGACTGGTCCATTAAGTCCCGCGCCTGGTATTACATCGAGGTTTACGCCGATCCCAAGAACCCGGACCTCGTGTGGGTGATGAACGCCGGGCTGCTCAAGTCGATCGACGGAGGCAGAACCTTTGCCAGCACCGCCGCGCCGCACGGCGACCATCACGACCTCTGGATCAACCCGCAGAATCCGGAGAACCTGATCAACGCCAATGACGGCGGCGCGAACGTCAGCTTCAATTCTGGCCGGTCCTGGTCGACGCAGCAGAACCAGCCCACCGCGCAGTTTTATCGCGTGAACACCGATGAGCGGTTCCCCTACTGGCTTTACGCCGGGCAGCAGGACAATTCGACGGTAGCGGTTCCGAATCGCGCGGGCGCGGGCGGCATCGGCTGGCAGGACTGGCATCCAGTAGGAGGCTGCGAGTCGGCGTATGTCGCGTTCGATCCCAAGAACCCGCGCTATTCCTATGCGGGCTGCTACCAGGGGCAGATCAGCGAATTTGACCTGACCACGCGCGAGAACCGCGATGTGATGCACTATCCGGCGCTTTCGCTGGCGCTGCCGTCCCGCGAGATGAAGTACCGGTTCAACTGGAACGCGCCCATTGCAGTTTCGAAGCACGACACCAAGGTGATTTATCACGCCTCTCAGAAGCTGTTGCGCAGCGAGGATCGCGGTCGGACCTGGCGGGAGATCTCGCCGGACCTGACCAATCCCGACGACAAGACACAGGGCTTCGGCGGCGGTCCGATCACCAACGAAGGCGCGGGCGGCGAGATTTACAACACCATCTTCTATGTGGCGGAGTCGCCGCACGATCGCGGCGTGCTGTATACCGGCGGCGACGACGGAGTGGTGCATGTAACCCGGGACGGCGGCCGCAACTGGAAGAAGCTCTCGCTGCCGGCGGCTGGCGACGGGCAGATCAATGCGATCGAAGTCTCGCCGCACGATCCCGCCGTGGCCTACCTGGCGGTGACCCGCTACAAGTACAACGACTTCACGCCCTACGTTTTCCGGACGTCGAATTTCGGCGAGACCTGGGAGTCGATTGCCGCCGGGCTGCCGGCAGAGCACTGGGCTCGCGTCGTGCGCGAGGACCCGGTTCGCAAGGGGCTGCTTTATCTGGGGACCGAGATGGGCATGTTTGTGAGCTTCGACGCAGGCCGCAAATGGCAATCCCTGCAGTTGAACCTGCCCAACACGCCGATCACGGATCTGCAGGTCCGCAACGGCGACCTGGTGGCGTCTACCAGCGGTCGCGCGTTCTGGGTGCTGGACGACGTGACGCCGTTGCGGCAGGCGCAGGCGGAACCGGGCGACGTACAGTTGTTTGAGCCGCGACCCGCGATCCGCACGAACCTGAATGTGCCGCAGGGCGGCGGTCCGAGGTCGGGCCAGAATCCGCCGCCGGGAGCGATTCTGAACTTCCACATGAAGCAGGAGGGCGCGGCGGTGATCGAGATTCTGGCCGGGCCCAATGTGATCCGCAAGCTGTCGCTGGCGCGGACCAAGGCAGGGATGAATCGCACCAATTGGGACCTGCGGCATGAGCCGATGACACGCGTGCCCGGCCTCTATTCGTTTGTGCCGATGCAAGGCCGCAAGGCCGTGCCCGGCCGCTACGTGGTGCGGTTAACGGCAGACGGAAAGACATCCACGCAAACCCTGGTCGTGGAGCGCGATCCGCGGCTGGAGACCACGGATGCGATGTACCGGGCTCAGGACGAGCTGCTCAGCCTGATCGAAAAGGACACGAACGACATCCACCAGAGCGTGAACCGCATCCGCGCGGTGCGGACGCAAGCCGAGGCGCTGGCGAAGAACGCGTCGAACCTGGAGGCTCCGGCAAAGGAGTTCGTCGAGAAGCTGAACGCGATGGAGGACACTCTGATCCAGAAGCGCACCGTGGACGGGCAGACGGTGATCAACTTCCCGGTGAAGCTGAATCACCATTTCCTGCACTTGCGGAGCGTGGTGGATGCCGCGGAGTCGGGAATCACGGAGGGCGCGCGAGTGCGGTACCAGGATCTGCACGCGCAGTGGGAGCGGACGCGAATCGAGGTGGAGCGGCTGCTAGGCGCGGATCTGGAGGCTTTGAATCGCCTGGCGAAGGACCGCGGCGTTGGCGCGATCGCGAAGTGAGGCTCGCGCGCTAGGGCTGGAGTAGCCGTTCCTTTCCGTCCTTGCTTTTCATTTTTATGGTGACCGAGGAGTTCTCCGCTTCCAGCAGGAGCTGAGTGGCGTCGTTGTCGCCGACTAGCGACAGCCCGCCACCCTTCTCCGACGCACCCAATTTCACTTCGGGGCGGCCGTTGGCGTCGATCAGGCGGAACATGACCGTTTCGGGGTAGCGCTTGCCGGTGGGCGCGAAGACCTCGGAAGGGTGAAGCTTGATGCTCGCACGGACGCGCCCTCGTTCGTCGACGATCTCTAGAGACCGGGCTCGCAGCACGTCGGGGGTGCTGGCGGCGCGGACCGGTGCGAAGGTACGGGTGAACTGCAGGACCAGCAGCAGGCAATTCAGCAGAGTGAGGATGGTCAAGACGCGCGAGGCTTTCATGCGAGGGCTCCTTGTGGGGAACGGTACACGGAAAGGGTCTCCAGCGCAATCGGTGCCTGGTGGTGCCAGGCGCCGCGGGGCTGGAGGGCAATTTGCAACCCGCTGTCTCATCAGATAGTTAGCCGTGCTCCAGGCAACCGGGGAAAAGCACCCCAATATGAGATGGCGCGGTTTTCGCGATCCGAAAAACGCGATGCACTCGATGCCCCGGAAAGGGTTTTCATGCGGAAATGCGGCCAAAATCGCAGGTCTTAGCGGAGCGTCGAATCCAGCGGCCCGCATTCCACGGACAGCGGTCGGAGGGGTGAGGCGAAAAGTGGGGGGTACTCGATTAGGACGTCTTTGGATCTACGCGAAATCTCGATAAGTATTTAGAAAACAAAGATTTACCAGCCAGCGAGCAACGCATCGGTGCCTGGTGGTGCCAGGCACCGTCCAAGCCCCAGGCACCGTTCATGTGCAACCGGCAGTGGGACCAGACGGGTTGGCGCTGCCTCCTGATGCTGCCATACTGACGCCGTCATGAAACCCCGAATCTGGGCGGCGGCCGCGGCCGCGACCGTCGCGTATTTCGCCATGGGATTCATTCTGTTCGGATTGATTCCCTTTGTGCGTGAGGAGTTCTCAGCACATCCGGGAGTCTTCCGGACGCCGGACGCCGCGGCTCAACGCATGCCCCTGGGCGCAGCAGGCATATTCGTCGCGATCGCCGCCCTCTCTTGGATCTACGCGAAGCTGAGAGGCTCGCTGAGCGGGGCGCAGTTTGGGGCTCTGATCGGCGTGTTTGCAGCCGGAGCGTTCACCATTCACAACTACGTCGATCTCAATATCGGATGGCGGCTCGCGGGCATTCAGACCGGGGCATATCTGGTCGAGTGGATCGTGGTGGGCTTGATCATCGGGCGGGTCGTGCGCTGATGCATGGGATCTCCGCCAGCCGGCCACACCAGCCGGACACCCTTGATCTCCACCCCGCCCTGTGATAAATCTTCTCGCCCAGAGGTAGTGATGAAACGCACTTGTGCAGCCCTTTCGCTGATCCTGCTCGCCGCCTGCGACAGCGGCCCCGCGGCGCCCGAAAAAGGGACCCCCGGCTTCTACTGGTCGGCGGCGCGGCAGACTCTGCAGCAGGGCGACTATCTGAAAACGGTCGACCACTTAAACGGCGTGCTGAAAACGCAGAACGAGTACACGGCCAAGGCGCTCGCCTGGCAGGTGCTGCTGACCTCCGGCATGACCAACGGGTACGCCGAGATCGCCGACAGCTACGAATTCGGGGCGCGCGCCAACAAGGCGAATCCCGCGCCCTTCCGCAAACAGGTAAACGACAACCGGACCATGGCCAGCCGCATGGCGCTCGCGTTTGCCGAAGCGGCGGCCCGCACCGACAAGGATCTGCCCGGCGACAAGGTGACCCTGGACTTCCCCTTCCCGGTGGGCAGCACCGCCGCTGTTCCGCAACTCGGGCAGGTTTCGAGCGGCATCTACCCGAGCGAAAGCGAATACGTGATCGCGCAGAAGAAGGCGCTGGAGCGCGGCGTGCTGCAGGCGATCACCGCGGCCAGCGGATCGGCGGACGCCTCCAGCGCGCGGGAGAAGTTCAAAGCAGGTCCCGTGGAAACGGATCGCGCCGTGTTCAACATGGTCCTGGCGCAGGGGCTGTACAACGCGTCGCAAGTGTACTCCCCCAAGAAGATGGACGAGCCCCAGAAGATGACCGCGCTCGCCGAGCGCGCCGCCAGCGTCCTCAAGAGCGTTCCGGAATCGAAGGAAAGCAAGGAGCTCGCCAAGAAGATCCAGGAAGCCTTGAAGAAGAAAGCAGCGTAACTCAGGGGCGGCGCTGCTGCCGCTTCACCTCGCCCGGATCATCCATGCGCGGCGAGGGCTTGGGGTCCAGGGGCTCGCGCGCCTTCGCCGGATCGAACACGGACTTGCTGATCTCGCGCACGCGATACCCGCTGAAATCCGGTTGCGAGGTGAAGCAGCCGGCGAGATCCGTAGCGGCGGCATCGAACAGCGTCATCGGCGGGATACCCAGCACGCGATACACGGTCTTCAACATCCCGCTGAAGCTGACGTTCTCGCGCGATACGCAGCCGGGCTTGATCCAAGGTCCGGCCATCATCAGGATGCTGCGGTGGGAGTCGACGTGATCCACGCCGCCGGCGGGATCGTCTTCGGTGATGAAAACGGCCATGGACTTCCATTCGGGGCGTGACGATAAATATTCCACGATGCGCCCCAACGCGTAGTCGTTGTCGGCGACGAAAGCGGCGCGCGTGGGATAGCCGTCCTCGGGACGCGGATCCGCGATGTGATCGTTAGGCAGGTGCACGAA
>CAYOQB010000010.1:0-57298 GCA_964406035.1 uncultured Solibacteraceae bacterium | reverse complement strand
GTCCGGGATCGCCGGCGATTCCCGCATGCCTGTTGGCGCGGCTGAGCGCGGCCCAGCCCTGCTGGATGCCGCGGTCGCCCGTAAGCACCTCGGCGCGCCCGCCCAGAAGCATGGACCGCGTCTCCACCCACCGCGGGATGTCGGGGAGCGTGGCGGCAAGCGAGTGCTCGAAACTGGGTGCCGGGCTCATGTTTCCCTCTGCCATCCTAACGGATTGAGGCGCGGGCTGGTGCTTTGCATCAAAAAGTTCTTGTCAAATCGCGCGGACACCGTCATAATGAGGTCCTGTGGGATCTGTCCGTCCAATCCGTTCCGCGCCGCCCGAAGCGGTGAGCCTCGGCGATCACGCCCTGGACAATCTGCGATACATCCGGGAGACGATGGAGCGGGCGGGAGAATTCACCGCGGTTCCGGGCTGGGGCGGGGTGGTTGTGGGTGTCACGGCGGTGATCGCCGCCTGGATCGCCAACCGGCAGGATTCGACCGCAGCCTGGCTGGGGGTTTGGCTGGCGGAGGGTTTGATCGCCGTAAGTCTAGGACTCGCGGCAATTTACCGGAAGGCGAGGTCCGCCGGGACGCCGCTGTGGACACACGCGGCGCGCAAGTTTGCCTTCGGTTTCGTGCCGCCATTCCTCGGCGGCGCCCTGATCACGGCCGCGCTTTATCTGCAGGGCGCGCATCGCCTGATTCCCGGTATGTGGCTGCTGCTGTATGGGATCGGCGTTGTGGCGGGGGGTACATTTTCGGTCCGGGTGGTGCCGGTGATGGGCGCCTGCTTCATGCTGGCGGGGTCGATTGTTTTGTTCCTGCCTGTCACGCGGGCCGACCTCTGGCTGGGGCTCGCGTTCGGAGGGCTGCACATCCTGTTCGGGGCGTTGATTGCGAGGAAGTATGGCGGCTAAGAATGCAGCTTTGGCGGCGCGGCAGGACAAGCCCGCGAAGCCCGCTTTGGTGTCCGACCAGGGTCTGCCGGAACTCGACCGGCTGATCCATGAACGCATGCGGCTGGGGATTATCAGCGCCCTGGCGGCAAACGAATCGCTGTCCTTCAATGACCTGAAGAAGCTGCTGCAGACGACCGACGGCAACCTGAGCGTTCATGCCCGCAAGCTGGAGGAAGCCGAATACATCTCCTGCAGCAAGAGTTTCGAAGGGCGCATGCCCAAAACCGAGTACCGCCTGACCGCCAAGGGGCGGCGGGCGCTCGAAAAATATCTCGATCACATGGAAGCGTTGATCCGGACCATGCGCAAGTAGGCAGGGGCCTGCGTGCAAATACCGGGTGTTCGCCCGCGTCTTAACTCTATGACGAAAAGTACATTGCTTCATGTAGCCATAATCATGGACGGGAACGGCCGCTGGGCCGAGAAGCGCGGCCTGCCTCGTCTCGCCGGGCATCGCCGCGGGGCCGACGCGCTGCGCAAGGTAGTGGAGGCCGCGCCGGATCTCGGCTTGGGGACGCTTACCCTATATGCCTTTTCCGCGGACAACTGGCGCCGTCCGCAAGCCGAGGTCGCGGGCCTGATGCGGCTCTTTCACCGCCACCTGCTGCGCGAGACCGCGCGCTGCGTGGAGAACGGCGTCCGGCTCAGCATCATCGGACGCCGTGACCGTTTGCCGGAGCACATCGTGGAAGTGATGGAGCGAGCGGAAGCGATCACCCGCGCGGGGACCCGGTTGCACCTGCGGCTGGCGATCGACTATTCTTCGCGCGACGCGATCCTGCAAGCCGCGCGCGAGGCGCCACCCACGCGGGCTGGATTTTCGGCGGCGCTGGGGCCGGATGTCGACCTGCTGATCCGCACCAGCGGGGAGCAGCGGTTAAGCGATTACCTGCTGTGGGAGTGTGCTTACGCGGAGATGTACTTCACACCGGTACTGTGGCCGGATTTCGGACGCGAGCACCTGGCCGAAGCGCTGCGCGATTTTGCGCATCGCGACCGCCGGTTCGGCGGCGTTCCCGCCCTGGCCGGCTGACGCTTCGCCGCCTGTTCGTAATCCCCGGACAATACGTCCGAGGAAGATCTGAAGAGACAAAAGCGAGCCCTCGCTGTACTACAGTACGTGGGACTCTTCGTAAGTCTGCTGATGCTGATCGCCGCCGCTCTTCCGGCGGTCGCCGCGAAGGCGGAACACATGGGGGGCACGGTGAGCGAAGTGGCGCCCGGCGATGCCGGCGCGTTGGAGGTCGCCGATCAGAGGTATCTGGTGTTCTTCGCCGGAAAGAAGCAGTGGCGCGTGAGCTACGAGCAGATTCGGCTGCTTGAGTACGGCCAGAAAGTGGATCGTCGGCTGTTGCTGGGGGCGCTGATCTCGCCGATGTTCCTGCTGAGCAAGGCAAGGCGCCATTTTCTGACGGTGGGGTTTCGCGACGAGCGGGGGCAGGATCAGGCGATCGTGTTCCGCGTGGCCAAGGACGATATCCGGGCGTTGCTGGTATCGCTGGAAATGCGGACTGGCCGGCGCGTGGAATTTCAGGACGAGGAAGCCCGCAAGGCCGGGAAAGGATGACCTCGATGACCGTGTTGCTGCCGCTGTTGATCCTGTTCGCCGATGAAGGGGCGCGGCCGCCCTCGCGCCAACTCCTTGCGGTGCACCGTGTTTATATCGACAAGCTGACCGGCGGCGAAACCGCGGCCCAAATCCGGGAACTGATCATCGCCGCCCTGGAGAACACCAAGCTGTTTGTTATCACCGAGAACCCCGACCGCGCCGATGCCGTGTTGCGCGGTGGCGCCGAGGACCTGGTGTTCACCGATCAATTCCAGTCGCAGGAATCGGTGTCGACCGGCGCCGGCATCGGACTGGCGGGACGCACGCCGCGCGCCGGCAGCCGTCTCGGATCGCTGCGGGTCGGAGTGGGCGAGAACGAGACCTACAACATTCGCGAGCGAAAGCACGAAGCCACGGCCACGGTCCGCCTGGTGAACCGCGAGGGGGATGTGATCTGGTCCACCACCCAGGAAAGCATGGGCGGCAAGTTCCGTGGAGCGTCGGCCGACGTCGCCGACAAGATCGCCAGGCAATTGCAGGCCGAATTCGAAAAGCTGCGACGCTGAGCCGCTACTTCATCGGGTGCGGCGTGACGCCGGGTTCGAGCGGGACGCCGATTGTGTTCAGGTACCAGCTCACCAGGTTGTACTGGCCCACCGTAACCACGACATCCATCAACTGGTTCTGGTTGTAGCGCGATTTCAATACGTTCCACACCGCATCGTCGATCGAGGCCTGCCGATGGAGCTGATCGGCAGCCCGCAGCAGCCCGCGTTCGAAGTCCGTCCAACGCGGGTCGCCGGGGCCGGTCTGGATCTGGCGGATTTCGGCATCGGTCAGCCCGGCGGCCTTGCCCACGCGGACATGCTGCGTGAACTCGTACACCGACT
Source organism: uncultured Solibacteraceae bacterium (assembly GCA_964406035.1). GTDB lineage: Bacteria > Acidobacteriota > Terriglobia > Bryobacterales > Bryobacteraceae > JAIEPW01. Next base: position 53,915 of record CAYOQB010000010.1, on the reverse strand, counting down.
GGTTCAGCCAGCCGATGCGCAGAATCAGGATTTCGCGGTCGCGCGGAGGGAGCGTCGAGTTGCGCAGGATATAGGTTCCCAGCGGCAGCCAGGCGGCCGCGAGCTTAGGATTTACGGCCCAGGTGCGAACCACGTTCAGGCGCGCCGAAGCGGGGTCCAGGCCATCGAGAAGCCGCTTCTGCTCGGGTGTTTCGCTTCCGGCGGCCACCGGCGGGACGCGCGGTTGTGACGGGACCGCGATCCGGGTCCTGGTTGCGGAGCAGGCGCAAAGAATTGCCGCGAACGACACCAGCAGGAGACGCATTGCTTGAATGTAGCGCGATGGGTGATCGGAAAACCGCGCCGGTCCGTTGCCGGAACCGGCGCGCGCGGAAGCACGGAGGGTTGCCCCGCGAACTCTACCGGCGGCTGATATCAGCCGGAGTGCCCGGGTGAGTGTTCACCATGTTGGTAATAGCCGGGCGGCGGCGGATATATTCCCAGATGGCCTCGACATCCTCGTCCGTGAGGCGTGAGAAGTTCAACCAGGGCATCAGCGTGAACCGCTCGGGTCCCACCTGGGGCGATCCGTTGCGATCGTAGTCCCGATAGGCAGCCAGGCGTTCCTTGAAACGAGCCAGATCCCAGGACCCGATTCCGGTGGCCTTATCGGAGGTGATGTTGGCGCTGAGCACCTTGGGTCCCCCGTGAATTTCGAAGACGTGCCCGCCGGCGAACTCCATTCCCGCGACGGGTGAGCCCTTTTCGAACGGGGTATGGCATTCGGCGCAGCCGGCCATGTTGACCAGGTATTGGCCGTATTGGAGCTTGTCGGCGCGATTTACGGCCGAAACCGAACCGGCGGGTCGAGGGGCGCCCTTGTACAACATCGATACCGGGAACTCGATTTCCGGCTTGGGGACCGCGTTCCGGACCGGCGGCAGCGTGTTCATGTACGCCACCAGGGAGTACACATCCTCATCGCTCATGTAGCGGAAGCTCTGATACGGCATCAGAGGGAACAAGGCTCGCCCGTCTTTCGACACACCTTCGCGGATGGCGCGAACCTTCTCTCCATCCGTCCAGTTGCCCAGTCCGGTTTCCTTATCGGGCGTGATATTGGCCGACCACAACTTGCCGGGAATCTCGGTGAGCGGCAGGGGCGTGCCCACGCCGCGCCGCCCGGCGACCACCGGGCCGTTGAAGCGGGAGAAATCGCGCTCGGAGTGGCAGCCTTCGCAATCGGCGACCGTGGTGAAGATGTACTCGCCGCGTTTCAGGCGCTCCGGCGTGGGTTCGATGACGATGTCGAGCGGCGGCGCGGTCGCCGGGCCGCGATAGTACAGGTAAGAAAAGCCCGCGCCCGCCGTTCCCACCAGGGCGAGGGCTGAAAAGCCGATCAATTTCATCCACATATGAGCAGTCTGCCTCCGGATTGACAATTCGTTACACCTCAGAACGCGGGGGAGGGGCGGCGGATTGGCTCAGGGGGCGGGGCGAAAAATTGCGCGGCCGGTTGACTTCGATCTGGATTTAGAATTAGTCTAAATTCGTTGCGAAGACTCACGCAGCATGACCTGGATCATCTTGCCCGCAGCCGCGGTTTGAACCTCACTCCGCAGCGCCGGGCGATTGTTGATTTTCTGCATTCCGCATCCACCCACCCGACGGCCGAGGAAGTGTTCGCCGAGGTGAACCGGCGGTTCCCGATGACCTCGCGGGCCACGGTTTACAACACCTTGAATCTTCTGAAAGAGGCGGGACTGTTGCACGAGGTGTTCGAGGACGGAGTCAGCCGCTTCGATCCGGTGCTGGACCCGCACCACCATTTCGTTTGCCGCGCTTGCGGCAGTGTGGAGGACGTGGATTGGGAGGTGCTGCCGGCGCTGCCCGGCCGCAAACTGCTGTCCGGCAAGCAGCGCGTGGAAACTTACGAAGTGACGTTGCGGGGATTGTGCGCGGCCTGCGGAGGCGCGCCGAAGAAGTGATGGGATCCGAGGAGCGTTTGGAAGGAGAACAAGAAATCATGGCAGACGAAAAGCAAGTTCCGATAATGACGACAGTTACCGGGCGGCCGGTGGGCGACAACCAGAATTCCGTTACCGTGGGCCCGCGCGGTCCGGTGCTAATGCAGGACTTCCTGCTGTTTGAAAAGATGGCGCACTTCAACCGGGAGCGGATTCCGGAGCGCGTGGTGCACGCCAAGGGCTCCGGCGCCTACGGCGTCTTCGAAGTGACGCAGGACATCAGCAAGTACACCAGCGCCCGGCTGTTCAGCAAGATCGGCAACAAGTGCGAAGTGCTGACGCGGTTCTCCACGGTGGGCGGGGAGAAGGGGTCGGCCGACACGGAGCGTGATCCGCGAGGTTTCGCGGTGAAGTTTTACACCGAAGAAGGCAACTGGGACATGACCGGCAACAACACGCCCATCTTCTTCATCCGCGATCCGCTGAAGTTCTCTGATTTCATCCACACGCAGAAGCGTGATCCGCAGACGAACCTGAAGTCCCCCACGATGATGTGGGATTTCTGGAGCCTGTCGCCCGAGTCGCTGCATCAGGTGACCATTCTGTTCAGCGATCGCGGCACGCCGGACGGCTACCGCCACATGAACGGCTACTCCAGCCACACCTTCAGCCTGATCAACAGCAAGGGCGAGCGGGTGTGGTGCAAGTGGCACTTCAAGACCATGCAGGGCATCAAGAATTTCGACCGCGAATCGGCAATCGAAATGGCGGGCAAGGATCCGGACTATTCGCAGCGGGACCTCTTCAATGCCATCGAGAAGGGCGACTACCCGAAGTGGCGGGTGTGCATTCAGGTGATGACCGAGGAGCAGGCGAAGAACTTCCGCTACAACCCGTTCGATCTCACCAAGGTCTGGCCGCACGGCGAGTTCCCGCTGATCGACGTTGGCGTGATGACGCTGAACCGCAATCCGATGAACTACTTCGCCGAGATCGAGCAGTCGGCGTTCTCGCCGGTGAACATCGTTCCGGGCATGGGCTACTCGCCGGACAAGATGCTGCAGGCGCGCCTGATCAGCTATCCGGACGCGCACCGGCATCGCATGGGCGTGAACTACGAGTCGCTGCCGGTGAACAAGCCGAAGTGCCCGGTGCACACTTACCATCGTGACGGGCACATGCGCTTCGATGAGAACGGCGGCGCAAGCCCGAACTACGAGCCGAATTCGTTCGGCGGTCCCACGCAGGACCCGCGGTTCGTGGAGGAAGCCTGGACGCTCGACGACGCGCGGGTGGGGCGGTTTAACCATCGTGAAGGGAACGATGATTACACGCAGGCGGGCAACCTGTTCCGGTTGATGACGGCGGAACAGAAGGGCCGTCTGATTCACAACCTGGTGAACGCCATGGCGAGCGTGCCGAAGCGGATCCAGGTGAAGCAGATCGGACATTTCCTGAAGGCCGACCGGGCTTATGGCGAGGGCGTCGCCAAGGGTCTTGGCGTGGACCTCTCGGAAGTAGAAGCGAACGAGATGGCTGCCGCGAAGTAGCCTCGGCGCACGTCTGAAAATGGCCCGTACCCCAACCCCGGGCGGGCCATTTACATTTTGTAGAATTCCGGAACATGGTAGACTAGTGACTAAATGGAGGTCCGGTTTCGGAACGCCAAGCTGGACCGCCTGGAAGTGGACGCATCCTATGACGGGGGTTACTCTCAAGCCGTTGTACGCTCCTACCGGAAACTGCTCCAGATCATCCGCGCCGCCGATGATGAGCGGGTTTTCCGAGCGCTTAAATCCCTGCACTTCGAAAAGCTGCGGGGGAACCGCAGTCACCAATGGTCCATGCGTCTGAATGATCAGTGGCGATTGATCCTGGAGATGGAGCGGAGTTCGCGCGGCAGAGTCATTGTTGTGATCGCAATTGAGGATTACCACTAGTAGGGGCATATGGCAGTGCGAACAGCAGCGGAGATTTTCCCGCCCGGCGAATTTATCAATGATGAACTTGAGGCGCGCGGCTGGAGCCAGATGGAGCTCGCTGAAATCCTGGGGCGGCCTCCGCGGCTGATTTGCGAGTTGATCGCCGGCAAGCGCGCAATCACTCCTGAGACAGCAAAGGGGCTGGGAGCCGCATTTGGGACAGGTGCCGAATTCTGGATGAACCTGGAGCGCGACTACCAGTTATCCAGGGCGGTACACGACGACAGGGCCGTCCAGAGGCGAGCCCGGCTTCACGAAAAAGCGCCCATCAAGGAGATGATCAAGCGCGGGTGGCTTGGCGCCGCCGCCGGCATCGAGGAGATGGAACGTGAGCTTCTGGCCTTCCTGGAACTGACCGATTTGGAGGAGGAGCCGCGGTTTGCGCATGCCGCACGACGGAGGACCGGGCGCAAGCTCTCGCCGGCGGAGTGGGCGTGGGTTTATCGCGTGAAGCAAATCGCCAAGGCCATGCCGAGCCGCTCGTATTCAGTGGAGCGCCTCCTGGCCAGTATCGAGAAAATGGAATCGCTGTTGCTGGCGCCGGAGGATGCGGCCCAGGTCCCCCGTTTGTTGTCGGAGTGCGGGGTACGGTTTGTCCTGGTGGAAAAGCTGCCAGGTTCCGCCGTGGATGGACTGTGTTGCTGGCTGGATGACAAGTCGCCTGTGATCGCGATGTCCTTGCGTCGTGACAAAATCGACAACTTCTGGTTTGTGCTGCGCCACGAACTAGAACATGTTGTCAGGGGCGATGGCAAAAACGGGGCCATGATCGACCTTGAGCTGGAGGGAGAGCGGACCGGAACTGGACCGGACCTTCCCCGGGAAGAGCGGGCGGCCAATGCCGCGGCAAGCGCCTTCTGCGTTGCCGAGGGCAAGCTGAAGGAATTCATGACCTCCAGGCACCCTTATTACTATGAACGCGACGTTCTGGCATTCGCGCGGAGCGTCGGAAGGCATCCTGGTCTGGTGGTTGGACAGTTGCAGTTCCGGCTGAACAACTACACCTATCTGACCAGGCACCTTGTCAAGATCCGGAACGTTGTCGCGGCCGAGGCCGTCGCAGACGGGTGGGGACAAGCGTTGGACGTATCTCTGCTTACCCGCAAAGGCGCTGGCACGCGGACCGCACGCCCCCTCGCCTGCATGGGAAAATAAGCCTTCCCCTCCATGGCCAAAATCACTCGCGCTTTGATCAGCGTCACCGATAAGACCGGCATCGCCGAATTCGCTTCAGGGCTTTCGAGCCTCGGGGTGGAGATCGTATCCACGGGCGGCACTTACCGCGTCCTGCAAGCGGCCGGAATCTCGCCGCTCCGGGAAGTAGCTGAGCTCACCGGCTTTCCCGAGATGCTGGACGGACGCGTCAAAACCATCCACCCGCGTGTCGCGGCGGGCATCCTAGCGCTTCGCGGCAACCCGGAGCACATGGAGGCGATGTCCCGCCACGACCTGCCCCTCATCGACATGGTGGTGGTGAATCTATACGCTTTTGAGAAATACGCGGCCGATCCGCACGCCAAGGTCGAGGAGCTGGTGGAGAACATCGACATCGGCGGCCCCACCATGATCCGCGCGGCGGCCAAGAACTGGCAGGATGTCGCGGTGGTGACTGGCGCCGGTGATTACGAGCCGCTACTGGCGGAGCTGCGAGGCAATGGCGGAGCGCTGAGTCCGCGAACGCATTGGCTGCTGATGCAAAAGGCGTTCTGGCGGACCGCGGAGTACGACCGCGCCATCAGTGCGCGGCTGTCGCAGATCTGGCTGGAAGACGGCGGGGGCTGGCGCGACGAAAGAACCGTGCTCCCGCCAATTCTCGACATCCGAGCGCGCCAGCGCTTCGGCTTGCGTTACGGCGAGAACCCGCATCAGCAGGCGGCGCTGTATTCCGAAGGTGGACAGGGCATTGCCGGAGCCGAGCAGTTGCACGGCAAGGAGCTTTCCTACAACAACCTGGTGGATCTGGATGCGGCGTGGCAGTTGATTCAGGAGTTTACCGAACCGGCCTGCGCGATCATCAAGCACACGAATCCGTGCGGCTGCGCCGAAGGGGCGACGGTCGCGGAAGCGTATCGCAAGGCGTACGAAGCCGACACGGTGTCTGCCTTCGGCGGCGTGCTGGCGTTCAACCGGGAGCTGGACGCCGAGGCCGCGGGCGAAATCTCCAAGCTTTTCGTGGAGGCTATTGCCGCTCCGGACTTCACCGCGGAGGCGCTGGAAATCCTGGGCGCGAAGAAGAACCTGCGGCTGCTGCGAGTGCATCCTTCCGCGGATCCCCTGGTGACGAAGTCGATCTCCGGCGGCTACCTGGTGCAGACCGCGGACCTGCATCGCCTGGATCGGAGCGAGTGTGTGGTGAAAACCGACCGGGCTCCATCGGAAGAGGAATGGGCGGCTTTGCTGTTCGGCTGGAAAGTGTGCAAACACGTGAAATCGAACGCGATCGTTTACGCACGCCCGGGACAGTCGATCAGCGTGGGCGCCGGACAGATGAGCCGGGTGGATTCGGTGAAGGTGGGAGCGATGAAAGCAGTGCTTCCGCTCGCGGGCGCGGTGCTGGCATCCGATGCGTTCTTCCCCTTCGCCGACGGCGTGGAGGAAGCGGCGAAACACGGCATTACCGCTGTCATTCAACCCGGCGGATCGGTGCGCGACGCGGAGGTGATCGCGGCCGCGGACCGGCTTGGGCTGGCCATGGTGTTCACCGGCGTCCGGCACTTCCGGCACTAAGCCGGATCACCAGCCCGCGGTGCCCGGCCCGCCCTTGAATGGGCCCTGGATTCCCGGTGTGATCCAGCCGCCGTAAAAGTCGCCGGGCTGCGCCTGAACCCGGTCTTCACCGACGAAGCATTCATCCACCCGGCTGGCATAGAACGCCAGGTGATCGCGGATCGCGGCGAACGAAGCCGAGGGAGCGGGATAGCTCCACGCTGCCTTTTCGGAAGATCGCCCCTCGACAGCTACAGTCCAATAAACCGCCTGACCTTTGAACTCGCAGAAGCTGCTTCCGGGCGCGGGCGACAGATACTCCATTTGAATGTCTTCCTGCGGGATGTAGTACACGGGCGGATGGCTCGTCTCCAGAACGCGGAGCGCGCGTCCCGAATCGGCGATCAGCCGGCCGGCAAACCGTACGCGAACCGGAGCTTTCGCGGGTTCCACGCGCGGCGGCCGCGGGTAGTCCCACACTGATTCGCTCACGGTCGAGCCGGCCTTTGCGGCGGCGGGCAGCAGCCCGCCGGGCACATGTCCGGGTAAGGTCCCAAAATGCCCAGCGCCTGTCTCGGGGCGCCGTGCATCCGTTCCTGGATCAATTCCCGGATCATGCTGACGAAGCGGGGGTGGCATCCGGCGGTTCCGGCGCGCACCATCTTCAGTCCGATTTCCTGGCAGACCGCCTGCGCTTCCGTGTCCAGGTCGTACAGCACTTCCATATGATCGGAAATGAACCCGATTGGCACCACCACGGCCGACTCTGCTCCTTGCACGCGAATCTCGCGCAAATGATCGCTGATATCGGGCTCCAGCCAGGGCTGTCCCGGAGGTCCGGACCGGCTCTGGTAAACCAGTTTCCAGTCCGGCTTTCCGACGGATTCCGCGACTAGGCGGCTTGCTTCTTCTAGCTGAGCGACATAGGGGCCGGACTGCGCCATGGATACCGGAATACTATGGGCGGTGAATACCAGAGCCGCGCCGGATCCCGTTTCTTCGAGCGCAGCGCGGACGCGCATCGACATGGTTTCGATGAAGCCGGGGTGGTTGTAGTGGTGCCGCAGCTTGTCGATTTCCGGAGCGCCCTCACCGGCCGCGGCGCGCGCCGCCTCAATGTTTTCACGATACTGGCGGCAGCCCGAATAGCTTCCGAAGGACGAGGTCACGAAGCAAAGGGCGCGCCGGACGCCGTCTTGCTTCATCCTTGCCACCGTGTCCGTCAGCAGCGGATGCCAGTTCCGGTTGCCCCAGTAGATCGGCAGATTCAATCCATGATCGGCGAGTTCTTGTTTTAGCGCAGTAAGCAGAGAGCGGTTCTGGTCGTTGATGGGGCTCTTTCCGCCGTAGTGATAGTAGTGTTCCGCGACCTCGAGCATCCGCTCGCGAGGCACGTTGCGGCCGCGGAGCACGTTTTCCAGGAAGGGAATCACGTCCGGTTCCGCTTCCGGACCGCCGAATGAGAGCAGGAGGATAGCGTCGTAAGACATTTTGGTGGAATCGGGAACCGGAATCAGGGAGCCGGTATCTACTTCAATGACTACAGTACCAGGGATGCACGCCGCCGCCGTTCCGGTGCAATTCCGACGCCGGGGGAGCGGTCCGGCCGCGAGATATATTTGAGGAACATGCCACGCAAGCGAGTTTGGCTGACCGCCGCGGCCGGGATGATCGCGTGCGCGGGCGTTTATCTCGGGTCGGCCGCCTGGAAAGCGGATTCGCTGCTGAAACGGGAAACGCGAAACGCACTTGAGGAGGGCGTGTTTCGCTCCCAGGAGATCCGCCTGGACGCAGGAGGTGAGCCGCCGGGTTACGAGGCGATCGGCGCGCCGGCATCGTTCCGCGGCGGCGCGGCATTTCGCGGCCGGGTGTATCTGGCGGGGCTCGGCGGGCTGGCGGAATTCGAGGCTGACGGCACGCCCGGACGTGTGTTCCGCCCTGGCTTGGAGTTGCCCTCCGCGCCGCTGCATCATCTGATCGCGGCCGCGGCGGGACCCGCGGGTGAACCTGAATTGTGGGCGTCGGCGCCCGGCGAAGGTCTGGTCCGCTTCGATGGCAGCCGGCTGACGCTGGTGCGTCCGGAGGACGCGCGCGCCCGCAAGATCACCGCGCTGCTGGGGGTGCCGGGGGGGCGATTGCTCGCCGGGACCGAAAAACTGGGCGTCCTGCGATACGACGGCTCCCAACTGGAGCGATTCCATCCCTCGCTGGAGGGAACGCATGTCACCGCGCTGGCGGGTGATGAGTCCGACCTCTGGATCGGCAGCATTGGCGGGGGCGCGCTGCATTGGCAGGGCGGGAGGATGGAGCGGTTCACGGAAAGCGAGGGGCTGCCCGATCGCCAGGTGACCTCGATACTAATGGACGGCGCGGCCGTCTACGTGGGAACTCCGCTGGGAGTCGCCGAGATCCGCGCCGGCAACGTCACGCGGGTACTGGCGCCGGGCTACCTGGCGCAAAGCCTGGCGATCCGCGAAGGCCGGCTGCTAGTGGGAACGGCGGAGGAGGGCATCGTGGAAGCGCCGCTTCAGGCGGCCTCCGGCCGTGCGCGGCGCATTGGGCAATCCTGCCCACGCTGTTCGGTCAGCGCGTTTTTCGCGACCCCGAGCGAACTGCTGGCGGTAACGCCGGATCGTGTCTTGGGGGTGGGCGCCGATTCCCCCTCCGCCGCGCTGACCGCGGGAAGCGTTTCCATCAGCGACCGCAACATTTCAGCGCTGGCTTTCGATCGCGCGGGGCGGCTGTGGATCGGCTACTTCGATCGCGGCCTGGACATCTGGGACGCGGCGGCGAATTCCGTCCGGCACATCGAAAACGAGCGCGTCTTCTGCGTCAACCGCATTGTCGCGGACGCCGATCGCGGCCAGGTGCTGGTGGCGACGGCGAACGGGCTGGCGATCTTCGACTCCTCTGGGAGCGAGCGCCGGTTCCTGACCAGGACGGACGGCCTGATCGCCAATCATGTCACCGACCTCGCGCCTCGCCGGGGTGGAGGCTGGACCATCGCCACTCCGGCGGGGATTACCCTGCTGGACGCCAGGGGCGCAAGCAGCCTCTATGCCTTTCACGGGCTGGTAAACAATCATGCCTACGCGCTGGGGACCGATGGCGGCACCACGCTGGTGGGCACGCTGGGAGGCTTGTCGCTGCTGGATGGCGACGCGGTGACGGCGAGTTACACCACCGCCAACTCGGGCCTGCGTCACAACTGGATCTCCGCGATCGCGCTCGTCGGCGAGGACTGGCTGGTGGGAACCTACGGCGCCGGCGTGATGCGCTTCACCCGGCAGGGCGAATGGCAGGAGTTCCCGGACTGGCGCGGCAAGGGCGAAGTGAATCCCAACGCCATGGCGTCCACGCCGCGCGCAGTTTATGCCGGGACGCTGGGGCAGGGGATCGCGATTTACAGCAAGGAGTCGCGGCGCTGGACATTCTCCGCCGCCGGACTCCCGTCCCGCAACGTCACCGCCATCGAACCCGCGGGAGAGTACCTGTACGTGGGAACGGATAATGGTCTGGTGCGTATCCGGGAGGATCGTCTGCGATGAAGCGGCTTGCGCTTGTCTTGCTCTGTTGCGTGGCTGCCTGGGGGGACGCTGGCGTGCTGCTGCCGTCGAATGCGCAGCAGCCGGATCCGGCGGTGCTCGCGCTGGAGGAAATGGCGATCGATGTCACCATAGCTAACGGCCACGCGCGCGTGCTGATCCGCCAGATTTACGCCAATCGCACCTCGTCGGTTCAGGAGGGGACCTATGTGTTCGCGCTGCCCGGACGCGCGCTGATTTCCGACTTCGCGGTTTGGGACGACGCCACCCGCATTCCCGGCGTGATTCTGGAGCGAAAACTGGCGCAGGAACTCTATCAGGACACCCGGGCGCAAGCGATCGATCCAGGTTTGCTGCAGATGGGCGAACGGGATATTGACGAGGCGCGCCGCACCGCGATCTTCACCGCCAAGGTGGTCCCGATTCCGCCGAACGGATTCAAGCGGATCGAGATCGAGTATCAGGAGCGGCTGCCGGTGGAACGATTGGAGGGTTATTTCGCCGTTCCCTTGCGGCCTGATGTGTATCGGGCGCAAACCGCCGGGCGATTCTGGATCACGCTGTCGTTGCAGTCGCAGCACGCGATGGACGGATTCGAGGTCCTGAGCAAGGCGTACCCGGTGCGCGTGCTGGAGCGAGGCGCCCATCAGGTAAAGCTCGCACTGGAGTCCCGCAACACCGCGCTGGCCGAGGATTTCGCCCTGAAATACAAGCTGCGCGGCGGGGGAACCGACGGCCTGCAAGTGGCGGCTTACCGTGACGGGTCCGATCCGGGTTTCTTTGAAGCTTCATCGTTGATCAGCGGAGGTCCGGCGGAGGATGCCGCCCCGCGGACGGTGATCGCGCTGTTCGATGCTTCGCTCTCGATGCAATGGGAGAAGCTGGAGCGCAGCTATCAGGCTCTGGAGGCGCTGCTGCGATCGCTGCGTCCGGCGGATCGCTTCAACGTCCTTGTGTTCAACAGCGAGGTTGCGGGCTTCGCGCCCGCGCCGCAGCCGGTGACTCCGGAAGCGATTGAGAGCGCGCTGGGGTTTCTGAAGGCGCAGAAGCTGCGCGGGGGCACGAATCTGAATCTGGCGCTGCAAGCGGGCCTGGCGCAATCCGGTCCCGCGTCCTACCTGGTTCTGATCAGCGACGGCGGCGCGACCGAAGGCGGCGTGCGCAACTCCCGAATTCAGGAGCTCTATGCCCGGCAGTGGAACGCCCTGGCCGCGGAGCGGCGGCCGCGGACCTATGTTTACGGCGTCGGCGACGACGCCAACGGGCCGCTGCTGCAGATGCTGGCGCGGCAGAACGGAGTGATGGAGTGGGTGCGTTCGACCGAGCCCGCCGAGTTCAAGCTGGACGCGTTCCTGTCGAAGATCGGCCGCAGCCCCGTGCCCGGCCTGAGCCTGACCACGAACCCGCAGCCGAACTTCAGCATGATTTACCCGCTGGAGGAGAGCGTGTTCCCCGGCTCCATGGCGCGATGGGTGGGCCGATATGCAAATCCCGGACTGGCTACGTTCCAGGCGGGGACAGCTCGCGCGCAGGTGAATCTGCCAGCTCAGGCGACGGAGAATGCGTACCTGCCGCGAGCCTGGGCCAAGGCTCGCGTGGATGCGCTGCTCGAGAAGATCGACCGTGATGGTGAGGACGCGGCAACCATCGACGAGATCATCCGGCTCTCGCGAAAGTACAAATTCGTGACGCCCTATACTTCCTTCCTCGCGGCTCCGAGAGCATTGCTGCGTCCGCGGCTGATCCGGCCGGGCGATCCTGTCTTGCGGGTGCGTACCGATGCCGCGATCGTCAGCGTGGTGGCGATGTTCCCCTTCGGTCTCACCAAGCCGCTGCGCTTCCTGCCCACCGAGGATGTCTGGCAGACGCGATTCCTCGCGCCGTCCGATCTGGCCGACGGCACTTATCCGGTGCGCCTGCTGCTTCGGGACAAGCAGGGCCGCGTGTTCCGCGAGTCCAAGACCTTCGTGATCGCCAGCAAGCCGCCGGTGATCCAGGTGAAGCTGGACAAGACACGCTACCGTTCCGGCGAGATCATCCGGCTGGCGGTGAACGCGAGTGAATCGGCGCGAACCATCACGGCGCGGTTGTACGGCGCCGCGCCCGCCCAAATACGCTGGAACGCCCGGGCCAAGGCAAGCACCGGCGAGATCGTGGTGCCGGCGAACCTGGCGGCCGGCCGGTATCGCATTCGCGTCACCGCCGAAGACTTCGCGCACAATATCGCCAGCCAGGAGGTGACCGTTGAAGTTGCTCCGTAGCCTGGTTCCGGCCGCCGCCGGCGTGGTGCTGGCGATTGTGCTCCGCGCCGACATCGCGCAATGGGTGGAAAACATCGAGGGCGCAGGTCCGCTGGAAGGCGTGTTCTTCCGCCCGTCCGGGGGGATTCCGGTTCGCCGCCCGCCGCGGGAGACCGTGCCCGCGCTCACCGGACTGATCAACGGGTCGCCCAACGACGCGGCGCTGTACTCGCTGCGCGCGCTCGAAGCCGAACAGGCCATGGCATACGAAGGGGCCGAAGCGGACTGGAAGAAATACGTGGACGTCGCGGCGGACAAGGGCGCGGCGAGGCTGGCGCTCGCGGACTTTTATCATCGCCGGCTGCAACCCCTTCGCGAGTTCGAAGCGTTAAGTCTGGCGGCGCGGGAGAACGCCCCGCCGGAGGAACGCCTGCTGCCGGTGGACAAGCAGCGCCCGTGGCGGACCTACCAGCGGCTGTTCACGCTGCTGCGCGAGCAGGCGCTCGACCCCGGCCTGGGCATCGAGCAATACCGCGCCTGGATCCAGCGGTATCCGGATCAGCCGGCGCTGTATCGGGGCTTCCTGGACTTCGCGATCGCGCAGCGCCGCCCGGACATTGTTCCCGAAGTGGTGGCGGCGCACCGCCGCGCGTTCCCCTCCGAGGATGTTTTCGCGGTGATCGCGGAAGCGCGCGTTGCCGATGCCCGAGGCGAGACCGCTCAGGCAGCCGCCGCGTACCAGCGCGCCTTGAACGCGGGATCCTCGGCGGAACTCGTCAGCCAGTACTTCGAGCTGTTGAAGCGAACCTCCGGTCTGCGGCGATTCCTGGCTGACACGCGCAACGCGATCGCCGAGTCGCCGGAAGATCTGAATCGCGCGGCGCAGTTGTACTTCTACCACCAGCAGGCCGGCAACACCGCGGAGGCGGAGCGGGCTCTGCTGGACTTCGCGCAACGCAAGCAAGCGCGGGGGGCGAACTGGACCGCGCTCGAACTGGAGCGCATCGCTCGCCTGTTTCAGGCGATCCACGCGCACCAGCATGCCGCACGCCACTACTATGCCTTGTACAGCCTGGCCGGCGGGAGTGATGCCGCGGCGGAAGCCGGGCTGGCCGGGCTCGCCGATTTGCTGCTCGATGCGCCGGACCGGCCGATCCGCTTCGGATCGGGTAATCTGGCCATGCTGCGCGAGATCGGCGGCATGGACCAGGGCCCCGGCTTCTGGAACGGCATCCTCTCACTGCTCTTCAATTCCAGCCAGCCGGAGTACGCCATGGGAGCGGCGGATCAGAACTCGCACGCTTACTTCCGGCGGGCTCGGGCCGCCGATCTGGTGAGCCTGTTCGAATCGCGCTTTCCCGCGTCGCCGCGACGCCCCGCGTTGCGCGCCAAGGTGATGGCGGCCGCGGAAGTGTACGGTGAAACCGATGCGGTGATCGGCATGGGCACGCGGTTTCTCGCCGATTTCCCCAACGCGCGGAACCGTTCCGAGGTCGCCTGGAAGCTGGCCGAGGCTTACGGACGCAAGAAGCAGACCCGCGAGGAGTTCGCGACCTACGATGCGCTGCTGGCCGAGCTGGCGGCGCGCGCCGGAGGCGTTCCGGTGGGCGACCCGGCGGTCGCGGCGCCGCGCTCCGCCGAGTACGCGCGCGTCCTGGACCGCTATGTCGCCCGGCTCATCGCCGAAAAACGCCTGCGGGAGGCGCTTGCGCTGTACCGCCGCGAGATCGACCGCAATCCCAGCGACCCCGGACTGTATGAGCGCCTGGCCGCGTTCCTCGATCAGAACAAGCTGGGCGCGGAGATCGAAGCCGCTTACCGCGCCGCGATGGCGCAGTTCCCCGATCCGTCGTGGCGGCATAAGCTCGCACGCTGGTACTTGCGCCAGAAGCAGACCGCCCAGTACGCGCAGCTTACCCAGGAAGTGGTGAAGACGTTCGAAGGTTCGGAGTTGGAGAAGTATTTCCGGGACGTGGTGCAACAAGGCTCGCTGAGCCCGGCGCTGTACCTGCAACTGAACACTTTCGCCGCGCAGCGATTTCCGCACAACCTGACCTTCGTCCGCAACCTGCTGGTGGCGTATCGCACGCGGGAAACCGCGAATCCCGCGGCTTACGAACAGCTTCTGCGCCGCAACTGGATGCATGCCGCCGACTTGCGCGTGGCTTTCCTGCAGCTTCTGAGCCGCACCCGCCGCCTGGACGCCGAGATCCAGGCGACGCGAGCCGCGAATCCGCGGGCCGCTCAAGGTCAGTGGGCGGAATTGGCGGCGGAGAATCCGGCGGCGGCGCGATTCCTGGCTGAAGCCGAGGCATGGAGATGCCACTTTGAAGACGCCGCCGCCCCCCTGCGCGCGATTTCGGGCGAGTATCCCGCGGCGCAAACCCTGGGGGTCCGTGCCGCGGCCCTGGAGCGCAGCCTGGCGGCCTACGATCCCGCCCGCGCCCGCTCCGCCCTGGACATTGAAATGCGCCTGGCGCGAGCATTTCCCCGCGATTCGGCCTCGCTGACCCGCGCCGGCGAGATCGAAGCGGAACGCGATCGCCTGGATCGCGCCCGCGAGATCTGGAGCCGCATCCCGAAGATCGAACCCGGCAAGCCGGATCGCTATTTGGAGACCGCGACGCTCTACTGGGACTACCTGATGTACGACGATGCGCTTCGCGTGATCGAAGAAGCGCGCAAGAACCTGTCGCAGCCGGACATCTTCGCCTACGAGGCGGGCGCGATCCACGAGAACCGGCGCGACTACGATCGCGCGCTGCGGGAGTATGCGCGCGGGGCGCTGGCCGAAGGCGAAGGGAAATCACGGGACCGGCTGCTGGCGCTGTCGCGGCGACCGGCGCTGCGCCCGCTGGCCGATCGCCTGACCGACGCGCTGGTCTCGAGCGCCAATCCCGCGGCAAACGCGTTGGACCTGCGCATCCGCTTCCTGCAGGGCCAGCGCGAGCCGCTGGAGAAATTCCTAAGCGCGGCCGCCGTCCGGACCACCTCGCTCGATCGCTTGCAACAAGTGTTGGAAGCCGCCCGTGTCGAAGGCATGCCCGCCGTGGAGCAAACCGCGTTGGAACGCCGGGTCAGCCTGCTGCGGGACCCGCTGGAGAAGCTGACCGCGCGCTTCGACCTGGCGCGGTTCCTGGAGGCGCGGGGCCGCCCCGCCGATGGCGCCGCGGTGGTGGACGCGCTGTACCGCGAGCATCCCAAGCTGCTCGGCGTCGTCCGCGGCGCCGTCGATTATCACGCCCGCAATCAGAACCCGCGGCGTGCCGTGGATCTGCTGCTCAGCGCCTCGAATGACGCGGCTCCGCCGCTGAAGAATCAGTTCGCTCTGGAAGCCGCGCGCAGGGCGACCGCCAGCGGCGATGTCGCGCGGGCGCGCCAGATTCTGACGCCGCTCGCCGCCGCCGAGCCCTTCCGCGCCGACTACCTCGCGGCGCTCGCCTCCACCTACTCGCAAACCGGCGACGACGCCGGATTGCGCGGCTTCTACACGCAGCGTCTGGCCGCGCTGCGAGCGTCCCCACTGCCGGCGGCGGAGAAGAACCAGCTTGCCGGATCCCTGCGCCGCGGCCTGATTCCGGCGCTGGACCGCCTGCGTGATTTCAGCTCGGCGGCAGACCAGTACATTGAGTTGCTGAAGCTTTTCCCGGAGGACGCGGCGCTGGCGGCGGAGGCCGCCACGCACGCGGCGCGGCATCAGCAGCGGGATCGCCTGCTGGCATCGTTCCGAAGCGCGGCCGTCGAGTCGCCGCGGGACGTCCGCTGGCCGCTGGTGCTGGCGCGCATTGAAGAAGGCCTGGAAGATTTGCCCGCCGCCGCTTCGGACTACCAGAGGGCGCTGGCGGTTCGCCCGGATCGCCCCGACCTGGTGCTGGCGAAAGCGCGAATTGACGAGCGCCTGCTGCGATTCGAGGACGCCGCCCGAGGCTATCGCCAGGCGTGGGACCTGACTTATCGAAATCCGCAATGGATGGAGAAGTCGGCCGAGCAGTTGATGCGGCTGGGGCGATCCGCTGACGCCGTGGAGGCGCTCCGCCTGGCCTACATGGAAAATCGAGCCGACACCGGCGCCGCTTACTTCGCGGTAGCGGAAGCGCTGGAACGCTGGGGCGCGATCGCCGAGGCGCGCAAGTTCGCCGAGGACGGCTTGCGGCGCGCCGCCGATGACGATCCGGTTCTCGGCCGCGGTCTCGCGCTGCGGGCGCGGATCGCCACCCGGCAGCGCGACGCGGCGGCGGCGCTCAGCCGCATGCCGGACGCCTGGGCCTCGCAGGTGGCGGGGGAAACCGGAGCCGCGGTCCGGAACTACTACACGCCGGAGGACAAAGGCGCGTTCGCGGCGCTGCTGCAGCCGCGCCCGCAAGCGGAGCTGACGCTCGAACTCGCGACGTCGGCCGGGTTGCAGGATGTGCAGGCGCGGCGCCTGCACGCCATGCTGCTCGCGGAACCGCAAGGCGAACAGCAGCCCGCGCTGCTGCGGCGGCTGATCGATCTGCAACAGCGCCGCGGCCGCTACGCCGAGCTCGCGTCGCAAATGGAGGCGCTGCTGAGGGTGACGCCGCCGGGAAGCGGGCAGCGCGACATCCTGCTGGCGGAGGCCGCCGCCGGTTACGGGATCGCGGGGCGCAACGCCGACGAACTGCGGCTGTTGTCCACGCGCTACGAGCAGACCGGGTTGCAGCCGGACGAGTTGGAACGATTCTGCCGCGCCCTGCTGCCGCAGCCTCCCCGGTTGACCGCGCTGCTGGCCCGCGACAAATGGCCTCAGTTGGAAAACCAATTGACCGAATGCGCCATCCGGCAAGGGAGTTTCGACACGAGCGCGGCGGCCATTCAGGCACGCGGGCAGCGCACCTCGCCGCTGTGGATTCAGGCATACACGGCTCTCGCCGGGCTGTACCATGCCAGTCCCGATCCGCGCGTGCGCGCCGCCTTCGCGGATGCGCTCGGCTCCCCCCTCATCGGCGACCGCATCGGCAAGCCCGTGGATCGCGCGCAGGTGCTGGCCGGCGATTCCTGGTTCTACTACGGATCACGCTTCGGCGACTATCTGAACCTGCGCAAGCTGCCCGAGGCCGAGGATTACCGCCCGGCGGTAGTGGAGCAGGCGCCCGGCAGCGCGAGTGCGTATCGCACCTTAGGAGACTCCTACCGCGATTCGGGCGAACTGGCTCGCGCCGAACGTGCATACCGCGCCGCGCTGGAGATCGCCGGCGAGGATCCCGCGCTGCGCAGCCGCATCGCGGGCATCGCCGCCGCCGCGGGAAGGCGCGAGGTTTCCGTAGCCGAATGGAAGCTGGCCCTCGCCGCGCTGAACTCGGCGCAGGATCAGCGCCGCGTCCCGGCCGATTCCTGGATTACCTTGCCCGAAATCATCGAACATGTGGGACGCGCCGGCGTGCTTCCCGCGCTGCAGTCCGAGGTGGATGCCGTGGTGGAGAAGTACGTGGGCCGCAATGGCGGATACCAGTTCGAAGACATCGCCTCGGCCATTCTGAAGGCGGCACCCACGCCCGCCGCCGGCGTGACCCGGCTGCTGGATCTGGGATCGCTCGCGCCCGCGCCGGTGCAGTTTTACGCCGCCCTGCTTTCCGGGGACACCATTCCGGAGGCGCAGCGCGATCTGGCTTACGCCCGCATTGTCGAAGCCGCGTCGCGGGTCGCGGCTCGCGAGTTCGGAGCAAAACGTGAGGGCGCCCAGGGCGAGCTTCGCCGCTGGCAGATGGAGCGCTTGCGATTCCTGGTTGCGCGCAAGGATTACCGGACGGCCCTGGCGATGCTCGAATCGCTGCCGCCGGACAGCCGCCAGATGCTGGGCGGGGAACTGGATGTGATGCGCATCCGCGTTGCCGCCGCCACCGGGGGGCTGCCCCGGCTGATCGAAAGCCTCGATCGCATGTCCGCGGACGAAGCGCCGCAACATGAGGATCTGCTGCGCGCGGCAACGGGGTTGAGGGCAGCGGGCGATGCCGCGTCGGCCCGTGCGCTGCTCGGCTGGGCTTACGACCGCGAGCTCACGGCGCGCCGCACTGACGCCTCCGTTTTTCTCGGAGCGGCGGAGGTCCGGCTGGAAGAAAAGGACGCAGCCGGCGCGACGCAGTTGCTGCGCCGCATGACCATTGTTTCCGGCGAGCCGTTCACCACGCTGTTCGCGGCGGCCGATCTGCTGGAGCGATTCGGCGCGCCCTCGCTCGAATTTCGCGAAGCAGCAGTGAAGGCGTTTCCCTGGGATTCCGAGGCTCGGATGCGCCTGGCGGCGGCGCAGGGCAGCATCGCCGGCTTGCAGGCTGTGGCCGGCCAGAGCCTGGCGCCGTATGTCACCCGGCAGGCGGCGGCCCGGGAGTTGCGCAAGCTGCGCGCGCCCGTCAGCGATCTGGGCAGCGGCGAGCTCGCGATTCTCGCGGGCACCCCGGCGACCCTCGAAACCGCGGACAAGCCCTACTTCGTGGAGGGCCGAGTGCTGGCGGCGCAGGGCCAGGTACCCGCCGCGCGCGATCGCCTGCTGTCCAATGCCCTGGCTAATGCGCCGGAACAGCCGGGCATCCGGGTGGCTTTGTTTGAAGCCGCCGCAGCCGCCCGGCGAGACCGCCTGGCGGTCGCCGTGCTTCGGCCGCTGACGGCCCACGCGATGCGCGAGGATTCGGATTTCAGTGGTCTTCCTCCGCAAATGTTCCTGGACGGCATCGCCTTGGAACCCGCCCGCCGCGCCGCGCTGGCGAGCCTTGCCGCGGAGGTGCGCGCGCGGTTGCGGGACTATCGCGCGGCGGCATCGCTGGCGACCCTGGCCGCTGGTCTGGACCCCGATTCGCCAACCGCGGCCGCGCGCAATCGCAGCGCCGCGCAATATGCCGCGTTGGCGGATCGCGCCGAGGAGAACCAGCGGCGCGCGCCGCTGGTTACCGTTGGGCTCGATCAGGATCGCGTGGTGCGGCCGCGACTAGGAGGTGGGCAATGAGAAGGCGGTTCGCAATCGGTTGCGGCGCAAGCGTCCTTACCGCGACGCTCGCCTGGTGGGCCCTGGCGCAGCCGGCGCCGCCCGCGATTGTTTCGCTGTTCCCGGCGGGAGCGCTGCTGTACGTCGAGGCTCGCGACCTGGGCGGGCTGCTCGCCGATTGGAACCGCTCCGTCGAGAAGCGGGAATGGCTCGACAGCGCCAACTTCCGCGATTTCGAGCGCTCCCGCCTGATGATCCGGCTTGCCGAGGCGCGCTCGGAGTTCGCTGCGGCGGCGGGCTTCGCCCCGGACATGGCCCTGCTCGAATCGGCCGCCGGGGGCGAATCCGCTCTGGCCGTCTACGATATCGGCAACCTCCATCTGCTCTACATCACGCGGCTCTCCTCCGCGAGGGCCGCGGAAACCGCGCTGGGGCGCGCTCGCGCCACGTTCCAGCCAAGGAAAGCGGGCGGCGCGGACTTCCATGTGAAGACCGATCCAGCCTCGCAGCGGGTAGTCGCCTTCGCCATCACCCGCGATCTGCTGATCGCCGGGACCCGCGAGGATCTGGTGGCGAACACGCTCGGGATCCTCGCCGGAGAATCGAAACCCGCCCTGGCCGGCGAACCCTGGGCCGCCGAAGCCATGAAAGCCGCACCCTCCGGCGCTCGCGATCTGCGCCTCGTCGCCCATCTCGAGCGGCTGGTGAAGACGCCGCACTTCCGCTCCTACTGGGCGCCCGGCAACATCACCGCCTTGTCGGCCTACCGCAGCTCCATTTCCAGCCTGACCCGCGAAGGTGATCGCTGGACGGAACATCGCGTACTGCTGCGGGCGCAACCCTCGGCCGAGGTCCCGGATGCCGCGCCCCTGGTCCATCTGCTGCCTCTCGCCGACCCCTCGGCCGGATACCAGGATCTACGGGTGAATCCAAGCGCGGAAGAAGCGCTGGGCTGGACCGCCGCGCGATTCTTCCTTCCCGAGGGGAGCACGCGGGAGCCCGCCCGTGAAGCGCCCCCGGCGCCGGACATCGACTCCACCGCGGGTTCGGAATTGGACCTGGAAACGCGCATCGATGAACCCCCGGCGGCGTTGCATTCGGATGCCGCCGCGCTGGCGCCGCTCGCCAGCCTGTTCGCTGGCAATCCGCCGGTGGCGATCCTGCGGCAGATGACCGCGCGCGGCGATGGTCGCTTGTTTCCGGAGATCGATTCGACGGTCGCGATCTGGGCCGCTTCGCCCTGGGACGGCAATTCCGTGCGAAGTTCTTTCGCCGCCGTGGCCCAGACACTATGGAGCGCCGCGGGACAAGGCACAGCGTGGCAGCCGGCAACGGTATCGCCGCAGGTGCTTTCTTTGAGCGGACCGGGACGGCTTCACCTGTTTGTCGACGGACGCCTGCTGATCGTCTCGCATCGCGCGGAGGACATCACTCCGATGCTCGCCCGGCGCGGCGCAGCGGCCGCGGCGCCGTACACCGCCTTCTCGCGCTACAACCATCGGGGACAACTGGCCACGCTCGATCGCATGGCGCGGATGATCGACCATCCCATGGAGCCGCCGCCTTCGGAAGATCCCGGGCAGTTGACGCCTCCGGCGTTCCTTTCCGGCAACGTCGGCAGCCTGGCTCGTATTCTGCGCCGGCTGGATTCCGTGGAGATGCGAACGGCGCCGTCGCGGGAGGCGGTATCGCAAACCGTGGAATACCGGTGGCTACCGTGACGCTGCTGCTGGCGCTGTGCGCGGCGACGCTGCAGGACGAGTCGACCGCTCGCGCCCTGCAGCGCGAGTTTCCGGATCGCAGTGTCAGCTATTTGCTGATCCGCCTGGAAAACCGCGAGACTGCCGCCGCGCGCTGGCCGGACGTGGATACTCCCATCCCTGTTGGCTCGCTGGTGAAGCCGTTCCTGCTGCTCGCCTACGGCGAGGCGCACCAGTCGCGATTTCCGCGGCTGACCTGCCGGGGCGGGCGCGACCGCTGCTGGCGTCCTTCCGGCCACGGCGTGACGGGCGCGCGGGAAGCTCTGGCCGGATCGTGCAATCACTACTTCCGCGAGCTCGCCAGGAACACGCCTGAATCCGCGCTGCGGTCCGTTCTGCATCGCTACGGGTTGCCCCCGCCGGCGCGCGACGACCCCGATTCCTGGATCGGCGCGGGAGATGCATGGCGCATCCCGCCCGCCGCTATGGCCATGGCTTACGCCGAATTGCTGCGGCGCTCCGCCGAACCCGCCGCCGGGGCTGCGATCCAGGGCATGAAACTGGCTGCATCCGCGGGCACGGCGCAGGCCATCGGCATCCGCGCGATGGCCAAAACGGGAACCGCGTCCTGCCTCAGCTTCCCGCGGGATGACGGGGACGGGTTTGCTGTCGCGCTGTTCCCAAGGGAGCAACCCCGGTACGTCCTGCTGGTCCGCCTGCACGGGAAACCGGGAAGCAAAGCCGCGGAGACTGCCGCCGCCATGATTCGCGTGATTCGCCCATGAGATCCGTCGTGCTGTTATTGCTGCTGGCCAGCGCGGCGATCGCCGCGCCGGTGCGGATTCAGGTGCTCGGTTTGTTCCGCTCCGCCGTGGTGGAGGTGCAGCCCGCGGGCGCCGGACCGTTGATCGTCACCACGCCGGGTGGCGGCGTGGTGCTCGAAGGCCGCGGCTCGCTGCGCCTGCGAGAGACGAATGTCCCGGCCACCCTGCCCGCGGGCTCGCGATTCCGCTTGCGCATTCCCGGCAAAATGGATCGCCTGTACGAAGGCGCGCTGCGCGTGGAAAAAGATGGCGCGACGCTCGCTCTCGTGGTGGAGATGGACCTCGAGACGGCGGTTGCCAGCGTGGTCGCCGCGGAAAGCGTCCCCGGTGCGCCGCCGCCGGCACTGCGGGCGCAGGCAGTCGTGGCCAGGTCGTTCTACCGCGCGTTGCGCGGGCGTCATGCCCACTCCGATTTCTGCGACACGACGCATTGCCAGTTTCTGCGGCATCCGCCGCCGGCATCCGGCGCGGCTCGTCATGCCGCTCTCGCCACCCGCGGACTCACGCTCGCTTACCGCGAGCAAGCCATCGAGGCATTCTTCTCCGCGCGCTGCGGAGGCCGAACCCGCACTCTGGCCGAAGCGGGTTGGGCGCCCGCGGTGTTCCCGTACTTCGCGGTCGAATGTCCCGCCTGCCGCCGGGATCGCCTGCCGCCGCAAGGTCACCGCATCGGACTCTGCCAGCAGGGCGCCGCCGCCATGGCGCGGGCCGGGGCCGAATTTCGCGACATCCTGGCGCACTACTTTCCCGGCGCCGAAGTCCGCTGACTTCTATTCCCAAACGTACGCCGCGAAATTGCGGCGCACCCGGAAACCAATGTTTTCATACAGCCGCACCGCGTCGCGGTTGGATGCGGTCACCGTCAGGCTTACGCGGTCACAGCCGTGCTGGCGCATGCGATCCAGGGACCGGCGCATCAACTCGTAGCCCGCGCCGCGGCCCTTGGCGTCGCGGCTCACGCACACCTGGGTGATGTGCCCGGTCTGCCGCGCCACCAGGCTCGCCAGGCACAGCCCGGCCATCTTCTGCGTTTCCAGCCAGTAGGCGGCCAGGGAAGCTTCGGCGAAGAAGCTCCCGCAACCCGGATACTGCACAATGTTCATTAGAAACCGCCGCGCGCCCGCCGCCGTCCGGTACTGATCGTTGATCAGGGCGTCGACATGTCCCTGGTAGGCGTCGGCGATCACCTGCGCCGAATCCTCCTGCCGGCGATCCTCCCAGGGCTGAATGCGAATTCCGGGCAGCTCGCGCTCCCTCAGTGCGAGGCTGGGCTGCAGGCGCGCTTCCATGAAGTGCCGGTGGAAGACGCGCACCCGGTGCTGCATCGGCAGCGGCCGCGCCAGCGGCGATTCGAGCATCATCAACTGGGATTCGATGCGCGACACCTGCGGCATTCGCAGCAGCGACTCGACCATAGCGCCCAGCAGCAGATTCTCGTTCTCCACCGTGCGGTAGGCGCGCCGGACGTAGAGATCTCCGATCAGGCCCTTGCGATCCTCGGCGACGTAATAACCGTAGCCGGCGCATGCGGGGCCATCATAAATCGCAAAGCCGCTCAGGCTCTGGATGCCCACGAACCGGCGCACCAACTCGGCCGAGGAGGTGAAATCCCACGCCAGCTCGTCGCGCCATGCGGCCACTTCCTCGTCCAGAACCGGTTCCAGATCCTCGTTGCGGACGCGGCGCAGATCCTCCACGCGGATCCGGGACGGGAAGTCGGACAACGCCGCCATACGCGCATTATAGGCACGGAATTCGCCCGGCGTGGCATGATAGCTACAGCTTGCGTTCCTCGCCGCTACTGCCCATTTTCCTCATTGTTGTCGTGGATGTGCTTGGGCTTACGCTGATGATCCCCCTGCTCCCGTTCTACGCGGAGCGGATGGGGGCGTCGCCCAGCCAGGTGGGGCTGCTGCTGACCTCCTACTCCGCCTGCCAGCTCTTCGCCGGGCCGCTGCTCGGCCAACTGTCGGACCGCTTTGGACGCAAGCCCATTCTGCTTATCAGCCAGGTGGGCACGTTCCTCGGCTTCCTGATCCTTGGCGCCGCCGAAACCCTGCCTCTGGTGTTCCTGTCGCGGATCATCGACGGGACCACTGCCGGCAACCTCAGCGTCGCCCAGGCTTACATCGCCGATGTCACCGCCCCCGCCGAGCGCTCCCGCGCGTTCGGGCTGATCGGGATCGCCTTCGGCCTTGGATTCCTTGTCGGCCCCGCGATCTCTGGCTTTCTGTCTCAATTCGGCTATCACTGGCCCGTCTATGCCGCCGCCGGGCTCTCCGCTACCAGCATCCTGGCGACCTTGTTCCTTCTCCCCCCGACCGAGCCGGTAGCGGGAGTGGAATCGGGACGGCGGCTGACCCTGCTGAGCTGGGGGCGATACCGCGAGTATTTCCGCCGCCCCAGGTTCGCGCCGCTGCTGTGGCAGTTCTTCGCCTTCGTGCTCTCGTTCTCGATTTTCACTTCCGGATTCGCCCTCTACGCCGAACGCCGCTTCACCTGGAACGGGCAGCCTTTCGGTCCGGAGGAGGTCGGCTATTTCTATGGGTACGCGGGGCTGCTCGGCCTGTTCACGCAAGGTCCCGCCCTGGGGCGCTTGGTGAAGCGCTTCGGCGAAGTAGCGCTGCTGCTGACCGGATTCGCGGCGCTGGTGGCCGGCTATGCCGGTCTGGCGCTGGCGTTCACTGTTCCGGCGCTGGTCGCGGTCACCACCATCAGCGCGCTGGGCGGATTCGTGCGTCCGGTGGCCACCAGCCTGATTACACAAGCCGCGCAGCGCAGCGAACAGGGGCTGGTTTTGGGCTTAACCCAATCGCTAACGTCGGTCGCCCAGATTGTCGGTCCGCTGATCGCCGGTTACCTGATCGAACACGGGATGCTAGGCGCTTGGGGCGTCACAGCGTCCGTGATTGCGGGCGTGGGCCTCGTTTTCGCCGCCGGAATCCGCCGCTTCGTGACCCACGATACGTCCAAGCGATAGCGAACAAAAGGCGTAAGACACTTTCTACGCCTTTATGTATTGCTTTCGAAAAAATCCTGTGCCAAACTCGGTCAGTGGTCGAAAGTGGACCATTGTGGACCGAACGTGACGGATTCCCAATCCAGACCGGCGGCAGTGGCGGAGCCTCCCCGAGGCGCGTTCTCCGCGCGCATGGACGACAAGGGACGCCTGAAGCTGCCCGCTACCGTGCAGGAGTACCTGGAAAGCTTTGGGACCAAGAAGGTTTTCATCACGACCTTGGACGTGGAGACAGCTCGAATTTACCCGATTTCGGTATGGCGTAGCAATGAAATTGTGCTGGCGGCGGCGGGAGACGATTCGGAGACCGCGGAGGACGTTTCGCTGATCACGAACCTCTACGGGCAGGATTGCGAGATGGACGGGCAGGGCCGGGTCCTGTTCCCGACCAATCTGCGGCGGGAGCTGGGGCTGGAAGACGCGCAGATCTGGCTGGACACGCATCAGGGCGTGATCAACGTGTACAGCAACGCCACTTTTGAAGCGAAGAAGCAGCGCGCTTTGGACGGACTGGCCGCGAAGGTAAGGAAGCTGAAGGAGAAGGGGCTGAAGTAGCGATGTATGGTCCACGTCCCGGTGATGCTCGCCGAATGCCTGGAGTATCTGGCGATCCGGCCCGGGGGTGTGTACGTGGATGCGACGTGCGGGCTAGGAGGCCACACGGGCGCGATCGCGAGGCGGCTCCAGACGGGATTTGTGGTGGCCTGCGACCGGGATGCCGAGTCGCTGGAGCTGGCGCGGGCGAACACCGCCGATTGCGCGGACCGGATCCGCTTCCGGCACAGCCCGTTTTCCGCGCTGCGCGAAACGCTGACCTCGGCGGGCGTCGGGAAGGCGGACGGGTTGCTGGCGGACCTGGGGGTCAGCCGCTACCAGTTGACCGAGGCCGGGCGGGGGTTCTCGCTGATGGCCGACGGCGAACTCGACATGCGCATGGACCGCTCGCAAGGCGAGACGGCAGCCGACATTGTAAATTTCACCGCCGAAAAGGCGCTCGCCGACCTCATATATGAGCTCGGCGAAGAAAGGAGGAGCAGAAGAATTTCCAGAGCAATCGTTCGGGCGCGGCCAATCACATCGACTCGACATTTGGCCAAGGTGATCGAGCAGGCCGCGCCGCGAACGGGACGGCTTCATCCGGCGACGCAGACCTTCATGGCGCTGCGGATCGCCGTAAATCGGGAACGGGAAGAGCTTGCGGTGTTATTGAGCCTGCTGCCGGAACTGGTGGGTTCCGGAGGCAGAGTGGTAATCCTGACGTTCATGTCCATCGAGGACCGCGAAGTGAAGGTCGCGTTCCGGGAACTGCAGCGGCAGGGAGCGGCGAAGGTGCTGACCAAGCATGTGGTGGCCCCGGCGCCGGAGGAAGTGGCTGAGAATCCACCTTCGCGCAGCGCCAAGCTGCGCGCGCTCGAAATGATTTGAAAGAGCGGCAGGACGGGAAAGGGAATATGGCAACTTTGGCGACGATGTTCAACCGGCTGATGGGAACGGGTGCCGTCGACACCCTGCGCGAGGGTCAGGCTGAAGAAGAGAGCTTCCGCCTGCGGCCTTTCGCCAACGAAGACATTTACTTCTACGTGAAGCGGATCGACAACACGCGGGTGGTGCGCGCCGCCGATCCCGCCGCGGGCAAAGCCGCTTGGAAGATGATCGGCACCGCCGGGGCCGCGGTGCTCCTCGTCATCGGCGTGCTGCTGCCCAGTGCTTACGGCCTGCTGGCCGGCTACCGGATCGAGCAGTTGCGCGCCGAGGGCGAGCGCCTGCGCGCCGAGCAGGCATCGCTTCATGTCGAGGAAGCCCGCCTGCGATCGCCGGGACGCATGGATGAGCTGGCCCGCAGCAAGGATTTCGGCGCGCCCGCGCCGCAGAAAGTGATCTACCTGGAGAGCGGAAAGCCGGAAGGCACGCTCGCGTTGAACAAGTAGAGGCGGTTTGAGGGCGGCATGGTCGATCCGCAGGCGACAAAACGGCTCCGCTGGCTGATAGCCGGGGCCGTGCTGTGGGCAGCCATCATCGCCGGACAACTGATCCGGCTGCAGATCTTCCAGCACGACGCCCTGAAGGCGATCGCCCGCCAGCAGCAGACCCGCACCGAGGAGATCCAGGCCGCGCGCGGCGCGATTTCGGATCGCAACGGCCAGATGCTGGCCATCAGCATGCCCGTCGACTCCGTGCATATCAACCCGCTGCGCATTCCCGATCTCACCGTGGCCGCCGACATCCTGTCCGCGGTGCTCTCGCTGGACCGTCCCGCGCTTCTCGACCGGATGCGGAAAGCGGTCTCGCGAAAAACCGGCTTCTTGTGGGTCAAGCGCAAGATCACCACGCAGGAATCGGCCCGGCTGCGGGCCCTGCGGCTGGACTGGATCGGCTTGCAAAAGGAAAGCCAGCGCTTCTATCCCAACGGCTCCCTGGCCGCGCACCTGCTGGGAGGCGTGGGCATGATCCGCAAGGAGGATATCCAGGAGCGGGGCAACGCGGGCATCGAGATGGCGCTGGACGAGGAGCTTCGCGGCACCAACGGCAAGCTGATCCTGCTGACTGACGTCACCCGCCAGGCATTCGCGATCGACGAGGAAGTGAAGCCTCTGCCGGGCGTCAGCCTGACACTGTCCATCGACAGCCGCATTCAGTATCTGGCCGAGCGTGAGCTGGCGAAAGCCGCGGTCGCCTCTCGCGCGCGCACCGGCAGCGTGGTGGTGATGGATCCTCGTGGCGGCGAGATCCTGGCGCTGGCCAGCTATCCCGACTACGACCCAAATGAGCCGCCGGGGCCGCGTGAAAATCCGGTGGCGCGCCACAACGTCCCCGTCAGCTACGCCAGTGAGCCGGGCAGCGTCTTCAAGGCTTTCACCGTGGCGGCCGCGCTGGAGACCACCAAACTGCGCCCGGACACGATCCTGAACTGCGGCAACGGCACCATTCAACTATTCGGCCGCACCATCCACGATCATCACTCCTATGCCGCGCTCAGCATGGCCGACGTGCTGGCCAAGTCGAGCAACGTGGGCGTGATCCGGGTCGGACTCGCCGTCGGCGAACAGCGCCTGCACGAATACGTCACGCGCTTCGGTTTCGGCAAGCCCACGGGACTGCCGCTGCCCGCCGAATCCGCCGGCATTGTGCGTCCGCCGCGCAAGTGGGGCCGGACCTCCATCGGCTCCGTCGCCATGGGCCACGAGGTGTCCACCACCACTGTCCAACTGGCGCGAGCCTGCTCCGCCATCGCCAACGGCGGCACCCTGGTCCAACCCAAGCTGGTGCTGAAGCGGGAGAAGCCGGGCTCCGGCTGGGAAGCGACGGCGTCCTCGCCGGGCGAACGCATTCTGCAGCCCGAGACCGCGATCGCCATGCGCCAGATGATGGAGCGCGTGGTGTTGAGCGGCACCGGAAAAGCCGCCACGCTGCGCGGCTACACGTCCGGAGGCAAGACCGGGTCCGCCCAGATCTTCGACCTCGCCACGAAGAAGTACACGCACACCTACAACGCCAGCTTCATGGGCTTCGCTCCAGTGAGCAATCCGTCCATCGTGGTGGTGGTGACGCTGAACGGAACCAGCGGCGGCAGCGCCGGTTTCGGCGGCGCCGTGGCCGCCCCGGTGTTCCGCGAAGTGGCCAGCGGCGCGCTCCGCATTCTGGACACGCCCAAGGATATTCCGATCGAAGTATCGCAGGCGCCGGCGAAGGAGGTGGCCAAGGCCGACCTCAACGATTTGCCGCTGGCAGGGATCAGCCGGGGTCTGGACGAGGAGTCCTCCGGCGAACAAGCTGTATCCTCCGTCACTCAACCGCCGGTCCGGCCGGAGGAGGGAGCTCCGGCTTCCCCCGCCAGTCCGGACCGGCGGACTTTTTCCGCGGAGCCTCCCGGGTCGAAAGTCCCGGACTTCCAGGGCATGACCATGCGCAGCGTGCTGGAAGTCGCCTCCGCGCGGGGAGTGCCGGTGGAGATGTCGGGGAATGGACTGGTGCGCGCGCAGGACCCGCCGCCCGGGTCGGCGCTGTCGCCGGGCCGGACGGTGCGAATTCTGTTGTCGCGATGAAGAATGACAGTGCGGGAAACGCTACGGGATGCGGGCGTGAAGAGCGGCTTGGATGCCGCGATCGCGGAGACGCGCGTGGAAGGCCTGGAGTACGACTCGCGCCGCGCCGGCCCCGGCTTTCTCTTTTTTGCCTTCGCCGGAGCGCGCGCCGATGGACGCGACTTCGCCGAACAGGCAATGCGGAAGGGAGCCATCGCAGTGGTGAGTGAACTGGCGAGACCATCCGCGTTCACGGGACCCTGGATAGAGGTGGAACACGGCCGCAAGGCTCTCGCGCTCTCCGCCCGCCGCTTCCACCGCGAACCGGATACGCGCCTGAAGCTGACCGGCATCACCGGCACCAACGGCAAAACCACCACCGCGTTCCTGCTGGACGCGATCCTGCGTTCGGCGGGCCTCACCACCGGCCTGATGGGAACCATCGAGTACCGCTTGGGGAATCAGGTGCTCCCCGCCGTGAACACCACGCCGGAATCACTGGATGTGATGCGCTTTTTCGCCGACCTGGAGCAGATCGGGGGCACCCATGTCACAATGGAAGTTTCCTCCCATGCGCTGGCGCTGCGCAGGATTTACGCCATCGGGTACCACACCGCGGTATTCACGAATCTCACTCGCGACCATCTCGACTTTCACGGCACGATGCAGGACTATTTCGAAGCCAAGCAGTTGTTGTTCCAGCCGGAGGACGCGCCCCCGCCACGCTACGCCGTGTTGAACCGCGATGACGAATGGGCCGGTCGCATTTTCACGAGCGGCGAAACCATCTGGTATGGAACCGGGCCGGACTCGGACCTTCGAGCCGAGAATATCGAAAGCGGGCTGCACGGTCTGCGCTTCGACCTGGTCCACGGCGGACAGCGGCAGGCCCTGCGCTCCGCGCTGGCTGGGCGAATTAACGTTTACAACATCCTGGCCGCTTCCGGCGCGGCCATTTCGCTGGGCATCGGCCTGCCGCAAATCGCCGCGGGAATCGAAGCTTGTCCTGCAGTGCCGGGGCGCTTCGAGCGCGTGGATGCGGGCCAGTTGTTCGCGGTGGTGGTGGACTACGCGCACACCGACGACGCGCTGCGCAACGTGATCGCCGTGGCGCGGGGAATTTCCAAGGGTCAGGTGATTACGCTGTTTGGCTGCGGCGGAGATCGCGACCGCGCGAAGCGGCCGCTGATGGGCATGGCCGCGGCCGAGTTCAGCGATTTTGTCGTGCTGACGTCCGATAACCCGCGTAGCGAGGATCCGCTGGACATCATGAACGATGCGCTGGTCGGGTTGCGCCGCTTCGATACGCCGCACCTGGTGGAGCCGGATCGCGAGCGCGCCATCCGCATGGCCATCGAACGCGCCCAGCCCGGTGACATCGTGATCCTGACTGGCAAGGGACACGAGACGTACCAGGTCCTGAAGGATCGGACCATTCACTTCGACGACCGGGAAGCAGCCCGCGCGGTGCTGGAGAGTCTGGGCTATCGATGAAGTTCGGCTTGGAGGAAGTAGCCCGGGCGTTGGATTCCGAAGGCGGCGCCGGGCAGTGGGTGACGGGCTGGAGCGTGGATTCGCGCACCGTGGCCGCGGGCGATTTGTTCTTCGCGCTGCGGGGCCCGAATCACGACGGGCATGATTATGCCGCGGCCGCGTTGGAAAAAGGCGCGGCGGCAGTGGTGGTGGAGCGCCGGGTCGGTGACGCCGGGATGCAGATCCTGGTGCCCGATACGCAGGAAGCGTTGACGCGGATTGCGGCCTGGGCTCGCGAACGCTGGGGCGGCGAGGTGATCGGGGTCACCGGCAGCGCGGGCAAGACGACCACCAAGGATGTGGTGGCGGCGCTGCTCGCGGTGGGAGTGCGGACGGGAAAGACGGATGGAAATTTTAACAACTTCGTCGGCGTGCCGCTGTCGCTATTGCGGCTGCCGGACGAAGCGCGGGTGGCGGTGATCGAGATGGGCATGAATCACGCAGGTGAGATCCGGCAGTTGTCCGCGCTGGCGCGCCCCCGCGCCGGCATCGTCACCAACGTGGGGTACGCGCATATCGAAAACTTCGATTCCATCGAAGGGATCGCAGCCGCAAAGCGCGAGCTGATCGAAGCCCTGCCCGCTGATGGCGTGGCGATCCTGAATGCCGATGATAACCGCGTCGCGAGCTTTCGGGACCAACACCCGGGACGCACGATCACCTTCGGAATCGACCAGCCGGCGGACGTGCGCGCGGAGGCGGTCGAATTCCTGGAGGACGGGGCTCGGTTCCGGGTCCGGGGCGTCGAGTTCGAATCCCGCCTCATCGGACGCCACAACGTCCTGAACATTCTCGCCGGAATCGCCGCGGCGGATGTGTACGGAATTGAACCGGAGCGCCTGCGGGACGCGGTAGCCTCTCTCAGCCGTCCCAAAATGCGCGGCGAACAGTTTACTTTTCAAGGGGTTTTGGTTTATAACGATTGCTACAACTCCAATCCCGACGCGGTCCGCTCCATGCTGGACGTGCTGCGGGATGCACCGGGACGGCGGAAGATCGCCGTGCTGGGGGAGATGCTCGAACTCGGCCACTGGGCTGAGGCCCTGCATCGCGAGGTGGGAAACTACGCAGCGATGTCGGGCGTTCAATTGCTCGTTGGGATACGCGGCGCGGCCTGTCACATCTTGGACGCAGCCAAAGGTGCCGGCCATGCAGTCGACGCCGCGTATTTTTTCGACGAGCCGGAACCCGCCGGCGAGTTTCTTCGCGGCGTGGTTCAGCCTGGCGACGCCATACTCTTCAAGGGATCGCGCGGCACGCGCGTCGAAAAAGCGCTGGAAAGGTTTCTTGCCTGAATGTTGTACTGGCTGTTGTTTGAAACCCTTTACCCGGCCTTCTCGCCGTTCCGCGTCTTTCAATACTCCACCTTCCGCACCGCCGGCGCCACCATCACGGCCCTGGCGCTGTCCATCATTCTCGGCCCGTGGCTGATCAACAAGCTGCGCGAGATGTCGGTGGGACAGTACATCCGCGAGGAAGGACCGAAGTCGCACGCCAAGAAGGCGGGCACGCCCACCATGGGCGGCGTCCTCATCATCATCGCTATCGTCGTGCCCACGCTGCTCTGGGCCAACCTGCGGAATCCCTACGTGTGGCTGGCGATGCTCGGCCTGGTGAGCTTCGGCGCCATCGGATTCTACGACGACTACACGAAGGTGAAGCAGATGCGCAATCTGGGGCTCACCGCGCGGCAGAAGTTCGGCCTGCAGGTGCTGGCCGCGCTGCTCATCGGCTTGTTCCTGCTGTACCTGCACTCGCGAGGCCAATACGCCACCGCGATGAACGTCCCCTTCTTCAAGCAGTTCAAGCCGGACCTGCTGATCGACTCCCTGCTGCGGCAAACCTACACCTACCCGTTCGCCTTCGTGTTCTTCTTCGGATTCATGATCCTGGTGCTGGTGGGTTCGTCGAACGCGGTGAACCTCACCGACGGCCTGGACGGGCTGGCCATCGGGCTGATGATCATCGCCGCCGGCGCCATGACCGCGCTGTGCTACGTCACCGGTCACGCCGAACTGGCGCGTTACCTGGATCTCGCCCGCCTGCCGGGCGCGAACGAGCTGACCATCTTCTGCGGCGCCATGACCGGCGCTTCGCTCGGCTTCTTGTGGTACAACTCGCATCCCGCGGAAGTGTTCATGGGCGACGTGGGCGCGCTGGGGCTGGGCGGCGCGATGGGCACCGTCGCGGTACTGATCAAACAGGAAATTCTGCTGCTGTTCATCGGCGGCGTGTACGTGATCGAACTGCTGAGCGTCGTGATTCAGGTGGGCAGCTTCAAGTTACGCGGCAAACGCGTTTTCAAGATGGCGCCGCTGCACCACCACTTCGAGGCGCTCGGCTGGGATGAGGCCAAGGTGATCACGCGGTTCTGGATCGCTGGGCTGGTGATGGCGCTGTTCGCGCTCAGCACCTTGAAGTTGAGATAAATGCGCATCGAGGGAGCCACAGTCGCGGTGGTCGGCATGGCGCGGTCCGGCGTGGCGGCGGCGCGGCTGCTGCTGTCGCGCGGCGCGGCGGTCCGTGGCGTGGATTGCAACCCGGTGGCGGAGCCGGACCGTGTCGCCGGCGTCGAATATCTGGATCAGACCGCGCGCGCCTTCGCCGGCGTCGATCTGATTGTGCTCTCGCCCGGCGTTTCCCGCGATCTCGACCTTCTGGATGCGCCCCGCCAGCGCGGCATCCCGGTGATCGGCGAAGTGGAGCTCGCCGGCTTCTACCTGCAAGGTCCGGTGATCGGCATTACCGGCTCCAACGGCAAAACCACCACCACGGCCCTTACCGGACACATCCTGCGGGAAAGCGGGATTGCCTGTCAGGTGGGTGGCAACATCGGCACTCCGCCGGCATCGATGGTGGAGAGTTCGCGCGCCGATCAGTGGAATGTTCTGGAGCTGTCCAGCTTCCAGTTGGAAACCATTCGCGAGTTCCGGGCCAGGATCGGCGCGGCGCTGAACCTGACGCCCGATCATCTGGACCGCCATCGCACCATGGAGGCCTATTCCGCCGCCAAGCGGCGGCTGTTCGAGACGCAGGACGAATCCGGGTTCGCGGTGCTGAATCGCGACGACGCCATCGTCTCTTCCTATGCGGCGCACACCCGCGCCACGCCGGTATGGTTCAGCTTTCGCGACGAGCAGCCGCGAGGCATGTTCTTCCGCGGCGAGCAGTTGTACTTTCTGGGCGAACCCTGGATCACGCGCGGCGACATCCCCCTGCCCGGCCTGCACAACGTCGAGAATGTCATGGCCGCGTCGCTTTGCGCCTTTCTCGCCGGAGCTCCCCCGGACCGGATCGCCGGCGCGGTGCGCACCTTCCCCGGCGTGGAGCATCGCATCGAGTTCGTGCGCGAGATCGACGGCGTTCGCTACTACAACGACTCCAAGGCGACCAACGTGGACGCAACCCAGAAGGCGATCGATTCCTTTCCCGGCGGGCTGTGGATCATTCTGGGCGGCAAGGACAAGGACAGCGACTATAGCGTGCTGGCGGATTCGCTGCGGCGCAAGGCTCGCGCGGTGCTGTTGATCGGGGCGGCCGCCACCAAGATCGAGGCGCAGCTTGACGGCGCGGCGCCGCTGATCTCCTGCGGAACCATGGACCGCGCCGTCGCCGAAGCGCGCGCGCGAGCCTCCTGGGGCGACATCGTCCTGCTCGCGCCCGCCTGCGCGAGCTTCGATCAGTTCGAGAATTACGAGCATCGCGGGCGGGTGTTCAAGAAGCTGGTGGCGGAAATCTGATATGGCGCAACGCTTGAAGACCGACTGGATTCTGCTGTCCACGGTGGTGGCGATGGTCAGCCTCGGCCTGGTGGTGATGTTCTCGGCGTCGTCGCTGATCGGCCAGGTAAAGTTCCGGTCCAGCACTTATTTTCTGATGCGGCAACTGGCTTGGGCGGTGGTCGCCCTCAGCGCCCTGATGTACTTTAAGAAACGCGATTTCCGGACGATGCAGACGCCCACCTGGGCCTTCGCGTCGCTGGGCGTGGTGCTGGCGCTGCTGGTGGCGGTGTACTTCCTGGATCCGCGGGCCCACCGCTGGATCCGCTTCGCCGGCTTCTCGCTCCAGCCCTCGGAGCTGGCCAAGCCCGCACTGGCCGTGTTCCTGGCCTACTTCATCGCGCTGCGGGCGCGAGCCATCAACTCCCGTCACACCTTGCTGCCGGCGGCGCTCGCCGTCGTCATGCTGACCTTCATGGTGGTGGTGGCCGACCTGGGAACCGCGGTGGTGCTGCTGCTTACCGCCGTCGTTGTCTTTTTCGTGGCCGGTCTGGAGCCGCGCTATTTTGCCATGGCCGCGGCGGCTGCGCTGCTGTTTGGCGGCATCGCGGTGATCAGTAAGCCGTACCGCCTGGGCCGCGTGCTGGCCTACGTGGATCCGGAGCACCACTTGCTCGGCAAAGTGGATCCCGACGGCCGCCTGAAGAAGTATCTGCGGCAAGCGTCCAGCGTTCGCGATCACGGGTATCAGGCGCGGCAGTCCAAGATCGCCGTCGGCGCGGGCGGCGTTCTCGGCGTCGGCCTGATGCAGGGCAAACAGAAGCTGTTGTACCTGCCAGAGGCGCACACCGACTTTATCTATGCCGTGGTCGGCGAGGAGTTGGGATTGTGGGGTTGCATCGCCTTGCTGGCGGGCTTCCTGGTGATCCTGTGGCGCGGGCTGCGGCTGTTCTGGACCGTGCCCGATGAGTTCGGCCGCTACCTGGCCCTGGGCATCACCACCGTGATCGTGGTGCAGGCGCTGATCAACATGAGCGTGGTCCTGGATCTGGCCCCTACCAAGGGCATCCCGCTGCCGATGATCAGCTCCGGCGGAACCTCTCTTCTCAGCACGCTGATGTCGCTGGGGATGCTGCTCAGCATCAGCGAGCACGCGGGGTAGCGTCGTGGCGGTTTTCATCATGGCCGGAGGCGGCACGGGCGGCCATGTGATGCCGCTGCTGGCGGTGGCGCGGGAGTTGCGAGCGCGGGGTCATCAGGCGGTGTTCATCGGGACCCAGGGCGGAATGGAATCGCGGCTGGTGCCGCCGGAGAATTTTCCGCTGGAGCGGATCGAGATCGGCGGGCTGAACCGGGTCAGCCTGCGGCGCAAGCTGGGCACGCTGGTCCAGCTTCCGTGGAGCGTCTGGCGATCGGCGCGGTTGTTGCGCCAGCACCGGCCCGCGGCGGTGTTCTCGCTGGGCGGTTATGTCGCCGGGCCGGTGATGCTCGCCGCGCTGTGGGCGCGGCTGCCGGTGATCGTGATGGAGCCCAACGCCGTTCCCGGGGCGGCCGTCCGCTGGTTCCGGCACTTTGTCGCCCGGGCGCTGGTGAGCTTTCCCGAAACCGCGGCGCATTTCCCGCCCGGACGCGCGGAAGTGGCGGGATTGCCGGTGCGAGAAGAATTCTTCGCCCTGCCGGAGAAGAAAGATCCGGGGCGATTTCGCGTTCTGATCACCGGCGGCAGCCAGGGGTCGCGAACGCTGAATCGCGCCGCGCGCGAAAGCTGGCCCTTGCTGGCCCCCAGGCCGGATCTGCGGATCACGCTGCAGGCGGGCGCCGCCGGATACGCGGAAGCCGTGGACGCATTTCGCGAGTCGGGAATGGAAGGAGAAGTGGTGGAGTTCATTCAGGACATGCCGGCCGCCTTCGCCTCGGCGGACCTCATCGTGTCGCGAGCCGGCGCGGGCGCCGTGGCCGAGCTCGCCGCGGCGGGCAAGCCGTCCCTGCTGGTTCCCTTTCCCTTCGCCGCCGACGACCATCAGTTGAAGAACGCGGAGGCCTTCGCGGCCCGCGGCGCGGCGCGGCTGGTGCCCGATGCCGAACTCACCGGCGAGCGGCTGGCCGGCGAACTGCTCGCGCTCGCGGCCGATCCGGACCGCCTGTCGCGCATGGCGGCCGCCGCCAAAACCTTCGCCATGCCCGGCGCGGCCCGCAGGGCCGCCGATTTGCTGGAAGAATTGTCCGGGAGGGCCGCGAATTGAGCCTTTTGGCCTTCGAGGCCGTTGACAGCGGGGGCGAAAGCCCGAAACAATACAGATTCGAAATGTTTTTCAAGCCACAGCACGTCCATTTCACCGGCATCGGCGGAATCGGCATGAGCGGCATCGCCGAGGTGCTGTTGAATCTGGGCTACACGGTGAGCGGTTCGGACCTGAAGGCAGGCCCCATCACCGAACGACTGCGGAGTCTGGGCGCGCGCATCCAGATTGGACATTCGGCTTCCAACATCGCCGGCGCCAAAGTGGTGGTGATCAGCTCCGCGGTCCGCCCGGACAACCCGGAAGTGATCGCCGCCCGGCTGCGGCAGGTTCCGGTGATCCCGCGCGGCGAGCTTCTCGCCGAACTGATGCGGCTGAAATACGGCGTCGCCATCGCCGGCAGCCACGGCAAAACCACTACGACTTCAATGGTCGCTTCCGTGCTGAGCCGTCTGGATCCTACCGTGGTGGTGGGCGGACGCGTGGGCACCATGGGCGGTTCGAACGCCCGCGTCGGCAGAAGCGACTTCCTGGTAGTCGAATCCGACGAAAGCGACGGCTCGTTCCTGAAGCTCGCCCCGATTCTCGCCGTGGTGACGAACATCGACCGCGAGCACCTGGATCACTACCGCTCCATCGACGAGATCCGCGGTGCATTCCTTGACTTTGTCAACAAAGTGCCCTTCTACGGCGCCGCCATCCTGTGCCTGGATGATGAGAACGTCCAGCAGATCTACTCCCAGGTGAACCGCCGGACCATCACCTACGGCGCGAGCGCGCAATCCGACCTGACCCTGTCGGACTGGAAGAGCGGCAGCTTCGGAAGCGAGTTTCGGCTGAAGCTGCGCGGGCAGGATCTGGGTCTGTTCAGCGTTGCCGTGCCCGGTTATCACAATGCTCTGAACGCCACCGCCGCGGTCGCGGTGGGCCTGGAGCTCGACGTCCACGTGGAGCAGATTCGTGAAGGCCTGGCGCACTTTTCCGGCGTCGACCGCCGCTTCCAGGTCAAGGGCCGGGAGCGCGAGATCACCGTGGTGGACGATTACGGTCACCATCCCACCGAAATCCGGGCGACGCTCGCCGCCGCGCGCGAATGCGGTTTCGGACATGTTCACGTGCTCTTTCAGCCGCACCGTTACAGCCGCACCGAAGCGCTGATGGACGACTTCGCGAAAGCGTTCCACGCGGCGGACACGGTACACGTGCTCGACATCTACGCTGCGTCGGAGTCGCCGCTTCCCGGTGTGACCGGGGAGGCGCTGGCGGAGCGGCTGCGGGCCTTCGGACATCGCGGCGTCACCTTTGCCGCATCCATGGACGCCGGCATCGAATCGGTGGCCGCGCAGGCCGCGGCGGGCGACGCCATCATCACGCTCGGCGCGGGCAGCGTATCCCAGGCCGGCGATCGCATCCTCGAGCGCCTGAAAGGAGCGGACTAGCCATGGCCAGGAAAACCGCCGGCGAAGAACCCCTCCTCCCCGGTCTGGACGAGACCCTGGCCGCCGCCGCTCCGGCCGGCCCGGCGAAAAGCTCGCCGCGGCGCGAAGGCCGCGCCCAGTGGAGCTACGCCGTCCGCGGCATCATTCTCGGCTTCGTCCTCATCGCCCTGCTGGTGGGCTACTTCCGGGCGCAGGAATATCTCAGCCTGGATGCCCGGTTCGCATTGACGCGAAAGCCCGGCGACAGCGGCAGCCTGAAGCTGCGCGGCATCCGCCATGCTTCGCCCGCCCAGGTGAGCCGCGTATTCGAGCCGGATTTTGACCGCAGCATCGCGCTGCTCCCGCTGCAGGCCCGGCGCTCCGAAGTGATGGCGATCGACTGGGTGCGGTCCGCCAGCATCACCCGCATCTGGCCGGACCAGGTGGTGGTCAGCGTGGTGGAGCGGGAACCCCTCGCCTATGTGTCGGTGACCGCCGAGAGCCGCCAGGCGTCGCGCTTCGCGCTGATCGACGAAGACGGAGTGATCCTGCCCGCGCCTCCCGGAGTGAAATTCGAACTGCCGGTGGTGCTGGGAATCCGCACGCGGGATCAGTTGGTGGCCCGCCGCGATCGCATCCGGCGTGTGCAGCGCATGCTTCGGGATCTGGGCGAGTGGAGCGCCAAGCTTTCGGAAATTGACGCGCAGGACCCGGAGAATCTCAAGATCCATACCCGGCTGGAGGACCGCATGCTCATTCTGCTGATGGGCGATCGCAGCTTCCGCAGCCGCCTGGAAACGTTCTTTATTTACTACCCGAAGGTCCGGCAGACGGCGCCGGACGCAACTACTTTCGATCTGCGGATCGACGACAGGATCACGGCGCTCGAGGGCGAATAAAGGCAGGAGCAGTACAACTTGGCAAGCGATTTTCAATTGGCGGTGGGCTTGGACGCGGGAGCGGGCCGGACGCGCGTGCTCATCTGCGTGCTGGAGGATGACCGGCTGCGCTTTCTCGGCTATGGCGACCGCCCGTCGTCCGGCTGGGTGAAGGGCCGCCTCACGGATCAGCACGCGCTCTCGGACACGCTGCGCGCGGCCGTCCACGACGCCGAGCAGATGGCCGGTGTCACGGTGGAGGCGGGCGTGCTCGGCATCGGGGGCGCGGGGATTCAATCCGCGAACAGCCGCGGCGTGTACGAATTCGGCCGTCCGCGCGAAGTGGAGCGCGAGGACCTGACTTACGCCGTCGATCTCGCATCGCGCGTGCGGCTGGAAGAGGATCGCCTGCTGCTGCACTTGCTGCCGCAGGATTTCACCGTGGACGGCCGCGCCGGTTACCGCAACCCGCGCCGCGCCGTCTGCTCCCGTCTGGAAGCGAACGTGCACATCGTCACCGCCCCGCAGCGCGAGCATCAGGCGCTGGTCTCGGCGGTCCACGAAGCCCATGTCGCCGTGGAGGAAACCGTATTCGAACCGATCGCCGCCGCTTATGCCGCTGTGCTCGCCGAGGATCGGGCGCGCGGCGTGGCTGTGATCGACATCGGGCTCCAATCCGCCGACCTGGTGGTGTATGAGGGCGACAGCCTGATGCTGGCCTCGCCCTTGCCGGTGTGGGCCGATCACCTGACCCGCGATGTCGTGTGGGGTTTGAAGGTCAGCTATGAGGACGCGGAGCTGTTGAAGCAACAGTACGGCTGCGCGCTGCTCGGACTCACCGCCGACAACAGCCTGATTGAGATTCCGTCCCATGACGGCCGGCCCGCCCGCGAAGCCCCGCGCAAGGAACTGAACGAGATCCTGGAGGCCCGCGCCGAGGAACTGTTCCTCTTCGTGAAAGCCGAGCTCGCCCGCCTGGGGATGACCGGCCGCTCCCTGTTGGAGGGCGTGGTCCTGGTGGGCGGCGGCACGTTCCTGAACGGAATGTGCGACATGGCCGAACGCATTCTCGACTGCCAGGCGCGCAACGGCTTGGCTATCGGAATCGCGGACTGGCCCGATGATCTGGAGAATCCCGCCTGGACTACAGCAGCGGGACTGGCAATGTATTCGGCGCGGCTCAAGTCGCGCAAGCCGGCCCGGCGTAAGGGCGGGCTGATGGGTTTGGTGATGAAGTAAGCGAGATCAAGGGGAGGCGGAAGAAACCATGGCGCTCGATGCTCTGAAGTTTGTCATCCAGGAAGAGCTTTCGCTGGGCACGCGGATCAAGGTGATCGGCGTCGGCGGAGGCGGCGGCAACGCGGTTGCGCGCATGTTGAACGAAGGCGTCAGCGGCGTGGAGTTCTACGTCCTGAACACAGACCAACAGGCGCTGAACGCGTCTCCCGTGCCGAACAAGCTGCAGATCGGCGCCAAGATGACGCACGGGCTGGGCGCCGGCTCCGATCCCACCGTGGGCCGTCAGGCCGCGCTTGAGGACACCGACAAGATCATCGAAATCCTGGAAGGCGCGGACATGGTGTTCGTCACCGCCGGGCTCGGCGGGGGCACCGGCACGGGCGCAGCGCCGGTGGTCGCCTCGCTTGCCAAGGAACTGAACGCGCTCACCGTCGCCGTGGTTACCAAGCCGTTCGGGTTTGAAGGACCGCGCCGCCGCAAGCAGGCCGATCACGGGCTCGGCGAACTCGCCACTGTCGTCGACACCGTGATCACCATTCCCAACGATCAGCTTCTGGACCTGGTTCCCAAGGGCACCAGCTTCTTCGAGAGCTTTCGCATCGCCGACGACGTGCTGCGCCAGGCGGTGCAGGGGATCGCCGACATCATCACCACCCCGGGCATCATCAATCGCGACTTTTCCGACATCCGCGCCATCATGCTGGGAATGGGTTACGCCATGATGGGCACCGCCAGCGCCACCGGTGAGAACGCCGCGGTGGAGGCGGCGCGCAAGGCCATCAGCTCGCCGCTGATGGATACCGGCGGCATGCGCGGCGCGCGCGGCATCCTGATCAACATCACCGCCTCCTCGCGCCTCAGCCTGCATGAGGTGAACGAGGCCTGCACCCTGATCCGCGCGGCCGCCGAGAACGAGGACGTTCAGCTCAACTTCGGCATCGTCATGAACGAGTCGCTAGGCGACGAGGTGAAGATCACCGTGATCGCCACCGGATTCCAAAAGGAGAACCTGCCCACGCTCAGCCGCAGCCAGTTCCGAGTGCCGGAGCTCGCTGCGCCGCCCAGCCCGCTGATGGAAGCGCCGCCTCCGGCCGCTGACCCGGAGCCGATGGTTCATGCCGCTCGAGCCGCCGCGGCCTCCGCCGCTCCGCAGTTGCCGCCCGAGCCCCAGCCCGTTCTGAACGACCTGGACACGCCCGCCTTTCTACGGCGGGACCGCCGCCTGGTGCAGTAGACAAAAGGAAACGGGCGGGGTCGCCCCCGCCCGTTAGGATTACCGCCAGGAAGACTCGATTACCAGCCGCGCGTCTGTAGCAGTTCGTTCTCGCTCAACTGCCGGATGTCCAGCCCGTCCATCGCCTTGCCGACTTCCTCGCTTGCTTCCAGCAGCTTTACCGGATCCTGGTAGTACGTCGCCGCCTTCACGATCGCCTTCGCGCGCGCCTCGGGGTCGGACGACTTGAAGATGCCGGAGCCGACGAACACCGCTTCCGCGCCCAACTGCATCACCAGCGCGGCGTCCGCGGGAGTCGCGATTCCGCCCGCGGAGAAGTTCGGAACGGGCAGCTTGCCGGTCTTGGCCACCATCTCCACCAGCTCCAGCGGAGCCTGCAGCTTCTTGGATTCCGCCACCAGTTCCTCGTGTCCGAGCACGGTCAGTTGACGCATCTCCTTGACGATGGTGCGGATGTGGCGCACCGCTTCCACGATGTTCCCGGATCCTGCTTCGCCTTTGGTGCGGATCATCGCCGCGCCTTCCGCGATCCGCCGCAGCGCCTCGCCCAGGTTGCGCGCACCGCAAACGAACGGGATCTTGAAGCCGCGCTTGTCGATGTGATGTTCCTCATCGGCGGGGGTCAGCACTTCGCTCTCATCCACGTAGTCGACGCCCAGCGCTTCCAGCACGCGCGCCTCCGTAAAGTGGCCGATACGCGCCTTGGCCATCACCGGAATGGAAACGGCGCCCATGATGTCGCGGATGATCCGGATGTTCGCCATGCGGGCGACGCCGCCTTCCTTGCGGATGTCCGCCGGAACACGCTCCAGCGCCATCACCGCGCAAGCCCCGGCGTTTTCCGCGATCACCGCCTGCTCCACATTGGTGACGTCCATGATGACGCCGCCCTTCAGCATTTCCGCGAGACCAACCTTCAGGCGGAACGGCTCGTCGAAGAACATATCGTTTACCCCTTAGCCAATGTAAAATTGGTTGGTATCCGGCCGCGCCTTCGTGCCGCCGATTAACTCGTTCATAGCAAACAGGTTTTACGGAAATCTGCCAAAAACGTCCTGGACCTGTCTACCAGACCAATTTCCGATTCGAGTGTACCACAGCTCCCCGGCTATTGTGGAGACCCGAACCCGCCGATTGGCGTCACATGAGCGCTCCCCTTGCCGGACAGTTCCAGGATCACTATGTTGTGCTCGGCATTGACTCCAACGCCACTTCGGAAGCTATCCAGATGGCTTACGTCAACCTGGAGGCTCAGTATCACCCGCAAAGCGGCAAGACGCCCAACAAGGAGAAGTTCCAGGCGATCGCCCTGGCATTTGAGGTGCTTTCCGACTCGGCGACGCGCAAGATGTTCGACGATCTGCGTCCCAAGGACAAGGACGGCCCGCCGAAGTTCCACGCCGCCGAATTTTTCGAGGCGCTGACCAAGGAGCGGTACCGGCGCGCCTGCATCTTGTGCCTGCTGTATGACCGGCGGCGGGAGCGCCCGGCCACCGGCGGGCTTTCGGTGCGGCACATGGAAGCGATGATCGCGGCCCGGCCGGAAGAGTTGTTCCTCTCCGTTTGGTATTTGAAGCAGCGCGGGTACGTCGCCAACGATGACAAGAGTAACCTGCTGATCACCGTGGAAGGAATGGACATGCTGGAGGCGAACATCCCCGATCCCGCCGACATCCTGCCGCACTTGAAAGCCACGCAGGAACTGGCGGACGCGGAGGCGGAAACCGCGGCGTCACTGAGCAAGCTGCATGCGGCGACGGAGGCGGAAAATCCGCCGGTAAAGCCGGAGTCTCAGCCGCAGCCGGTGAGCCCCGCCATGCGCCGCATGGCGCTGGCGCTGAAGAAATGAATCACCGGCCCACTCGCTGGCTGACTCCATAGCCGATCCGCATCCCCGTCACCCTCCCGTTCTCTTCCAGGAACGTGACCAGCTCGCCGATCGCTCCGCCACCCGTCGGACCGTCAAGCTTGAACACGCCGTTGCCCTGCGGAATCAACTTCTGCTGCGCCGACGGATCGTCCCCCGTCGGATCGAACATCACCAGCGAATTGTTCAACTCCACCACCTGCGAATCGCCCCACAGGGTGCGGTAAAGTCCCGCGAAGCGCGACCAGGATACGTCCCAAAGCGGAGGTTTGGCGGGCGGCGCCGCCGCCTTGGCGATCGCTTCTCCGATCAAATCCAGGCCGCGCGACGCGATCGCATCCGGCCGCGAGTCATCGCCGTTGGTCAGCACCACGATGCCCACCTTGTCGGTAATGTTGGCCCAGGTCTGCGTCTTGTAACCGGCCAGCGATCCGCCGTGTCCCACCCAGGTCTTCTCTTTGTTTCTCCTGACGGCGAAGCCCAGCCCGTTGCCCGATTGCCAGTTGTTCTCCAGCA
The DNA here is from genome assembly GCA_964406035.1 of uncultured Solibacteraceae bacterium. GTDB lineage: Bacteria > Acidobacteriota > Terriglobia > Bryobacterales > Bryobacteraceae > JAIEPW01. The sequence continues at coordinate 10,353 of CAYOQB010000010.1, read as the reverse complement.
TGCGTACGCGATGCATCTCGCGCAGCGTGGAGCCCTTCAGAATCTGCTGGCCGCCGGCCTTCCCGCCGCGGAACTGCAGTGCGACGAACCACGCCATGTCCTCGACATTGGAGGTCAGCCCCGCCGCCGGATCGATGCCGCGGCAATCGGTAAGCGGCATCAGCTTGCGCGAATTGTCAGGCATGCGGCGGCCGAAGCCCAGCGCCAGATCACCGCGCCGCGACTCCGGCACCCCGATGCTCGACGAACTCATTCCCAGCGGCCGGAAAATGTTCTTCTCCATGTAGGCGTCGTACGATTCGCCGGAAAGCTGCTCCACGATGTAGCCCGCCAGCGAAACCGCGAGATTGGAGTACTTCCATCGCGTGTCCGGAGCGAAAGCAGCCTTCTGCGTGGAGACAGTTTTCATCACTTCGGCCTTGGTGGGGAACCGGAAGTCGTTCCAGTAGTCGGTGGCGGCCTCGCGCGGCAGGCCCGACCCATGGGTAATCAGGTGCTCGATGGTGATCTCGCCGTCGTCGTCCGTCGCCGGCTGGATCGCGAACCAGGGCAAATGCCGGGATACCGGATCATCCAGCCGCAGCTTGCCCTGATCCCGCAACTGCAGGATGGCGATCGCGGTGAACAGCTTGGTGTGCGAGGCCATGCGGAACAGAGTGGCCGGAGTCACCGGCTTGGATTTCTTCTCGTCGGCGAAACCGAAGCCGCGGGAGTACACCAGCTTCTGATCGTGAATCAGACCGACCGCGACGCCGGGCAGCGCGCGATACGCCATCTGCTCCCCGATCCAGGCCTCGAACACGCGGATCGCGCCCGCTACATCGGGGTGGCGCGCGATGCTTGCATCCTGCGCGCAAAGGATCGTCGTCATGGAGAGAAACAGGGCCGTTCGCATAGCGAAGCTATTGTATAACCGCCGCGCCGTCTCGAACGCGCCGTTTCCGGGCCGTTTCCGGTAAGATAGCGGGTCTCATGCAGAGTGTTCTCGACGGCCTCCTGGTTCTCGACTTTTCCCACGCGCTGGCCGGGCCTTATTGCACGATGCTGCTGGCGAGCTATGGCGCCACGGTGTACAAGATTGAATCGCCCGGCGGCGGGGATCCCGGCCGCTCCTGGGGTCCGCCGTACACCGGCCAGGACGCATCCTACTTCCTGGGGCTGAACGCGAGCAAGCAGGGTCTCGCCATCGATCTGAAGAAGCCGGAAGGCGTGGAACTATGCCGGAAGCTCATCGAGAAAGCGGACGTGCTGATCGAGAACATGCGTCCGGGCGTGATGGACCGCCTCGGCCTCGGTTACTCCGCCGCGCGCTCGCGCAACCCGCGCCTGATCTACTGCTCGATCTCCGGCTACGGACAGAACGGTCCGCGCCGCGATGACGCGGCCATGGATCTGATTCTGCAGGCTTCGAGCGGATTGATCAGCGTCACCGGCACACCGGAAGGCCACCTGGCGCGCTGCGGGCACTCGGTTGCGGACATCACCAGCGGCATGTTCGCGCTCATCGGCATATTGATGGCCCTGCGGGTTCGCGACCGCACCGGCGAGGGACAATTCGTGGACGTCTCCATGTTCGACTCGATGGTCTCGGCGATGGCCTCCAATTTCGCCAACTTCCTCGGCTCCGGGACGCTGCCGAAGCCGATGGGCACCGCGTTTCCCACCATCGTCCCGTACGCGGCGTTTCCGGCAAGCGACCGCGATATCGTAATCGCCGTAGCCAGCGAAAAACTGTGGCAGGCCTTCTGCCCCGCGATCGGACACCCGGAGCTTGCCGCGCACCCGGAGTACGCAACCAACGGCCTGCGGGTGAAGAACCGCGCCGTGTTGGAGCCGCTGCTCGGCGGTATTCTGCGGCAGCGCACCTGCGCCGAATGGATCTCCTTGCTGCAGTCCGCCGGGATCCCCTGCACGCCGATCCGCACCTTGCGTGAAGTCGTGGATGATCCTCAGGCCGCGGCGCGGGAGATGTTTGTTCCGGTGGACGGGTTCACGGTTACCGGGGCGCCGGTCAAGCTAGCGGCCGCTCCCGGACGGGTGCGTCATCGCGCCCCCGCGCTTGGCGAGCATACCCGCCAGATCCTGGGCGAACGGCTGGGCCTGGACGCCGGCGCGTTGGACCGGCTGGCGGCGGCCGGCGTAATCCCCGTCTAGCCGATCTGAACCAGCGCTTTTCGCGACATCAGCACTTCGCGATGGAACGCATCGCATCCGATGCACAGGTTGCGGTAGGCGCGGCCGGACGGCAGGATTGTCTCCGACTTCTCCAGGAACTGCTCTTCGGTCCAGCCATGCTCCAGGCCCATGCGCTGCGGCTGGCCCGCGTTGATCGCCTCGTATACCGGATCGCCGGCCAGCCGGTTCAGAATCTGCTCGAGCGGCTCCCGGCTCAGGTCGCCGATTTCCATCGCGGTCTTCATGCAGCAGGGATAGACCTTGCCGGTGGGTTCGATGGAGACCTCGGACCCCGCGTGCCGGTAGCGCAGAAAATTCACGCCGCCCGACCATTGATTGCAGAAGTTGTCGGCGATCCCCGCCGTGGAGAGCTCGTTTTGTTGCGCGCGTCCGCGCGGCCACAGTTTGCCGATCCAACTTCCGGGCTGCGCGCCGAAAAAGTGGTAGCGGATCTGCCCCGGGCGGGCGGGTGATGCCGTTCCCGGTCTCATCTGATCCTCCATCCAGCCCGCTTGGGTCAGGATGCCGCGAACTTTGGCCATGAGCCCCGCCTGCGCCTCTTCGGTCTCCAACCCGGCGTGATAAGCATCGATACCCGAAACGGACAGAATGTCGATGCGTCCCGCGGCCAGCTCGGCGGCGATCTTCGGGTTCAGCAGGTCCCCCGTGGTCTGCACGATCAGGGTGACGCCGCTTCCGTACTTGTCGCGAAGCAGCCGCAGGGCTGGGTAGAGCACCGTTTCGCGGACCGGTTCCAGAAGCAGTTCGCCCCCGGCGAGAATGATCCGTCCGTGCTGCTCCCGTCCGGCGCTGTCCCGGAAGGTCAGGCGGGCGGGCAGGTTGGCGATGATCCTGGGGAAGGCCTCCCGCGCTTCGGCAATCACACGTTCGAGGTCCGCGCCGTAGTAGGGACGGAAGCGGTCCTCATAGCAGTGTTCGCAGGTGCGGTGGCACAGCCAGCTCATCACCCAGTACAGGGATTCCATCTGAATACATGATCGCAGCTTGTGACCTTGTTCCCGAAGAATGCAGGTGGGGTACCAGGGTCGTATGCCGGCTCCGGGGATGAGCCCGGTTTCGGCGGAATGACGCGTAATCCTGATACAGTGAAGAAGTTAAGGTTCCCGTGCCTGGGTCTTTTGACCCTTTCCGGAGTAGTAAGGTGACCGTAAACCGGAATTAGGTAGAAACTGGTTATAGTACTAAGGCCAACCGAAATTGCTATGGGTACTAGAACCGTCTAGAATCGGGACAAAGATTCGGGGCTGACATGCAAGACGCCTTTACGACGGAGAGCCAAAGCCCAGACGGGTTGAACGCGGTGGATAACAAAAAGAACATACGCATCCTGATTGCCGACGACCATCCGATCGTCCGTGACGGGCTCAAGAAGCTGCTTTCCCTGGAGGACGACTTCGAAATCGTCGGCGAGGCCGCCGACGGCCGCGAAGTTCTGGAGCGGGTTCAGGAACTCGATCCGGATATCCTTCTGCTGGACCTCCGGATGCCCAATCTGGATGGCTTGAGCGCGCTGCAAAGCCTGCAGCAGTCCAACAAGCGGACGCGGGTGATCGTCCTGACCGCCTCGGAAGACAAGAACGAATTCGTCCAGGCGATGAAGCTGGGCTGTTCGGGCATCGTCCTGAAGCAGACCGCGCCGGAACTGATCGTCAAGAGCATCCGCAAGGTGCAGGCGGGCGAGATCTGGCTGGATTCGCACACCACGGCCGCCGTGATGCGGCAGTTTTCCACGGCCATGGAGATGGGCGGCGGCGGGGGCTCGTCGGCCGGCAAGGTGCGGGAACGCAGCCCGCTCTCGGCGCGCGAGCGCGAGATCGTGGCGCTGGTGGCGCAGGGTTACAAGAACAAGGAAATGGCGGAGAAGATGTTCATCAGTGAGCAGACGGTGAAGAACCATCTGCACAACATCTTCGACAAGCTCGGCGTCTCCGACCGGCTGGAGCTTGCCTTGTACGCAATCCACAAGGGTCTGCATCTCGGCAACGAAAAGTAGTCCATCCCGGCGATCCGTTGGCGCGGGGGAGTGTGGGACACTCGTGGTCGAGGTACTCACATGCGCTGGACTCCCGGAGGCCAAAGCGGCGACATTGAAGATCTGCGCGGCCAGGGCGGGGGAGGCCGGGGCTTCGGCGGCGGAGGAATCGGCATCGGCGGATTCCTGGTCCTGGCGCTCCTCAGCCTGATCTTCGGACGCGATCTGATTACGCCATTTCTCGGCGGAGGCGGCGGTTCTTCCGCCGTATCCAGCAGGCCCGATCCCCGGCGCGACGCGCAGGAAAAGCCCGTCGTCGAGTTTGTCTCCTTCGTCATCGGCGACATCCAGGACACCTGGACCAAACTGCTGCCGCAGCAGGCGGACACGCCCTATCGTCGCGCGAAACTGGTCCTGTTCCGCGACGGCGTCAGATCGGCCTGCGGGTTCGCCGATGCCGCGTCCGGTCCGTTCTACTGCCCCGGCGACGAAAAGGTCTACATCGACCTGAGCTTCTACGAGGAACTTCGCCGCCGCTTCCGCGCGCCCGGCGATTTCGCCCAAGCCTACGTGCTGGCGCACGAGGTGGGGCACCATCTTCAGAAGGTCCTGGGCATCGAAAATCGCGTGCGGCAACTGCAGCGCGGCAATCCTCAGGCCGCCAACCAACTCTCCGTACGCATGGAACTCCAGGCCGATTGCCTGGCGGGCGTCTGGGGGAGTTCGGCCAGCCAGCGCGGGCTGCTGGAACCCGGTGACGTGGAGGAAGGACTGAACGCCGCCGCCGCCATCGGCGACGATCGCATCCAACGCATGTCGGGACGGGGCATCCAACCCGAAAGTTTCACCCATGGATCCTCGGCGCAGCGCGTGGAGTGGTTCCGTCGAGGTCTTGAATCGGGCAGCCTTGCGGCGTGCGACACCTTCGCCGGCGGATCACGCTAAACTCAGCGGATGCGCCTTCTCCTTTGCGGCTGCCTGGCCGCCGGCCTCCATGCTCAATCGTTTTCCCCCGAGTCCCTGAACAACCCCGCCGTGGCGCGCGCGCTGGATTCCATAGCGCCGCGCCAGCAGGCGATCGTGGAGGACTGGATTCGCCTGACGGAAATCCCCTCGCCCTCCGGCGGCGAGCAGAAGCGCGCGGCGTGGATTCGCGGCGAGCTGGCCAAGCTGCCCAGCCTCAGCGAAATCAAAACCGACAGCATCGGCAACGTCAGCGCCGTGCGTAAGGGCTCCGGCGGCGGGAAGTCGCTGGTGTTCGCCGCCCACATGGACACAGTGTTCCCCGCTTCCACGCCGATCAAGGTGCAGCGCGACGGCAACCTGCTAAAAGCGCCGGGTATCGGGGACTGCACTGGGAACCTGATCGCGGTCCTCGAGTTGTTCCGGGCCCTCGATCGAGCCCAGGTGAAAACGAAAGGCGATCTCATCTTCCTGGCCACGGTGCAGGAGGAAACCAGGCTCAAGGGCGCCGGCGAATGGCTGCGCAGCAGCGGCTACCGTCCGGATCATTTCGCCGCCGTCGACATCGGCATCGGCAACGTGTGGTACGGCGCGTTCCGCATTTCGCGGCTGCGCTTCCGCTATACCTCCTCCGGCTCACACACGCTCTTCAGCCGCGGGCTTGCGAACCCGGCCAAGGCTGTCGCCAAGGCGATCACGGACCTGTACGCGATGCCGCTGCCGCAGGTGGAACCGGGGCTCGAGGAAATGAAGCTGCCGGTGCTGAACGTCGGGATGATCGGCGGCGGAACCGTGGTGAACGCGATCCCGCGCGAGGCGTGGTTCACCGTCGATCTGCGCTCGCTCGACTCGGCTACGCAGGATCGCCTGGAAAGCGCGGTGGTCCGCATCGCCCGCGCCGCCGCCGATGCCGAACGCGTCGGCTTCCAAACGGAGAAGCCGGACGGCAACGATTTCGATTATTCGAAAGCGCGCGCCCGGGAAGAGCGTCAGAATCACCCGTTCGTCAAGGCCGTGGTGGACGTGATGAACCACTTCGGCGCGGCGGGTCCGGCCGGATCCAAGGCGATCGACGCCGGATCCACCGACGCCAACGTGGGTGTCGCGATGGGCATCCCGTCCATTGCCATCGGCGCCATCCGCCAGCAGGGCGCGCACACCCTGGAGGAGTCGGCCGAAGCCGATTCCATAGCTGCGGGAGTGAAGGTGCTGATCGCCGTGGCGGTGGCCACGGCGGGGATTTGAGTCTCCCTTGTCTGGTCCGTTCGGAAATTATGTTACCCCTGAGCAATTCTGGCGCCGCGATACGATTCTGTGTGCTGCCGCCGGGTTGGCGGTGTGGGCCTTGTCCCGGCTGGTGCTCGAGGATCTATCCGGTTGGACGCTCGCGGCGCTGAGCCTGATCCGCCTGGGCCCGGCCACCGTCGCCTTGCGGCGCGCAGAGCTGTGGCTGGCCTTCCCCTTCCCTTACGATCTGGTCTTCTTTGCCTACTATCGCCGCCCGGACTGGCTGCCGGAGCAGTGGTCGCGCGAGATCGGAAATCCCACGGCGTTCCTGATTTTTCTCAGCGGCCTGCTGCTGCTGTCCACGCTGTATACCGGCTTGGTGGTACGCGCCGCCTGCGGAGCGAGAGCGGAGACGCCGGTTCGCAAGCTGGGCATCGGCATATTCGCCCTGGTCGCGCTGGCGGTTCTTCTCTCGAATCCAGCCTATAGTGTTCTGGCTCTTAAGTTTGCGGCCGAGCCAGTTGCGCTGGCGGGGTGGGCGGCAGTGGCCGCGTTCGCCTGCCGCCGTCAACAGACCTAGCACCCGTTGTCGGCTTCGGCACCCAACTTGCTATATGTAGAGGTATGAAAAAGCTCCTTGTATTAGTGGTTCTGTCCGTTTTCGCTTTCGCGCAGGAGCCTGCGGAGAAGAAGGGTCCGGTTTCCAAGGCGCTAGGCAGAGTGGGCAGCGGCATCGATAAAGCCACCGATGCCACCAAGGACACGACGAAGAAGGCTGTAAACGCCACAAAGGAGGGCACTGAAAAGGCAGTCGACAAGACCAAGGAGGTCACCAAGAAGACAGCCGACGCGACCAAGGAAGGCGCCGAGACCGCCGTAGACAAGACCAAGGAGGTCACCAAGAAGACGGCCGACGCCACCAAGGAAGGCACGATGAAGGCGGTGGATACAACCAAGGACGTATCCAAGAAGACCGCGGACGCGACCAAGGAAGGCGCAGTCAAGGTTGCCGACAAGACGGTGGACGTGACCAAGACGGCCGGCAAGAAAACGGTGGAAGGAACCGGGACCGGACTGCAGAAGACCGGTGAAGGCGTCTCCAAGGCAGGCGAGGCGATGGAACGCGCCGGCGCCAAGACCAGGGCATCCGTCACCGGACCTTTGGACCTGAACACGGCTTCGGCCAGGGAACTGAAGGCGCTGCCTGGCATCGGCGACGCCTACGCCGAGAAGATCATCTCCAACCGGCCGTATCGCGCCAAGACCGACCTGGTGCAGAAGAAGATCATTCCCCAGGCCGCATATGACCAAATCAAGGACCTGGTGATCGCGAAACAGTAGCTACAGATCGAACCGAATCCCCTGTGCGAGCGGCAGGTCGCGCGAATAGTTGATCGTGACGGTCTGCCGCCGCATATAAGCTTTCCACGAATCCGATCCGGCCTCGCGGCCACCCCCTGTCTCCTTCTCTCCTCCGAACGCTCCACCGATCTCCGCTCCGGAAGTGCCGATGTTGACGTTGGCGATCCCGCAATCGGAACCGCGCGGGCTCAGGAATGCCTCGGCGGAAAGCACGTTGGTGGTGAAAATGGCCGAGGACAGCCCTTGCGGCACGTTGTTATGTTCCCCGATCGCCTGTTCCAGCGTGTCGAACTCCATCACATAGAGAATGGGAGCGAAGGTTTCTTCCTTCGTGATGGGCATTCCGGGGTTGGCTTTCACAATGGCGGGCGTGACAAAGCAACCGCCGCCGGTATTCAGCCGATCTCCGCCGCACAGGACCTCGCCGCCCTGCTCGCGAGCTTCGTTGAGCGCCCACATCATCTGGTCGACAGCCTGCGAATCAATGAGCGGGCCCATCAGCGTGCCCGGATCCATGGGATCGCCGATGCGGACCTGAGCATACAGCTTCACCAGTCTCTCGATGACGGGCTGGGCGATTCCTTTCTGCAGGAACAGCCGCCGGGTGGTGGTGCAACGCTGCCCGGCGGTCCCGACGGCCCCGAACAGAACGGCGCGAGTGACCATTTCCGGATCGGCGTCATCCATTACGATGATCCCGTTGTTGCCGCCGAGCTCCAGCAGCGTGCGGCCCAGCCGCGCCGCCACCTGCTCGCCCACGATGCGGCCCATCCGCGTGGATCCGGTAGCGGAAATCAGCGGGACGCGGCGATCATCGACCATGCGTGAGCCGACTGCGTCGTCGCGCCCGATCACCAAATTCAGCAAGCCCTGCAGGCCGTTGCGCGACAGCACGCGATTGCAGATGTGCTGCACCGCGATCGCCGTCAGCGGCGTTTTCAGCGACGGCTTCCACACCACGGGATCGCCGCACACCAGCGCGAGCATCGCGTTCCAGCTCCACACCGCCACCGGGAAGTTGAACGCGCTGATCACCCCCACCACGCCCAGCGGATGCCATTGTTCATACATGCGATGACCAGGACGCTCGGAATGCATGGACAAGCCGTACAACTGGCGCGACAAGCCCACGGCGAAGTCGGCGATATCGATCATCTCCTGCACTTCGCCCTTGCCCTCCGCCAGGATTTTGCCCATTTCGAGGGTCACCAGCGCGCCGAGCTCGTCCTTGGAGTGCCGCAGCTCCTCGCCGATCTGGCGCACGATTTCGCCGCGCTTGGGAGCGGGCACGGTCCGCCAGGTCTCGAAGGAGCGGGTCGCCTGCCACATCACCTCGTCGTAATCTTCCTCGAGCGCCAGGCGGACGCGGGCGAGCTCCCGGCCTGTCGCCGGATTGATCGAAGCGATCTCCTCGCCCGCGGTGTCCAGCCACTGCCCGTAGCAAGCGCCCCGGTTCACCGGTTCGATTCCAAGATTCTTCAGAATCTGCTGCACCGCCGATTCCGTGCTCATCACAGTCGCCATACTTCTAGTTTAAGTCGGCCAGGAGTCCGAAGCCCTCGGGTCCGGCAACGAAGCGGCGTCCGGCGCGCGCCGCGACGGCCGCGATCCGCCCCAGCACCTCGGACTGGAACGCCGGATCGAGCCATTGCTCGAATCCGCGGACCTCCGCGATGCGATGCGCCGGCTGCCAAGTCGTGGCGCCGCGAGGCTTGGCCGCGCGCACATGCAGCGGATCGCCGATCAGATCCTCGCGCGTAGCTTCGAGCGCCAGCGAGGCCAGCCGCTCCGGATCACACGGCAGCAGCGGCGCCAAGGTCGCGAAAGTTCGAATGCCCTCGGCCGAAAGCGCCTTCATCACCCCAATCCGTTCGGCGATGGGCGCGCACCACGGCTCGAACCACTGGCGAATTTGGTCCGAGTCCGTCGTCAAAGAGAAACTCACGCCGAGAATGGTCGCGCGGGACAACCGGCGCAGCAGCGCGAGATCGCGCAGAATCAGCGGACCGCGCGTTTGCAGGATGAAGCGCCGCGGCGGCCGCCGCAGCACCGCTTCTAGAATCGCCGGCATGGACCGTGCTTCCGCCTCCGCTGGCTGATAGGGATCGACCAACGGCGAGCAATAGACGATCTGCGCCGAGCGAAGCTCGCGGGCCAGCAGATCCGCGGCGTTCTCCTTGTACGTGGTGAACTTGCCCCACTGCTTCCAGTCTTCCGGTCGCAAGCCGCCCTGCACTCGCATCGTGGGCACGTAACAGTAAGTGCAGCCGAAGGTGCAATTCCGCGCGGGTGTCAGTGAATGGGTAAAGCCCGCCGACTTCAAGAATCCGGAGACGGGACTGAGGATCGAATGCGCGGTGGCGTTGTATATGGGAAGTGGTTGCAAGTTCCATTGTCCGCTGCCTCGCGACTGCGCGCTTGGCGTCATTTCAGCGAGAATTCACCCTGCCGTAACCCAACCGAACGGGAGGTTTGGTACCCTTTTCGTGATTACGTCTTCATCAGGGTCCGCGCCCCCTTCGGGGCTTATTGAGAGCTAAATATTCCCAAACGCATCCGGGGACACCTGCGCTCCGGGGCAAACTCGCATGACGACTCAAGGAGATTCAATGAATCGCAGAACCAATATCCTG
>CAYOQB010000009.1:35103-58213 GCA_964406035.1 uncultured Solibacteraceae bacterium | reverse complement strand
CTGGGCGAGTCCGACTATCATGGAGGCACGATCTCGCTGCGCAAGCGCTTTTCGAACGAGTTCGGAATGAACGCCAGCTATACGTTCTCCCGCGCCATCGACAACGGACCCACCGCCAGCACCATCGCCACGCCGGAGGACGGCTACCGCCTGGATCTGGAGCGAGGCCTGTCGAGCGAACACCTGAAGCACCGGTTGGTGACGGCGGTTCACGCGGCGGCGCCGCCGCGGATACGCGGTCTGAGCGGGTTTGCATTCTCCCTGCTGGCGATCGCGCAAAGCCCGCGGTTCTACACCATCACCGCCGGCGCGGACTGGAATCGCGACGGCAGCCCGAATTCGGACCGGCCCGATCAACTGGGCCGCAACACCTGGGCGGGCGACAATTTCTTCACCGTGGACGCGCGCGCATCACGGCGGTTCACCATCGGAGAGAAAACGCAGTTGCTGTTCACCGTGGATGTGTTCAACCTGCTGAACCGGGTGAACATCACGGATTTCAGTACGGTATATGGGCGTCCCACGCTGGCGCAGGCGCCGATCGCGACGTTTGGAACCCCGCGCGCGGTAGGCAACGCGAGACAGGTGCAGATTGGAGTGCGGCTGACCCGCTGATATGGAATCTTCGGCAGTCCGGGGACAATCTGCACTAGAGTATCTGGCCGAGGCGAGCCGCGCGCTCTCGGAATCCCTGGATTATGGCAATACTCTGGAGACGGTGGGCCAGATTCTAGTGCCGCGCTACGCGCAGCGCTTCGTGATCGATCTGGTGGCGGACGACGGCAAGCTGCACCGGGTGGCGATGCACTTTCAGAATCCGGAACACCATGCGATTGCGAAGGGGCTGCCGCTGCGCTACCCGATCGACCTGGAGAGCAGCCATCCCATCGCCCAGGTGCTGCGCACGTCGCAGCCGTTGCTGACTCGCCGCACCCCGGACGGGATGATCGAGGAATTGGCGAAAGATCCGGAACAACTGAAGATCTATCAGATCCTGCGCGGCGGCAGCAGCATCTCCGTGCCGCTGATCGCGCGGGAGCGAACCATTGGCGTGCTGTCGATCGGGGTGGATTACGAAGACGCCTGGGACGAAAGCGACGTGCTGTTTGTCTGTGAACTGGGCGGGCGCTGCGCCATCGCGATCGACAACGCGCGGCTGCATCGCGACGCGGTGCTGAACGCGCGGCGGCTGCGCTTCCTGGCGGATTTCAGCAGCGAGGTCGGCTTCGCGGTGAATCTGGACCGGACCCTGGCGGAACTGGCGCGGCGGATCGTGCCCGCGTTTTCCGACCAGTGCACCATTGATATTTACGAAGCAGACGGGACCTTGCGGCGGGTAGGAGTGGCCTTTACCGATCCAGCCAAGGCGCCGATCGCCGAGGAGATCGCGCGGCGCTTCCCGCCCGCGAGGAATCCCAACAGCCTGCAGATGCAGGTGGCGCTTTCGGGCGAGGCCCGGTTGTTTTCGCGGATCACGGACGCGGAGATCCGCAAGATTGCCACCGATGAAGAGCACGCGGCACTGATTCGCGCCTTGAACTGCCGCTCCGGTATCTCTGCCCCGATCACGCATCGGGGGCGCATTCTGGGGGTGCTGTCGCTGGGAAGCGAGTCGCCGAATTGCTTCAACCTGGCGGATCGCGATTTCGCCGTGGACCTGGCGACGCGCTGCGGCACCGCCATCGAGAACAGCCGCCTGTTCGAGGAAACCGAAGCGGGGCGGCGGAGACTGCAGATCCTTTATGAGGCGAGCGGCTTGCTGTCGGCAAGCCTGAATCCAGGCGCAACGGTGTCCAGCCTGGTGAACATTCTGGTGCCCCGCATCGCCGACTGCTGCACCGTGTATCTGGTGGAGGGCGACCGGCTGAAGCCGGAGCGGATTGCCTGCTCCGATGAGGAGACGCAGGCCAAGGTGGAGCGGCTGCATGCGCGGTTTCCGCTGGAGCGGAGCGCGGAGTACGGCTCGCCCAAGGCGGTCCGCACCGGAAAAGCGGAACTGATGGGCGAGCTTACCGAGGAGTACGTGAATCGCTCCGGACCGGCGGCGGCGCAGGCCACGCGGGAGCTGGGCTGGCGGTCGGCGATTTTCGTGCCGCTGCGCTCGGGCGGGGAGATCACCGGCGCGTTGTCGCTGCTGCGCAAGGGCTCGCGTCCGCCGTTCGGGGAGGAGGAACTGCACCTGGCGGAGGAACTCGGCCGGCGCGCCGGCCTGGCGATCGACAACAGCCGTCTGTTCGCCAGCGCGGAGCGGGAGCGCAATGAAGCGCGCGTCGCGCTGAAATCCCTGCAGGAAGCCGAGCGCGAGCTGCGCCAGTCCAACGACGAGCTGAAGCAGTTCGCCTTTGTCGCTTCCCACGACCTGCGCGAGCCGCTGCGCACGGTAAGCGTGTTCAGCGAGCTGCTGCAGCACAGGTTCCCGAACGCCGACCGCGAGACCAACCAATACATCGCCACCATCATTGGCGGCGCCAATCGCATGAACGATCTGGTGCGGGACCTGCTGGCGTACACGCGCGCCGGGGAGAACGTCACCATCGAGGACGTCGACCTGGGCAAGGTGCTGGAGGAGTGCCTGGCCGACCTGCAGGCGGCGATCGAAGCCGCGGGGGCGGAGTTCGAGATCGAGCCGCTGCCGGTGGTGCGCTGCTCCCGGCACATCGCGCACGTGTTCCAGAATCTGATCTCGAACGCCCTGAAGTACCACGGAGGCGGCCGGCCGCGCATCCGCATCTGGGCGGAGCGCGAGCCGGAGTGGTGGCGGATTCACGTGCAGGATGACGGCATCGGCATCGCGCCGGAGCATCGCGACCGCATTTTCGAGGTGTTCAAGCGGCTGCACGGGCGCGAGGTGGCCGGAACCGGGATCGGGCTGGCGATCTGCAAGAAGGTGGTGGAGCGCTGCGGCGGCGCGATCGGCGTGGACCCCGCGCCGGGCCGGGGCTCGCGTTTCTGGTTCACGCTTCCCGCGCAGCTCTGAACGCGGCGCGGCGCCGCGATACACTCCTTGGTGATGACGAAATACGCGATTCTGCTGGTCAGCATCCTGCCCGCGGCTTGCCTGGCGCAGGCGCCGCTCCGCGGCTACACCGCCGCGCAAGCCTCCGCGCTGCGCGAGTGGGAGACCAAGTTGCACGCGATCCCGGAACCCGCCCGCATCAAGGGCTACATGCAGAGGATGTCGGCGGAGCCGCACCACGCCGGATCGCCCGGTTCGAAAGCGGTGGCCAACTACGCGGCCGGGCTGATGAAGGAATGGGGTTTGGACGCGCGGATCGAATCGTTCGAGGCGCTGCTGCCCTATCCCACGCAGCGGTCACTCGAAATGGTGGCGCCGGTGAAGTTCACGGCGAAGCTGAAGGAACCCGTGGTGAGCGCGGACCCCGACAGCGGCGACGCCAATCAGTTGCCCACCTACAACGCCTACTCCGCTTCGGGCGATGTCACCGGCGAGGTGGTGTACGTCAACTACGGCATCCCTTCGGACTATGAGTGGCTGAAGAAGCAGGGAATCGACGTGAAGGGCAAAATCGTGCTGGCGCGCTACGGCGGATCGTGGCGGGGCGTGAAGCCCAAAGTGGCGGCGGAGAACGGCGCGGTCGCCTGCCTGATCTACTCCGACCCCCGCGATGACGGCTACTTTCAGGGCGATGTGTATCCCAAGGGCGCGTTTCGTCCCGAGGACGGCGTACAGCGCGGCAGCGTGATGGACATGGCCGTGTACTCGGGCGATCCGCTGTCGCCGGGGTGGGCCTCGGAGCCGGGCTCTAAGCGGCTGAAGCGGGAAGAGTCGAAGACGCTGATGAAGATTCCGGTGATCCCGATTTCCTACGGCGACGCGAAGCCGCTGCTGGAGCATCTGGGCGGTCCCGTGGTTCCGGATGCCTGGCGCGGCGCGCTGCCGCTGACCTACCATGCCGGCCCCGGTCCGGCGAAGGCGCGGCTGAAGGTGGATTTCGACTGGACCACCAAGCCGGTGCACAACGTGATCGCGAGGATTCCGGGCAGCGAGTTCCCGGACCAATGGGTGATCTACGGCAACCACCACGACGCCTGGGTGAACGGGGCGAGCGATCCGATTTCCGGCGCGTCCGCGCTGCTCGAAACCGCGCGCGGCCTCAGCGAGCTGCTGAAGCAGGGTTGGCGTCCCAAGCGGACCATCATTCTCGCGCTGTGGGACGCCGAGGAGTTCGGCCTGGTAGGCTCCACCGAATGGGTAGAGAAGCACCAGCGGGAGCTGGTGGACAAGGCGGTGTTCTACCTGAACAGCGATTCGAACGGACGCGGCTGGATCGGCGCGCAGGGCTCGCATTCGCTGGAAGTGTTCGTGAACGAGCTGCTGCGGGACCTGAAGGACCCGGCCAGCGGGAAGAGCCTGCTGGAAGCCGCGCAATCCCGTCCCGGCGCGCGGGCGGCGGGCCAGGAGTACCGTCTGGGCCCGCTGGGCGCGGGCTCCGACTATGTCGCCTTCATTCACCACGCGGGCATCGCCAGCGTGAACGCCGGATTCGGGGGGCAGGACGCGGGCGGCGTGTATCACTCCATCTACGACTCGTTCGCCTGGTACACACGTTTCGCCGACCAGGACTTCGCGTATGGCCGGGCGCTGGCGCAGTTCGCCGGCGCGATGCTGCTGCGGCTGGCGGATGCGCCGGTGCTGCCGTTCGAGTTCGCTTCCGTGGCCCGTACCGTGCGCGGCTACGTGGAGGATCTGGGCAAGCTGCCGGGAGCCGGACAATTGGATTTCCGCGCGGTGAGCGAGCAGCTCGCACGGCTGGAGAAAGCGTCCGCGGAATATGAGGCGGCGCTGGCGGGCGCGGTGGCGAGGTCCAACGGCGCGGCGAAGCCGAAGCTGGCGGAGCTGAATCGCACGCTGTACCGGTCCGAGCGCGCGCTGCTGCTGGAAGGCGGACTGCCGGGGCGGGAGTGGTTCCGGCACCAATTGACCGCGCCGGGGCTGTACACCGGCTACGGCGCGAAGACGCTGCCCGGCGTTCGGGAAGCGGCGGAAGCGGCGCGCTGGGAGGAGGCTCGGCAGCAAGCGGCGCGCGTGGCCGCGGCGCTGTCGGCGTTCAGCGCTCAGGTGGAACAGGCCGCGGGTCAGGCTCGCGCGCTGGCGAATTGAGCCGGCGGACCCAGCCCGCCAGGTAGGAGTCGGCGGCGGCGCTTTCGATCTCGCTGTCCCAGGCGGCCTGCCATTCGGCTTTTTTGCGTTTTTCCAGTTTTTCGAGAAGCTGCGCGTCGCGCCGCGCGACCGCCAGGTCGCGGCGCTTGGCGTCGATGGCGGCTTCCAGGTCGCGGCGGTGGGCTTCGATCCCGGTCAGGCGCGCGGCGGTAGCCGTGCGAAAGCGGTCGAGAGCCTGCAACTCGCTCCCCGGCAGCGTGGTTTGGCGCAGCAGCGCGCCCGCGGCATCGGCCAGGGATCGCGCGGTCTCTTCGGCGCGCTGCCGCAGCGCCTGGCGTTGCAGCAGCAGCGCCGCCAGCCGGGCCTCCTCCATCTGGACCTGTGTTTGCCGCCAGTCCAGCACGCGCTTGAGCGGAAACTGAAATTTCTTCAACCGGCCTCCAGTTGTTGTTCCAGGCGGTACAGCCCGCCGAGCGCTTCGCCGACCGGCACGGTTTCGGCCGCGTCCTGACGCAGAAACTCGCGCAGCTTCGGCAGAACGCGGATGGCTCGGTCGAGCGCGGGATTGGCGCCGGCGGCGTACGCGCCCAGGTTGATCAGGTCCTCGGAACGCTGGTATTCGGCCAGCGCCTCGCGAATGCGCTGCGCCGCGCGCTGCTGCTCGGGCGTGGCGACGCGCGAGGCCAGGCGGCTGACCGACTGGAGCACGTCGATCGCCGGAAAGTGGCCGCGCGCCCCGAGATCGCGCGACAGGATTACGTGGCCGTCGAGAATGGCGCGTACGGCGTCGCAGATGGGTTCGTTGAAGTCGTCGCCTTCCACCAAAACCGTGAACAGCCCGGTGATGGAGCCGCGGCGGAAGTTGCCGGCGCGCTCGAAGATACGCGGCAGCAGCGCGAACACGCTGGGCGTGTAGCCCTTCTGGCTGGGCGGCTCTCCCGCCGCCAGGCCGATCTCGCGCTGCGCCATCGCCAGCCGGGTGACCGAATCCATCACCAGCAGGACGCTTTGGCCCTGATCGCGGAAGTATTCGGCGATGGCCAGGGCGACAAACGCGGCGCGGATGCGCAGCGGCGCCGGCCGGTCCGAGGTGGCGGCGACCACCACGCTGCGCTTGCGGCCCTCCGGACCCAGCTCGTGCTCCAGGAACTCGCGGACCTCGCGGTTGCGCTCGCCGATCAGCGCGATCACGCTGACGTCCGCGGTGTTGGCGCGCGCCATCTGCCCCAGCAGCGTGCTCTTGCCCACGCCGGAGCCGCCAAAGATGCCGACGCGCTGGCCCTTGCCGCAGGCCAGCAGGGAATCGATGGCGCGGATGCCGGTGCCCAGCAGCTCGGCGATGGGCTCGCGCTCGAGCGGGCCGGGCGGCGAGGCGTACAGTTCGGCGCTGCCGCCCGCGGCGAGCGGCGGGCCGCCGTCAATGGGCAGGCCGAAGCCGTCCAGGACGCGGCCCAGCAGATCCGGGCCCACGGCGACGCGGGCTTCCGCGCCTCGCGCGACAATCATGTCGCCGGGCTGCACGCCCCCGGTTTCCTCGAGCGGCATGGACAGCAGGCGTCCGCCCCGGAACCCGATCACCTGGGCGCGAATGCGGCGTCCGGACTCGGTGCGGATCTCGCAAAAATCGCCCACGGCGGCGGCCGGACCCTCGCTTTCGATCAGCAGGCCGGTCATCTCCGTCACCCGTCCGGTCCACACGTGGAGACTCATCAAGCCGAGCGCGTTCAGGCAGGATTCGATGTCCATCACTTCTCCGTTCCGAAGCGGTCGGCGAAACCGCGGCTGATCTCGCCGAGCTGGGTGTCGAGCGAGGCGTCCAGGCTGCCGCGCGCGGTCTCGAAGATGGCGCTGTTGGGACGCAGCGAGGGGTCGGCGGCCACCTCCAGGCGCGGCGGAAAGCCCAGCGCGGCGCGATGCCGCTCCACCAGGTCGCGATCCGCGGGCGCCAGCCGCAGCCGCGACACTTCGCGCGCGTTCAGGCGGTCAAAGGCGGCCTTCACCAGCCCCAGCAGCGCTTCCGGATCGACGGAGATTTCGCGGTGCAGGATGCGGGCGGCGATGGCGATGGCCAGGCGGACGATGTCGTGCTCGGCTTCGGCGCGCACCCGGCGGCGCGCGCCGGCGAGTTCGGCGGCGAGGGCGCGAAAGGAAGCCAGCGCGGGCTCCAGTTGCGCGTCGAAACGCTGCCGCTCCGCCGCGGCGGCCTCGGCCAGCGCCTGCTGGCGCGCGGCGGCCGCGCGCGAGGCCAGCTCCGCCTCCAGCATGCGGATGCGGCTTTCGAGCGCGCTCACGTCGGCGGTGGCGGGCGCCAGCGCGTGGGCCTCGCCCGGCGCGGACCGCCATTGAATGGCGTCCGCCTTCGCGGCGTCGCCGCCCGGCAGCAGCTTAGAGGACATATTGCTCGCCCGCCGCGCCCTTCAGGCTGATCGCGCCTTCGTTCTCCAACTGCCGCACCACCGCGATGATCTGCTGCTGCGCGCTCTCCACTTCCTTGATCTTCACCGGACCCAGCGTTTCCATGTCCTCCCGCAGCATCTCCGCGCCGCGCTGGCTCATGGCGCTGAGCATGTGGTTCTTCAACTGGTCGCTGGTGCCCTTCAGCGCCACCGTCAGGATCTTGCGGTCCACCCGCGCCAGCACTTCCTTGATCGCGTTCTGATCGAGCAGCAGCAGATCCTCGAAGACGAACATCAACTGCCGGATGGTCTCCACCAGGTTGGCGTCCTGGTGTTCGATGTCGTCCAGCAGGTCCTTGGCGGTGTTGGAGTCCAGGCGGTTGAACATCTCGGCGACGGCGTTCACGCCGCCGTAGCTTTCGCGGCTCATCTCGCCCAGCGCCTTCAGCTTGGCGCCGATGACGCTGGCGATCTTGCTGACGATCTCCGGCGAGATCTGGTCCAGGTGGGCCATGCGCCAGGCGACATCGGCCCGCAACTCCCCCGGCAGCGAGGCGAGCAGCGTGGCCGCCTGCTGCGCGCTGAGGTGCGAGAGCACCAGCGCGATGGTCTGCGGATGCTCGCTATGGACAAACTTGGCGAGCTGCTGCGGGTCGGCCTTCTGCAGCGCGTCGAAGCTGGCCTGGGCCGCCCCCAGCGCCTTCACCAGGCGGTCCAGCATGCGGCGCGCCTGATCCGCGCCAAAAGCCTCGTTCAGCACCCGCCGCGCGTAGTCGATGCCGCCCTTCAGCACGTAATCGTGCGCGACGGTCATCTGGTAGAACTCTTCGAGCACGCCCTCGCTTTCCTCGGCGGTGATCATGGAAACCGTGGCCACCTCGGCCGAGATCTGCTGCACCTCGGCCTCATCCAGGTGCTTGAACATCAGGGCGGCGGCGCTGTCGCCGAGGATGATCATCAGGATCGCGGCCTTGCGCAGGCCGGGAATCCGCTCCGCCGGGAGATCACCGGTCCTGACCACTGAGCCAGCTCCTGACTACCTGCGCCATGGCCTGGGGGTCTTTCTTGACCTCCTCGACGATGTGCCTGGTGATGACCTCGGTTCTTTTTGTCGGCCCGGGCAGCTTCAGCGCCGCGAGCTGCTCGGCCGCCTGCAGGGCTGCTTCCTTCTGGTGGTCGAGCAGTTTCTGATTCAGCTCGGCTTCGACATCGGCCGCGGTGCGCTGCCTGGCGGGCTCGCCCCCCTCCAGGGTTTTTGCGCCCTCGGCGACGCGGATGCCGCGGCGGCGCCGCCGCAGCAGCAGGAACGCCCCGCCGAGCAACAGCAGCGCCGCCGCCGCGCCCGCTCCGGCCACGATCGCCAGGCGGCGTGAGTCGCCTTCGAGGGCCAGCCACGACGGCAGCCACGCGGGCGGCGGCGCCGGGGCAGCCGGAGCGTCCGGCCGCGGCGGCGGCGTCCCATGGTCCGAGGTTCCCTCGAAGGGAAACGCCTCCACCACCAGTTGATCGCCGCGCTCCGGCTGGATTCCGGCGGCCGCCGCCGCGACCTCGCGAATCACCTTCAGCTTGTCCGGCGGGGGCGGCTCCACCACGCGCTTCGCCGCCGCCCCGGCGCCAGTCCAGCGCACGTCATGATCCACCAGCACCGCCAGCGACACCCGCTTCAGGACCCCCTGGGGAACCTTGGTCCGCTTCACGTTGCGGCTGCTCTGGTAGGAGATGCTCTCCGTACGGCGCACAAAACCCGCGCTTCCGTTTCCCGGCCGCGAAACCGGCCGCGGCAGATTGGAAGGCGTTCCGGGAACGCCCGACGGCGCGGCGGCCCCCGGCGCGTCCTCGGTGCGCTGCGAGTTGACCATCACGCTGCGGGCGGGGTCGAAGACCTCCTCGCTCTCCTCGCCGCTGCTGAGGTCGATCTCCGCCGACGCGCCGACGCGGAAGCGATCGCCGAGCAGCGGCTCGAGCGTCGCCTGCACCTTGCGCACCAGCTCGCGCTCCACCTGTTTCTGGTGATCGAGCGAGGCTTCGGCGGCGTCATCCTCGGAGGAGCCCGCGCGGCGGGGACGGCTGAGCAGCGTCCCGGCGGTATCGAGAACCGAAATCATCTCCGGCGAGAGGCCGGTTACCGCGCTCGCCGTCAGGTGGCAGATGGCCTGAACGTTTGCCGCCGCCAGCTTCCTGCCCGGCCGCAGCTTGACCAGAACGCTGGCCTTGGCCGGGCGGCGATCGTCGGCGAACAGCGAATCCTTGGCCAGCGTGATGTGAACTCGCGCATGCTCCACATCGCCCAGGGACATGATGGAGCGCTCCAGCTCTCCCTCGATGGCCCGGTGAAAGTTCACCTGCTCGGCGAATTCGGTGGCGCCGAAAGTGGTCTTGTCGAACAGCTCGAAGCCGATGCGGCCGCTGCGGGGAATCCCGGCGGCGGCCATCTGCAGGCGGGTTTCGGCCACCAGCCCGGACGGCACGCGGACGACCCCTCCGGAATCGCTCAAGCGGTACTCGATCCCGCTTTCCTTCAGCCGCGCCACCAGCAACCCGGCGTCCTCGGCGGAAAGGCCGGAGAACAGCGGCGCGAAGTCGCGCTCGCGGTTCCAGCGCGAGAGACTGGTGATCGCCGCCAGCACCGCGATCCCCGCGGCCAGGATGAGGATCCGCTGCCGCCAGCTCAGCCGCTGCATCAGCCTTTGCAGTTGGTCCATGGGCTGGATCGGGTCAGACCTGCATCCGCATTACTTCCTGGTAAGCCTGGACCACCTTGTTCCGCACCTCCATCAGCAGTTCGAAGGACAGCTCGGCCTTCTGCCCGGCGATCACCATGCGGTGCAGGTCCTGCTCCTCGCCCGCCAGGAAACGCTCGGTGGCGGCGCGCGAGTCCGCGCGGAAGGCCTCCACGCGGGCGATCGCCGATTCGAGCGCGGAGGCAAACGCGTTCCCCGAGCCGGTCTCCACCCCGGCCGCCGGGGCCAGCTCCGGAGCGCGAATGCCGTTGACGGGAGAGATCATGCGCGGTTACCTCATCAGATCGATGGAACGCTGGATCATGTCCTTGATCGCGGACATCGCGGCGACGTTGGTCTGGTAGCCGCGCGTCGCGGTCATCAGGTCGATCATGTCCTCGGCGGGCTGGATGCGTGGATACGCGACATAGCCCTCCGGGTTTGCGTCGGGGTGACCCGGTTGATAGCGCAGCTCCGGCGGGCGCGAATCGGTGACGATCTCGGCCACTCCGACGCCCGCGCCCATTTCCCGCTGGAACACAGCCGAGAACGGCGAGGTGATGTCGGTGGTGGAGAACACCACGTCCTTGCGGCGGTAGGGGCCGCCTTCCGGCGTCCGCGTGGTTTCCGCGTTGGCCAGGTTCTCCACCAGGATCTCCGCCCGCATGCGCTGCGCAGACATCCCGGACCCGCTTACCGAAAGCGCGTTCAGAAGACTCATGTTTACCCTCCCTGCCGGCCTTCGTGAATGGCCGCGCGCAGCGTCTTGAACTGTCCCCGCAGCAGTTGGGACGCCACCGAGAAGCGCAGGGCGTTTTCCGCCAGCAGCCGCGCCTCGCGGTCGATGCTCACGTCGTTGCCATCGTTGCGAACCATCAGCCCGTCCACCCCGACCACGTTCGGCTGGCCGCGCATGGCCGGCGGCTTCCCGGACGCGCTCAGAAACTCGAAATGGAAGTCAATGTCCTGGGTGCGGTAGCCCGGCGTGTCCGCATTGGCGATGTTGGTGGCCACCAGCCTTTGCCGCCGCGCCAGCAGGTCCATGTAGTGGGCGATGTTTTCACCCGTGGCCGAGATCATCGCGAGGGAGTGTGCAGACGGCGTGCCATGGAGACAAGTCCGGAAATGTTGGAGTTGGCCGGGGGTGCGACGGAAAAATGGCGCTTGCGCGACGGAAATCAGGCGGGAGCGCCGCCGCCGGGAACCGCTATACTCGCTCTACCATGCCGATGGCCGATTTCGCGCTCGCCAACACCGTGGACACGCTTCGCCGGGAACATCCGTTCAACGCCCAGCTCGCCGAGCAGGGTCTGGGACAGGTCCCCAACATGGCCGGGGTCGATCTCGAGGACTTGTCGGTCACCGTCACCTGCGCCGCGCTGGCCGCGATGTTGACCGTGCCCATGGGCTGGCATGTGCTGGACGATCACAAGCGGGTGCTGATCTTCGATCCGGAGCAGACGCGGCAGATTGAGATCAAGCTGGTGGACTCCGAGGGCCGCACGAACGAGGAGATCCTGGAGAACATCGCCGCGCAGATCGCCGGCTATTACCCGGAGTGCAAGTGGGTCACCATGGACCTGGGCGGCATGCCCACGCTCGCCGTGCGCGGCATTCCGCTGATGGGCGATGACGGCCAGACCGCCGTTTATCTCGATCAGGTCTTTCTGTACAAGCCGCGCGACCGCAGCCCCGGCTGGTTCGCCGAAACGCGCGTGACCATGGCGCCGGAGGACACCGTGAACACGCTGAACATGGTGGAACTGATCCTCGGCTCCGTACAGTGGGTAGGCTGACGCGGCGTCAGCCGGAGCGCCGCAGCCGCTTGCCCGGATTCTGGCCCACCATCGCCGCCAGCCGCAGGGCGTCGAAGGCGGCGTAGGCGTTCTCATCGTTGTCGAAATAGCAATAGACGTCACGGCCCTCGCGGGTGAATTCGGCAAGGCGCCCGGCCCAGGCGCGCAGCGCCGGTTCGGGGTACTCGCCGCGATAGGCTTCGCCGGGACCATGCAGCCGGATGTAGTGGAAATCGCCGGTCTCCACCACCGGGGACTGCTGGAAGTTCAGATCCCAGGCGCACAGCGCCGCGTTGTGCCGCCGCAGCAGGGCATACACCTCGGGGTTGAACCAACTGTCGTGGCGGAACTCGAAAGCATAGCGGCCGCCGGGCGGAATGGCTTCCAGAAACTCGGCCAGGCGCGCCGTGTTCGCGGCGAAGAAGGGGGGAAGTTGGAACAGGATAGGACCCAGGCTCCGGCCCAGCACGCTCACCGTTTCGAAGAAGCGGCGGGTGCTGATCTCCGGCTCCTTCAGCCGCTTGCGATGCGTGATGTAGCGGTTCGCCTTGCACGCGAACAGAAAGCCCGGCGGCACTTCCTCGCACCAGCGGGCAATGCTTTCGGGCGATTTCAAGCCGTAGAAGGTGCTGTTGATCTCCACTGTCCGGAAGCGCCCGGCGTAGTAGTTCAGGAAAGCGGGCGGCTTCATCCCGGCGGGATAAAACCGCCCCACCCAGTGCTGGTAGTGCCAGCCCGAAGTGCCGATCCAGATGGATCCCGGTTCCACAGGCTCACATTTCGATTTTCTGGTGGTCGCCCGGCGACGGCCGCTCGCCGGTGACCATCGCTTTCACCACTCCATACAGATGAACCACCGCGCTGTTGGGGCTGTCCCAATACTCGGCGCGGTCCATGTTCACCCGGATCAGGGTCAGGTCGGGGTCGTCCAGACCCTTGGGGAACCAGGTGCGGTAGAAGGGATTCCAAAGCTCCCTGGCCTTGGCCCGGTCGTCCACCAGTTCCGCGGTTCCCGAAATGGAGACGTAGGCGTTGTCCTTCAGGTTGGCGAAACTGAGATTCACCCGATCCTGGTTGCGGATTTCGATGGTTTTGTCCGTGCTCTTGCCGGTGAAGAACCAGAGGTCGCCGTCGAATTCGGTTTGCTGCACGGCCATGGGACGGCTGCGGAGATTTCCTTCGCTGTCAACCGTCCCGAACATACAGAACTTGGCATCGCGGATGAGGTCTCGCAGCTTCTCGATGGCCTCTTGCCGCGCTGAAGTGTGGTCCGTGGTATGCGCCACTCGATCCCTCCTCTTCGCTACGTAGGACAGGCGAAGGAAGGACTAAGTTTCCGCGCTCCGCATTTCCGGAAACGAAGCTGGCGCGAGCCTTCTCTACAGTCGAGAAGGAGCAAACGGGGATGATACGAGGATTGCGTCTTTCCGCCCGGGACCTGCGCCCGCTGGACAACGTGGCGCCGGGCGTCGGCGGGCTGCGCATTCTGATGGTGAATGTGTACGCGATCACCGCCCCGGACGGCTCCTGGGTGCTGGTCGACGCCGGACTTCCGTTCTCGGATGACCGCATCCGGCACTGGATCGAGGCCGTCAAGGGACGCGTCGCGCCGAGCTGCATCGTGCTGACCCATGGGCATTTCGACCACGTGGGCGCGGTGGCGGAGCTGGCCGAGGAGTGGAACGTGCCGGTATATGCGCACCCCCTGGAGATGCCGTACCTGACCGGGCAATCCAGCTATCCGCCGCCGGACCCGAGCGTGGGCGGCGGCATGATGTCGCTACTGGCGCCGCTGTACCCCAAGAAGCCGGTGGACCTGGGCGACCGCGTGCGCGAATTGCCGGGCGATCACTCGCTGCCGGAACTGCCGGGGTGGCGCTGGATCCACACGCCGGGGCACACAGCCGGACATGTTTCGCTGTTTCGGGACGAGGACCGGGTTCTGATCGCCGGCGACGCGGTGATCACCACCAAGCAGGAATCCGCGTTCGCGGTGGCGACGCAGCGTCCCGAGCTGCATGGTCCGCCCGCGTACTTCACCAGCGACTGGGACGCGGCTCGCGCCTCGGTGCGGGAGCTGGCGGCGCTGTCACCGCGCGTGATCGCAACCGGGCATGGCCTGCCGGTGGCGGGCGAGGAAGCCGAGGTCTCGCTGCGCTCCCTGGCGCAGCATTTCGACGAGTGGGCGCGGCCCGCGTCGGGGCGCTACGTGCGGCAGCCGGCGGTCACCGGACCCGGGGGCGTGGTGTCGCTGCCGCCGGCCCGCAAGGGCAAGGCCGTCCCGGTGATCCTCGGCGCGGCGGCGCTGGGCGCGGTGTGGTACGCGTGGACCCGCCGCCGCGCCTCGTAGCCGGGTCGTCCTCCCCATGAGCCGTGTTCTGGAACCGCTGACGCAGGCCGCCGTGTCCTTTGGATCCGCGCTGGCGGCCCGCGCTCCCTACATTCTGGCCGGCGCGATCGTCTTCGCGGCCTTCCTCCTGATCTCCAATCCGGTGGGGCGCGTCGTGTGCCGCGTGGGGCGATTCTCGCACAACGACAATCTGTCGGAAATCCTGCGCAGGATGACCCGTGCCGCCCTGGCGATCCTCGGCCTGCTGGTGAGCGCGGTGATCATCTTTCCCAACTTCCAGCCGGGCGACCTGATCGCCGGCCTGGGCATCACCTCCGTCGCCATCGGCTTCGCGTTCAAGGACATCCTGCAGAATTTCTTCGCGGGCATTCTGATTCTGTGGCGGGAGCCCTTCCGCATCGGAGACCAGATCCGCTCCGGAGAATATGAAGGCACGGTGGAGGAGATCACCACGCGTTCCACGCGCCTGCGGACGTATGACGGCGAGCGGGCGGTGCTGCCCAACGGCATCATCTACACCAACCCGATCCTGGTGCGGACCGCATATTCGGAGCGGCGGGTCCGCTTTCAGGTGGGCATCGGCTACAAGGACCCGGTGGAAAAAGCCCGCCGCGTGATCGGCGACGTACTGAACCGCGCGCCGGGCGTATTGTCCAATCCCGAGCCCTGGATTTTCGTGCAGGAACTGGCGCCGGACTCGGTCAACCTGGGTGTGTACTTTTGGGTGGAGCCGCGGCAGGCCAACGTTCTGCAGGTCAGTGACCGGGTGGCCACCGGCATCAAGCTGGCGCTGGATGAGCACGGCATCGACATGCCGTACCCGCACCGGGTGGTGCTGCTGCGGCGGGAGGATGGGTCCGGGAATGCGGCGTGAGACAATAGGTCCATGCGCCGGTTTTCGATCGCCTGCCTGCTGGTGGCGGGCTGCGGGGCTTATGTCGCTCCCGGCTTTGGCGTGTTCACCGCCCGCCTGGAGCCGAAAACCGTAGCTTCTTTCGATGCCTACGTACAGAAGCGCGAGCAGTCTATCGAGCGGCGGGGCCGCGGGGCGGGGTTCCTGTGGAGCGAGGAATCAGCGGCGCGCGCCGCGCAGCTTCGGCAGGGCGGCGTGGTGGTGGACGGATTTGTCCCCGGCGCGGTGGTTTCGATTCCCGACGGCCTGATTCACGACTGGACGGGCGCGGCGTTTCTCCCGGGCGCCACGCTGGAATCGACCCTGGCCGTGCTGCAGGATTACAACAACCACAAGCAGTTTTTTCAACCGGAGGTGATTGAGAGCCGGCTGAAGTGGAGGGAAGGCGAGCGCTTCCGGCCCTTTCTGCGGCTTCGCAAGGAAAAGATCCTGACGGTAGTGCTGAACACCGACTACGACGTGACGTACGAGCGGGTGGGCGGCGAGCGCGTGTACAGCAAGTCTTATTCGACGCGCATCGCGGAACTGGAAGGCGAACGGGAACGTCCGCCGGGCGACGATCACGGATTTTTGTGGCGCTTATATGCCTATTGGCGGCTGGAGCAGAAGGACGGCGGGACGTTTGTCGAGTGCGAGACGATTTCGTTGAGCCGGCCGATCCCCGCGCTGCTGCGCGGGGTGATCACGCCGATCGTGCGGGAGTTGCCGCGCGAATCGCTCGAAAAAACGCTGCTGAATATTCGGCGTCACGTGAAGCCGGCGGACTCCGCGCGGCTGCGCTGAGGCTCGGTCCCTCAACTCTTCTGTTTTTTCACCGGATACTTCTTGAACAGCTTCTCCGCGGCCTTGGCGGCTTTCTTGTCGGCTTTTTCCGGACTGGAGGAGCGGTCGATGGTGTCGGTCGCGCTGCCGCGCCACAGCAGCTTCTTCTCGCGCACGTCGCCGATCAGGATGGCGAGGGTGCCGACGGGAACGTTCTCCACGGTGGTGGTTGTCGTGGCCGGGCCGCCGTAGCCGTACCAGCCGCGCCAGCGGCGTCCCCAGGCATAATTCCAACCGAGGTCAGTAGTGCTGTAGACCTGCTCCATCGAGGTCTGCGCCTGGTAGGCGACGCCGAGATCGGGATTTTCCTCCACGCGGCGATAGCCGCGGGCGGCAAGTTCCGCGTCCACGACGCGCTGGATGCGCGCCTCCGTCAACTGGTCAAGACTCACCTTGCTTTTCACCGGGAACCACTTGTACGTCTTGAACCGGGTAAAGTCGGCGCCCCGGTCGTAGTCGGCGCGAATCTGCTGGGCGAAGCCTGCCGCCGGCAGCAGAAGCGCGGCCGCAAGGATGCATCTCATGCTCATGATCAAGGTAGATTCTCCTCTTATCGGGCGAAGTTGACACGCACGCCGGTAGTGAACAGGATGTCGTTCTTCTTCCTGCCCGGCAACGGGTTGCTGAGATAGCGATCGCTGAAGGTGGTCTGCAGGCTGATGGTCTTGGTCAGCGAGGCGTTGACGCCCGCGTCGAAGTTGATGCGATAGGCGCCGAAATCGCTCAGGTTGCTGAACATGCGGAAGCTCTGCACCAGGGAAACGCGGCTGTTCAGCTTATGGCTGAAGAAGTCGCCGTAGTAGACTTCGGCGGAGTTGCGCAGCAAGCCGCTGGCGAAGTCCTCGCGATTCCAGGAGATGCCGCCGAGCAGGTCGAAGGTGGTGTTCTCGTTCTTGATGACGTGATAGCCCGCGCCGCCGCCGGCGACCACGCGGAGGTCGAGGCGCTGGAAGCGGTCGAACTCATAGTCGTTGAAGACGTTCAGGAACAGGCGGCTGTTCAGGTCGCGGTTGTAGGCCCACCCGCCGCGGATGGCCTGGGCGGTGGAGGAGGTTACGCCGGCGTTATTCCGTGCGCTGGCATAGACCTGATTGAAGTATGCCGTGGTGCGGTCCGAGCGGGTGGCGCGGCTGGCGGCGAGCGCGGTGGTGATGGTGGTGGTCTCGGCGTTGCCGCGCGCCAGCGCGAGGCCGAAATCGAAGTAGCCGGTCCAGAGCTGAGTCCAGCCGGGATTCAGGAGGCGTTCATAGGCGCGCTGGGCGTCCGGGTTGCGGATCGCGGGGACCTCGGCCAGCGGCGCGGTCTGCTGCGCCACCTGGATCCTGTCGCCGGCGGTTTCCACCTTGCCCTGGACCGCCTGCCCGCCGGGCAGAACCACGGTGAGCGGGTCATCGGAGGTAAGCGCCGTGACGTTGGCCCACTCGATGGTGACCTCGCCAATCAGGTCGGTTTTCATGGTTAGCTTGGCGCCGTCTTTCTGCACGATTTTGCCGGTGACGCGATCGCCGTTTTTGAGTGTTACCTGGTCCGCGAAGGCAATGCTGCACAGCAGCGTGATCGCCAGGATGGAAAGTTTTGTGGACATTGTTGAAACCCCGATTTCCGCACGAAGCCGGAAATGTTTCCGGCGTGGCGAATCGCCACGGATTGAACCTCGAGCCGGCTACCAGCACGTCGCGGAATCCGGATCGCGTTTGCCGATCAGACGCCGCGGGCCAGGAGCGCGCCCCAATGAAAACCCGCGCCAAACGCGGCGAAAACCAGGATACTGCCGGCCGATGGCGCCGCCGCGGCCGCCGCCGACCATTCCTCCGCCGCGATCAGCATGGAAGCCGATGACGTGTTGCCGTAGCGCGCGATGTTCGAGAAGAACTTCTCGGACGGAACGGCCAGCGTGGAGGCGACTTTGTTGATGAGATTCTGATTGGCCTGATGCATTAAAAATGCCGCGACCTCGCCCGCCGCGGAACCGTTACGCTCCAGGAGTTCGGAGATCGCGCGCGGGATTTTGCGCGAGGCCTGCATGATCACGCTGCGGCCGTTCATGCGGAACCTGCCGCTGGCATCGAGCGTCAGGTCGTCGCGAAACGATCCGTCGCTATAAAGGGCGCTGTCCACCACTTTGAGCTGGCCCGGTCCGGAGGTGACCAGAACCGCGCCGGCGCCGTCGCCGAACAGGATCGCGGTTTCGCGCTCCATGGGCTCCTTGTCCACCACGGTGGACATTTTCTCGGCCCCGATGACCAGGATGGGTCCGTTGCCGGCGAGCCGGGCGGCGAGCGCGAGGGCGAACAGCGATCCGGCGCTGGCCATGGGGAAATCCAGGGCGGGCTTGCCGGCCGCCCCGATGCGTTCGGCGACCTCGGCGGCGGGTCCGGGGAAGCGGCGGCTGGCGGTGCCCGAGGCGACGAAAATCATCGCCAGGTCAGCGCCCGAAAGGCCGGCGTTTTTCAGGCAGTCCTGGCCGGCCGCGACCGCGAGATCGGCGACGGTCTGCTCCGGAGTGGCCCAGCGGCGCTCGGAGATGCCCGATACGTCCTGAATCCAGCCCGGCTCGCACCCGATGCGGGACGCAAGCTCGGCATTGCTCACCACCCGCTCGGGGAGGTATTTGCCAAAAAACGATAAAAATGACATCTAGCGGCGGCTCTCGATGTAGGCGGCGATGCGCTCGATGGATTCGAACTTGCGCGGCGTCAAATCGGAGTCGGGGACCGAAATCGCGAACTCCTGCTCGAGGGCGCCCACCATGTCGGGCAGCGCGAAGGAGTCCAGGACGCCGGAATCGAACAGCGACTCGTCCGGGCCGGGCTGCACCGGTTTTTTCGCGGCCTGCTGGATGATCTTCAGAATGCGGTCGTGATCAGTCATCGAATCCTTAATAGGATAACCCGGCAGGGCGCCGGTGTCGCTTCCCACGGCGAAGCGGCGTGTCCTACACTTGGCCTTGTGAAGGAAAGCGATTCGATTTTCGTGGCGGGCCACCGCGGCCTGGTGGGTTCGGCTATTGTCCGGAGGCTGGAGGCGGAGGGGGCCGGGAATCTGATCCTGCGCTCGCGCGCCGAGCTCGACCTGCGGGATCAGCAGGCGGTGGAGGCCTTTTTCGCCACGGCCCGTCCCGACTATGTGTTCCTGGCGGCCGCCAAGGTGGGCGGCATCCTGGCGAACTCCACCTATCCCGCCGACTTCCTGTACGACAACCTGGCGGTGCAGACGAATGTGATCCATGCCGCCTGGCGGCACGGGACTAAGAAGCTGCTGTTTCTGGGTTCGTCCTGCATCTATCCGCGGCTGGCGCCGCAGCCGATGGACGAATCGCTGCTGCTGACCGGGCCGCTGGAGCCGACCAACGCGCCGTACGCCGTGGCCAAGATCGCCGGGATCCACATGATGGAGGCGTACCGAAGGCAATATGGATTTCAGGGAGTGTCGCTGCAGCCGACGAACTTGTACGGGCCGGGCGACAACTTCGATCCGCAGGCCTCGCACGTGCTGCCGGCGCTGATCCGCCGCTTCCACGAGGCGCGGGAGGCGGGACTCGAGGAGGTGGTGATCTGGGGAACCGGGACGCCGCTGCGCGAGTTTCTGCACGTGGACGATCTGGCGGACGCCGCCGTGTATCTGATGCGCAACTACGATGAGCCGGGCATCGTGAACGTGGGCAGCGGGGAAGAGATCTCGATCGGGGATCTGGCGCGGCTGATCGCGGAGATCGTGGGCTACCGCGGGCGGATCGGCTTCGATGTGAGCAAGCCCGACGGGATGCCGCGGAAGCTGCTGGATTTGCGGAAGCTGCACGGGCTGGGCTGGCGGTCGCGGATCGGGCTGCGGGAGGGGATCGAGGCCACCTGGCGATGGTACGCCGGGCAGCTTGCGTCCGGTACCGGCGCGCGCGCCGCATCATTTTCCTAAACAACCCCCTTCCTTACCGATAAGGGCCTTGGAGAGCATCGCGGCCAAGCCGCCGCGCTTCGGGACGGACCCCGAAGCGGTTCTTCAAGGAGAGAAGGAAGATGTCGTTTCGCATCAACACCAACGTTCCCTCGCTGCAGGCTCAGGAATACCTCCGGGTTAACAGCGATTTCCAGGGTAAGACCATCAACCGGGTGACCTCCGGGCTGCGTATTTCGGCCAGCGGAGATGACGCGGCGGGGTTGGCGATCGCCAACGGGTTCCGCTCCGATCAGGCGGTGCTGACCCAAGGTATCCGCAACGCCAACGACGGGTTGAGCACGCTGCAGATTATTGACGGCGGCATCAACAACATTTCGAAGCTGCTGGACCGGGCGCGGACTTTGGCGACGCAGTCGGCCTCGGGCACCTTCACCGGATCGCGGAATGTGCTGAACAGCGAATTCCAGAGCCTGGTGACGGAAATCAACCGGCAGGCGCAGGCGATCGGGTTGAACACGGGCGGGCAGTTCGCCAAGTCCTTGAGTGTGTTCATCGGCGGCGGCCGCAGTTCGGGCGGCATCACGGAGACCAGCAACGGATCGGTGTCCATCGATCTGGCGCGGTCGACGGTGGATGCGCAGAGCCTGGGGTTGTCGGGGGTGCGGGCGGCGTCGGCTTCCGGCGCGGACTTGAGCACCAGCTCGGCCACCAGCGTCCAGAACATCCTGGACAACACGACCAACAAGAATTCGCTGGCGACGCAGGGTTTCTCGGACTTCTATTTCCGGGGCGCGGGATTCTCGGACGCGGACCGCATCAAGGTGACCACCAACCTGTCGGGGGTGACCAACACCTCGACGCTGGTGGAGGCGTTGAATGATGCGATCGAGAACGCGGGCAACGGGACCACGGCGGCGGCGACGGCGTTCAAGAACGCCAACATCCGGGCCACGGTGATCACCGACACGCAGGCGGACGGCAGCGTGAAGGAGCGGATCGGGTTCGTGTCCTCGAGCGCGGCGTTCCAGGTGCAGGCGGGCGATCGCACGGCGAACGCGATTCTGGGCAATTACTCGACCGGGGCGGTGGGCCGCGCCCTGGACAACAACTTCGTGGCGCGCGCGGCGACCGCGGCGACCACCACGGCCTTCGCCGCCGACGGCGCGGGCAATATCGTGTTCCGGGTGCAGGGGGGCGGGCTGGCGGCGCCGGTGGACCTGACCGTGACCACCACCTCCACTACCACCATTGACGAAGCGCTGGTGTCGCTGTCGAACCTGGTGGCGAACAACACGCAGTTGCAGAACGCGGGCATCACGCTTGAAGGCGCGACCGCCGGTTCGACGCTGGTGTTCAAGAGCTCGCGCGGGGAATCGCTGGACGTGCAGACCGGCGGCGACACCCGCAACCTGTTCGGGCTGGGGACGTTCCGGCTGGCCACGACGACATCGACCTCCCTGGATTACACGTCGGTGACCTCCAGCGGGTTCACCGCCAACGCAGCGCTGGCGCAGGTGTTCGAGTTCTCGGTGAACGGCAACCCGACGGTGCAGACGGTGACCGTGGGCGCGGCTGGAGCCAGCAGCCAGGCGGTCGCGATCGCGACCTTGAACGCGGCCTTCGCGGCCGACGCGACGCTTTCCGCGGCGGGTTTGCGAGCGGTGGCGGCGGGCGGCGAAATCACCATCGAATCGACCAACGGGACGGCGTTCCGGCTAAACGCGCAGAACGAAGCGGTGGCGGGAACCTTCGGCTTCGGCGGCGCGGTGGCGGGAAACGGCGCGGCGTTCGCGGTGAACGGGCGCAACGCGATCGTGGGGACGGCCACCAGCGGGATCGCCACCACCGACACCAGCAGCGACATCTTCTATTTCAAGATCGACGGCGGCACGACGCAGTCAGTGGACGTGGGCACCACGGCCAACCTTGGAGCTCTGGTGACGGCACTGAACGCGGACGGAACCTTCACTGGTGCGAACCTCCGCGCGCAGGCGGTGAACAACAAGCTGGCGATTTACTCCACCGCCGGAGCGCAGGTGGAAATCGTCACCGGCACGAACAATTTCCTGACGGCGGTAGGCATCGAGGACGGAACCCGGGCGCTGTCGAGGAGCACCACGGTGAACTCCGGCGGCGCCTACAACACGGCGTTGGGAGATTCGAACGACGTCATCAGCTACACCCAGTTCCGTTTCGGCACGGACGAGCAGACCATTTCGCTGCTCGCCAATGATTCCAACGGCGGGCAGCAGACCCTGGGTATCAGCCTGCGCAACGACGCGGTGGGCCGCAACGCCCGCAGCATCGACGAGGTGGTGGCCACCATCAACGATCAGATCCAGAACTCCGGCAATCCGACGCTGAAGCAGATTGTCGCGGTGAAGGAAGTGGGCGTGAACGGCAACGCCGACGGCATCCGGTTCCTGAGCACCTTGCAGAACTTCCGGGTGTCGCTGGGCAACGTCGGAAGCTCCACCGGGAGCTCCGAGGTGGGCCTGTTCGACGGAACCGTGAGCGGCCTGGGCCAGGGTTCGGTGCTGAACAGCGAACAATCCACCGGCGGTTCGCAGGTGGACATCTCCACCGTGGACGGCGCCACGGCCGCGGTCACGGCGCTGGCCAACGCGGTGTCCAGTCTGGGCGACGC
The DNA here is from genome assembly GCA_964406035.1 of uncultured Solibacteraceae bacterium. Taxonomy (GTDB): domain Bacteria; phylum Acidobacteriota; class Terriglobia; order Bryobacterales; family Bryobacteraceae; genus JAIEPW01. The sequence continues at coordinate 35,553 of CAYOQB010000009.1, read as the reverse complement.
GCAGGCCGTTGTCGGACGAGGCCAGAACAGCTTCTCGTTCGCGGTGAACCTGGCGCAATCGCAGTTGACCAATCTGGCGGCCGCCGAATCGCGGATCCGCGACGCGGATCTCGCGGCCGAGGCCGCCAACCTGACCAAGGCGCAGATCATCCTGCAGGCCGGCATTGCCGCGCTGGCGCAGGCCAATTCCGCGCCGCAGCAGGTACTCAGTCTGCTGCGGGGTTAGTCTCCTACCCGGCAGCAGGTACCCCCAACTCGCCGCGGCCGCCTTCGGGTGGTCGCGGCGTTTTTTGTGGCACCCTTGGCGCGCCTGAAAGGCGCGCGCCGCGTAAACGCGGCACTACCATATGCGAATAGCGTCTACCAATTCACCAGTTCGTATCACCCTAACGCCCCCGTAGTGCCGCCTTCAGGCGGCGCGAGCCTTCAGGCTCGCCGAAGGTCCAGCAC
>CAYOQB010000009.1:0-35003 GCA_964406035.1 uncultured Solibacteraceae bacterium | reverse complement strand
GAACCGTGGCGCGCCTGAAAGGCGCGCGCCGCGTAAACGCGGCACTACCATCTGCAAATGGCGTCTACCAATTCACCAGTTCGTATCACCCTAACGCCTCCGTAGTGCCGCCTTCAGGCGGCGCGAGCCTTCAGGCTCGCCGAAGGTCCAGCACAAGAATACGAACCGTGGCGCGCCTGAAAGGCGCGCGCCGCGTAAACGCGGCACTACCATCTGCGAATAGCGTCCACCAGTTCGCAAACGCGAGAGACACACCACGCCGCGGTCACGCATCGTCATGTGAGCCGATGCATTATCATCAAGTCGCTGGCCGTGAACGAAGACACCGCAGCATCCCTGACCGGGCGCCGCCGCGTGCGGCGCTGGATTGATGCCGAAATCGCCGACGGCGAGGATTGCGTCGCGGTCGAAGCTCCCCTGGAGATCTACATCGATTACCGCTTCAAGGAGCGGAGCACGCGGAAGCTGCTCGCCATCACCATGCGCACACCGGGCGCGGATGGGGAACTCGCGGCGGGATTTCTGCTGTCGGAAGCCATTGTCTGCCGCCGTGAAGAACTCGTTGCCGTGCGGGAGTCCGGGCCCGGCGCGGCTACCTCGTGGGTGGCGGCGGAGTTGAGCGCCGCGGTCGAAATCCCGCCGGACGCGGGCCGTGCGGTGCTGACGACTTCGGCCTGCGGCGTCTGCGGGCGCCGGTCGATCGAACAAACGGACGCGCAGGTGGAAGAGGGGCTGCGCCTTCCGGCCGAACGGGTGGCGGACTTGTGCCGTGCGTTCGACACGGGACAGGTCGCGTTTGCGGCCACCGGCGGCTTGCACGCCGCGGCGCTGTTCACCGAGCAGGGTGAGCTTGCGGCGCTACGCGAGGATGTGGGACGACACAACGCGTTCGACAAGCTGATCGGCGCTTCGTTTCTGGCGGAGCAGCTACCGTTGCACGACCGGATCGCCGTGGTCAGCAGCCGCGCCAGTTATGAACTGGTGGCCAAGGCGGCAATCGCGGGCATCCCGGTGCTGGCGGCGCTGGGCGCGCCCACAACACTGGCGATCGACGCGGCGCGGCGGCACGGCATTACGCTGATCGGCTTCCTGCGGGAAGGCCGCTTCAACATTTACACCGCGCCCAGCCGCATCCGCACCTGACTACTTCTTCCACTCCGGAAGGCGGCCGGGCGTGGAAGGCGCACCCGCCGCGTCGAGTTGTTTCTCGACCGCGCGCAGATCCACTTCCATCAGCTTCCTTAATTTCGCGACTTCGACGGCGAGCTCCTCGCTGGCGATCTCGTAGTCGTTCAGGGCGGTGCGGGTGGGCTTGCCGGTGGTGGCGCGCAGGGCGCCGGTCATCGAGCCGACGCGGTCGGCGATGGAGACCGGGACGGCTTCGTTGCGGGAGCGCATTACATTGTCGCCGCGCAGGGCGCGGTTGATCTCGGCCAGCCGCTTTTCCAGGCCGCGCACTTCCTCGCGCAGCTTCAGGGGCAGGCCGGGGGTGGCGTCGATCGCCCGCTTTACGGCGTCCAGACGCGTGCGGGCTTCGGTGGCGGCGTCGCCGGCGGCGTTGAAGGCCTTCTGCAGGCGCGACGCTTTTTCCAGAAACTCGCTCAACTGGATGCGGTCTTCACGGGTGGAGACGCCTTCGGCGACGACTTCCAGTTTCTCCTCGCCGGGAAGCGGCGTAACGACTCCGTCCACGCGCTTGGCCAGGGTCACCTTGTAGGTTCCCGGAGGAACCAGCGGGCCGCTGGGCGCCTGGAAGAAGAAGCTCTCCTCATCGCCGTCACCGCCGCGGCGTCCGCCGCCGCGGGCGATCACGGGCGCGGGGGCGCGCAGGTCCCATGCGACCCGATGGAAGCCCCGGCCCGCGGGCGCGTCGATGCGGCGGATCACTTTCCCAGCGGCATCGGAGATGGTGAGCACGATAGCGGGCGGCTCTTCTTCCGCCTCCGCGCGCAGTTCCTCGGCGGTGGGATAGGGCGCGGTCTCTTTCTTGCGCTCCGCCTCACGCTCCCGCCGGGCGCGAGCTTGCTTGCGGCTTTCGATCCCGTCCTTGAGATAGTAGGTCACGACGGCGCCGAAGTCCGGATTGGGCGCGGTGTACAGCGATTCGCCCTGGAATCCCTTGCCGCGGCCGCCGAGCGGCTGCGCGGGGATGTAGCTGAGCGCGTTTTTCACCGGGAACAGCTTGCTTTCCTGCTTCAGCGTGTCGGCGCTGATGCCGCGCAGCGGGGAGTAGTCGTCCAGGATGAAGAAGCCGCGGCCGAAGGTGCCCACCACCAGATCGTTTTCGCGCTTCTGGATCGCCAGGTCGCGGACATTGATCACGGGCATGCCGCCGCTGAGCTTGATCCACTTTTCGCCGCCGAGCACCGTGAAGTAGAGCGCATATTCGGTGCCGGCGAAGAGCAGCTTGGGGTTGACGTGATCCTCCGCGAACGAGTACACCGCGCCGTTTTCGGGCAGGTTGCCGGAGATGGACAGCCAGGTGGCGCCGGAATCGGAGCTCTTCACCACGTATGGCTTGAAGTCGCCGTTCTGGTGATTTTCGAAGGCGACATACACGGTTCCGGCGTCATGCTGGGAGGCGACGATGCGGGCGACATAGGCGTTCTCCGGCACGCCCTGGATCTTGTCGATCTTGCGCCAGGTCTTGCCCGAGTCCTCGGACACCTGCACCAGACCGTCGTCGGTGCCGACGTAGAGGAGGCCTTCCTTCTTGGGCGATTCGGCGATGGCGGAGATGTTGCCATAGAGGGCGGTGGAGACGTTCTTCTGCACGGCGTCGGCGCCCCACACTTTGCCCATTACCGGGAGCTGGTTGCGATCAAGCTGCCGCGACAGATCAGGTGAAACGGGACGCCAGGAATCGCCCCGGTCATCGGAGCGGTACAGGCGGTTCGCGCCGAAATAGAGCCGCGTATTCAGGTGCGGGCTGATGAGCAGGGGGGAATCCCAGTTCCAGCGCAGGGGTGGCTCGCCCTTGGCTTCCTGGGGCTGGATGCCGGTGCGCTCGCCGGTGCGGCGGTCAAAGCGGACCAGGCCGCCGTGCTGCATTGTGGCGTAGATCGTATTCGGGTCCTTGGGATCTGCCTTGGTATGGAAGCCGTCGCCGCCGTTGGTGACGAAGCAATCGGAGTTGGTGATGCCGTGCGCGTTGCGGGTGCGGGAAGGGCAGCCGAAGCTGAAGTTGTCCTGGGTGCCGCCGTACACGTTGTAGAAGGGCAGGGCATCGTCGACGCCGACATCGTAGAACTGGGTGATGGGCAGGTTGGCCTTGAACTCCCAGTTTTCGCCGCGGTCGTAGCTTTCGTAGACGCCGCCGTCCCCGCCCACCAGGTAATGCGCCGGATTCCTGGGGTTGATCCAGATTTCGTGGTTGTCGACATGGCGGTTGCGGGTGGGCAGGGAGGTCATGGTGCGGCCGCCGTCGTTCGACACCATGATGTTGACGTTCATCACGTAGACGCGGTTTTCGTCATGCGGGTCCACCACCACGTGGGCGTAGTATTGGCCCTGGGAATCGAAGCTATTGCGCTTTTCCCAGGTGACGCCGCCGTCGGCGGAGCGGTACAGGCCGCCGCCTTCGGCCGCCTCCACCTGCGCGTAGACGATGGCCGGATTCTTCGCGGACCAGGCGAGCCCGATGCGGCCCAACTCGCCTCGCGGCAGGCCCTGCGTCAGGCGGGTCCAGGTTTTCCCGGCATCGGTGGAACGCCACAACGCGCTTTCCGGACCGCCGTGGATGAGGGTGTAGTATTTGCGCTCGCGCTGGTGCGTGGCGGCGATGAGGATGTCGGGGTTGCGGGGGTCCATCACCACGTCGGCGACGCCGGTGTAGTCGCCGCGCTTCAGGATGTTCTCCCAGGTGGCGCCGCCGTCGGTGGACTTGAACAGGCCGCGATCGCCGCCGCCGGACCACAGCGGGCCGGGCGCGGCGACGTAGACCGTGTTCGAACTGCGGGGATCGAAGAGGATGCGGGCGATGTGCTCGGATTTCTTCAAACCCAGGTTGCGCCAGGTTTTTCCGCCGTCTTCGCTCTTATACACTCCGTCGCCATAGCTGACGCTGCGCTGGTTATTGTTCTCGCCGGTGCCGGCCCACACGATGTTGGGATTCTTCGGATCGAGCGTCACCACGCCGATGGAGTACGAGCCTTCGCGATCGAAGACCGGGGTCCAGGTGATGCCGTTGTTGATGGTCTTCCAGATACCGCCGGAGGCCGCGGCCACGTAGTAGTGGTTGGCGTCGTCGGGATGGACAGCGAAGCCGACGATTCGCCCGGAGGTAAAGGCGGGTCCGATATTGCGCAGCCGGAATCCGGAGAATGTGCCGGAGCTCATCGGATCTTCGGGGGCGGCGCCGGCGGGACGCTCGGCGCGAGGCTGCGCCAGAAGAGACAGGCCGATACCGGCCGCGAACAGGACGCGAAGAATGTTCATGGTGAAAAGAAAAGTATATCGAAACGAAACGGAATCAGCGGGAAACCAGCAGCTCGATTTTACGGCCCCAGAACAGGCCGCTTTCGAGCACGCCGGTGATGCATTTGATGTCCCGCTCCAGGTGTTGGTGGACCTCGGCGAAGCGAGCTTCGATCAGGAAATTGCCATTCTCGGTGACGGTGGGGCCGTCCTTGGCGCCGAGGGCGGGCCGCAGGCGCAATTCCGTCGCGCCCAGCTTCAGAAGCTGTTCGGAGACGGTGTTGAGCGCCAGCGGGTCCACTTCGATAGGGATCGCGAACTGGCAGCAGAGCTTGTCCACCAGCTTGGAGCGGTCGGCCAGGATGTACGTCTTGGGCGCGGCGTTGATCAGCAGCTTTTCGCGATAGAAGGCCGCGCCCCGGCCCTTGATCATGTTGCCGGCCGGGTCCACTTCGTCGGCGCCGTCGAAGCACCAGTCGGGACGGTAATCGAGCAAAGTGGCGGTGGGGATCCCGTGGGCGTTGCAGGCCAGGGTGATTTCGCTGGAGGTGGGGATCGCCAGGATCTCCAGGTTCTCGCGCTTGATGCGGTCGGCAATGGCTTCGAGAGCGAGGTAGGCGGTGGAGCCGGAGCCGAATCCGATTACTTCGCCGTCGCGGACCTTGGAGGCGAGCTCGCGAGCGACTTCTTCCTTGGCGGGGCGGTTGCTGATTTCCGACGGCCACTCATAGGAGCGGGCGAACGGCGTGTCCCATTGCATGGGATCATTATGCTGCGAATCAGACGCTGGGCGTGGGGAAGGTCTTGGAGATATGGTCGTGCCAGGTCAAGCCCTCTTCGTCCACCAGCGCCCACAGCAGGCCCAATCCGGCGGCGAACAGGCTGACCCAACCGGCTGCCAGGCGGCGGAGGCGATGCTCGCGCGAGGCGGGGCGTCCGTCGAAGTTGACCAGCTTCAATCTCATCCACTTCATGCCCGGCGTTTCGCCCGCGCCCAGACAGAACAGCGCGTGGTAGAAGATCGAGGTGAGGATCAGCGCGGCGACATAGAACGGCGTGGTGATCTTGTTCAGCACAACGTCGCCGCCGGACACGGAGAACGTCAGCAGGAACAGGCCGAAGGACAGCACGATCATCGCGACGTCCAGACCCGCGGCGATGACCCGGTGCACCGGTTCAGCGACGGCGGAGTCGCAGAAGATGACGGCTTCCACGGACGTGTTCAGGCGCGCCGGCTCCGGACCGAAGTCGAAGCGCTGCTGGTCCAGGTTCGTTGCCTTGGTTTTCGGCGCCTTGCGGCGGCTGGGTCCGGATACCTCCACGGGCGTGAAGGTCGGGATCGGCAGCACCTGCGGAATCTCGCGGAACAGGGGCGGCTGGTAGGTGACTCCGGGGCGAGGCGGCGGAGCAGCGGCGGGGCTCTCCTCGCGCGCCGCTTCCAATGCGGGCGCGGTCGCCGTGGCGATGGGGTACGTGTCCGGCGCGGGACGAGCCATGGCGGCGCGCACGCGGCGTCCGCAGCGCTGGCAGCGATGCTCGTCGCTATCCACCCACGCCCGGCAATGAGGACATTTCATCGGCTGCCACCCTCCAAACGGTTGCCTAGCACTTGTCCGTCGTGTTAGCTTGCTGGCTTGACGTTCTTGCCGCCAGATGGTGCTAGTACCAACAAGCTACTCCTTTTGCTTAACACATTTGGAGGCGCTTGTCGAGAACTTTATTTAACTTACCACCGGTTAGTCATACTTCTGGTTGCAGTTCCGGTTCTTGGACAGGCGCCGTTTCCGCTGACGCCAAACCTGCCGCCACCGCCCCAGGCGGCCCCGCCGGCCGATCCGAACCAGAAGGTAGCAAGTCCCCGGCCAAACGCTCCCGGTCCGAACGAGATTCGCGTGCGGGCGGTGACCATCGACGTGGAAGGGACAGTCCGACGGCTGCGCGGGGCGGCGCTGGTGGAGACGACGGAAGCGGTGCTGCGGGCCGACGAGATCGATTACGACGAGAAGACCGGCTTCGCCGAAGCACGCGGAAACGTTCAGTACGAGAGCTTCACCAGCGGCGAAAAGCTGTTCGCGGATCGCGGCGAGTACAACGTCAACGAGGAGACGGGCAAGTTCTACGGACTGCGGGGGTCGGCGCCGGCCAAGATCGAGGCCCGGCCGGGCGTCCTGACCACGTCGAATCCCTTCTACTTTGAAGGCAAATGGGCGGAGAAGCTGAAGGATCGCTACATACTTTATGACGGCATGCTGACCGATTGCCTGCTGCCGAAACCTTGGTGGACGCTGCGGGCGCCCAAGTTCGACGTGATCCCCGGGGATCGGGCGCTGGCCTACCGGTCGGTGTTCCGGCTGAAGGGCATTCCGCTGCTGTACGCGCCGGCGTTCTATAAGTCCTTGAAGAAGATGCCGCGCAAGAGCGGCCTGCTGACGCCGAGCATCGGCAACAGCAACCGCCGCGGTCCGATGATCGGCGGGGGGTACTACTGGGCGATCAACCGCAGCTACGACCTGATGTACCGGGGTCAGTTGTTCACCCGCCGGGGCGTCGCGCACAACGCCGATTTTCGGGGGCGGCCCACGGCGACCTCCGACTTCTGGGTGGCGGTGTACGGCGTCTCGGACCGGGGCATCACCATCAACGATCAGTTGTTCAAGGCGCCGGGCTACCAGGTGACCGGACGGGGCAAGGCGGACCTGAAGGGCGGTTTTCAGGCGCTGGCCGACATTAACTTTCTGAGTTCCTTCGATTTCCGACAGCAATTCACCGAAAGCTTTCAGGAAGCGATCTTTTCCGAGACGAAATCGGTGGCCCTTTTGACCAAGCATTGGTCATCGTTCGCCTTCAACGGTGTATTTGAACGATGGGAGAATTTCCAGTCGACGCAGCCGGACGACAAGATTCTGATTCGCAAATTGCCGGAGCTGCAGTTTCTCAGCCGGCCGCGGCAGTTCCGGGACTGGCCGGTGTGGTTCGAGTTTTCCTCGGCGGCGGGGTTGCTGCGCCGCTCGCAGTTGGAGTTTCAGACACGGCGTTTCGTGGAGCGGCTGGACGTGGAGCCTCGAGTGACCACGGCGTTCCGCTGGCGGCAATTCGCATTGATCCCGAGCTTCGCTTTCCGGGGCACTTACTACGGTTCGTCGCTGGATGGTCCGCTGGCCGCGGGGGAGCGGTCGCCGCCCGTGACCGGCGACAATATTGTCCGCGCGGCCCGCGATCTTTCGGTGCGGCTGGAGCTGCCGGCGCTGGCCAAGGTGATGCGGGCCCCGCGCTGGATCGGCTCGCAGATGAAGCATGTGATCGAGACCCGCGCCAACTACCGCTACATCACTGGGATCAACAATTTCAACCGCCTGGTGCGCTTCGACGAGACGGAGCTGCTGTCGAATACGAACGAGGTGGAGGTGGCGGTGACCAACCGGCTGTACGCGAAGTCGAAGGGCGGGACCGTGACTGAGTTCCTCTCCTGGGATCTGGCATGGAAGCGGTACTTCGATCCGACCTTCGGCGGCGCTCTGGTGCCCGGGCAGCGCAATGTGCTGCTGACGTCGACCGATCTGACGGGATTCGCGTTTCTGGATCGCTACCGCAATTACTCGCCGATCGTGTCGGTGTTGAGGGTGCAGGCGGCGGTTGGAATGGAGTGGCGGACGGACTTCGATCCGCTGCAGCGGAGGTTCGTAAATTCGTCGATCAGCGTGGATGGGAGGCTGTCCAATTACTTTATTTCACTGGGGCATGTGCAGGTGCGAAATTCGCCCATTCTGGCCCCCAGCTCCAATCAATTTCGCGGTTTGATTGGAATCGGACAAGAAAATCGCCGGGGATGGAACGGCGCGTTCCTGGCGGATTACGATTACCGCCAGAGCACGCTGCGGTTCGCGCAGTGGCAGGTGACCTTCAACACAGACTGCTGCGGCTTCAGCGTACAGTATCGGCGGTTCAACTTCGGCAACCGCTTCGAGAATCAGTTCCGGGTGGCGCTGGCGATCGCCAACATCGGCAGCTTCGGGACGCTGCGGCGGCAGGAGCGGATCTTCTGATCGCGCCAGAAAACGTCAGATCGCGGCCTGGCTCCGAATGACGTCGGTCAGATTCCGTCCGCGGCGTGACAAGATGTTGAAGTCGAATTCGAAAGAGTCCAACTCGTCGATCGACTCATCTCCCTTTCGTAGATCTTCTCGCGCACCGCACGATCGAACTGGTCGACGACGATCCACACGTGGAGCGTCCGACCCTGGGTTGAAGCGAAAACCGTTTCGACTTCCGGGACTCGGGCGAATTCCTGTTCCAGGAATTGCTTGATGCGGGGGGGCTGCATTGCCTACCCCACCTCGTGGCCGGCATCGCGCAGCGCGCGACTCGCCGCAGCCAGGTTTTCTCGCTTCACGAACACATAGTCGGTGTCGTAGGTCGACAGCGCGAACAGGCTGATCCCGGCCTGCGCCAGCGATCCGGCGATGGAGGACAGCACTCCGGTCAGGCTGAAATCGAGGGTCCCATCCACGCGCAAGCAAGCCCAGCCTGCTTCCACGCGCGGCGCGAAAGGAGCATGACCTTCCTCGCAGACAATCGACAGCTCGTCGACGGTGCGCGTTGCCGACCAGAATGCGCCCGCCGGTTCAGGGATCGGGTCCGACACCGGAAGGCGGCAGATCACGAAACTGCCGGGAACGATCGAGAGCTTCACGGAAGCTGCTCCGGCGACCGCAAGCGGATGGTCTGGCCGTGAATCGAGGCGGCTTCCTCGGACGCCAAATAGGCGCAATACGCGCCCACGTGGTCGGCGGAGAGCTGGTTGCGATCGCCGTCGGGGTGATCGCGCGTGATCACGTAGGCCTGAATCAGCAGGGTGTTGATGCGCACCGAATTGTCGCGCTGCTCCACTACCAGAACGTCCTTCATCATCAACTGCGCGGCGGCCATGATCGAGACAGGACCGGAATGCGGCACCGGCGCCTCCGCCGCGCCGCCGTTGAGCATCGTGTAGCTGGCGCCATGGGCGCGATGCAGCACCGGAAGGAACGTGCTCGCGGCGATGAAGTGGGAGGTCAGCCGGTCATCGATGATCTGTTTCCAGTCGTTCAGCGGAACGTCGATCAGGCCAGGACCCTGCCACCAGGATCCGATGGAAGCCACCACGCAATCCAGGCGGCCGAATTCATCCAGGATGCGGTTGCGCACCGATTCCGCGCCGGCGACAGAGCTGATGTCGGACACGATGGTCCGCAGGTTGGGCGACTGCGGCAGCAGGGCGAGCTTGTCCTTGGAACGAGAGGGCACGACCACGGTCGCGCCCTCCCGCAGAAACTCGCGCACGATGCCTTCGCCCACCTGTCCGGCGCCTCCGGCGATCAGCGCGATCTTGTCAGCGAGGCGGCCCATTTTACGCCGTCCGCATGGCTTCCGACTTGTCGCCGCCGGAGGTAAGCGCCGCCTGCGCGCCCGCAAGCCGGGCGATCGGGACGCGGTAGGGGGAGCAGGAAACGTAGTCCATGCCCACTTGGTAGCAGAACTCGACCGAGTTGGGTTCGCCTCCGTGTTCGCCGCAAATGCCGACCTCCAGGTCGGGACGCGCCTTCTTGCCCAGCTTCACGGCCATCTCGATCACCTTGCCCACGCCCTCGCGGTCAATCACCGCGAACGGGTCGGCGCTGAAGACCTTGACGTCCTCGTAGTGCTTGGAGAACTTCGTGTAGTCGTCGCGCGACAGGCCCATGGTGGTCTGGGTCAGGTCGTTGGTGCCGAAGCTGAAGAACTCGGCGTGCTTCGCGATCTGGTCGGCGGTGACCGCGGCGCGCGGGATCTCGATCATGGTGCCGATCATATAGTGCAAGTCGGACATGCCCGCCTGGGCGAGCACTTCCTTGGCCACCTGCTCCACGATTGCCTTCTGATGCTCCAACTCGCGGGCGGAGCCGACCAGCGGGATCATCACTTCCGGGATGACCTTCTTGCCCTTCTTTGCCACCTGGACGGCAGCCTCGAAGATGGCCCGAGCCTGCATCTCCGTGATCTCGGGATAGGTGATCCCGAGGCGGCAGCCGCGATGCCCCAGCATGGGGTTGAACTCGTGCAGTTCTTCCACGCGCTTCAGCAGTTCCGGCAGCGCCTTCTTCAGATCCTTGGGAGCGATGTTGAACTGCTCCGACATTTCCTTCCTGATCTTGGCGTCCGCGTACGGCAGCTTAGCGATGGCCACCATCAGGTCCTCGCGCTTCGGCAGGAACTCGTGCAATGGCGGATCGAGAGTGCGGATCACGACGGGAAATCCGTCCATGGCCTCGAACAGCCCGGCGAAATCCTTGCGCTGCATGGGCAGCAGCTTCTTCAGTGCCAGCCGGCGGGATTTTTCGTCGCGAGCGAGGATCATCGCCTGCATGTGCTGGATGCGATCCTCGGCGAAGAACATGTGCTCGGTGCGGCACAGGCCGATGCCTTCGGCGCCGAAAGCGCGGGCGGCCTTGGCGTCGCGCGGGATGTCGGCGTTGGCGCGGACTCCGAACTTGCCGCGGAACTCGTCGGCCCACTCCATCAGCTTGGCGAAATCGTGCGACTTGGGATCGGGCTCGTTGGTCTTGGCCTCGCCCAGGTAGACATCGGCGGTGGTGCCGTCAATGGAGATCCAGTCGCCTTCCTTGACGACGATGGACTTGCCGCCCGCCGTAACGGTGAAGCGCTTGGCCTTCTCCTCGATGTGAATCGCGCCGGCGCCGACGATGCAGGGGCGACCCATGCCGCGCGCGACCACCGCTGCGTGCGAGGACTTGCCTCCGACGGCGGTGAGAATCCCGCGGGCTACGTCCATGCCGTGAATGTCGTCGGGCGTGGTTTCCTTGCGGACCAGGATGACGGGCCGCTTGCCGTCAGCCATGCGGACGGCCTCGTCGGCGGTGAAAGCCGCGCGGCCCACCGCCGCGCCGGGCGACGCGGCGATGCCGGTGGCCAGCTTGGTCAGCTTCTTGAGCGAAGCGTTATCGAACACCGGATGCAGCAACTGGTCGAGCTGCGCGGGCGCGACGCGAAGCACGGCGTCACGCTTGGTGATCAGGCCCTCCTCCACCATCTCCACGGCGATGCGCACCGCCGCCGGACCCGTGCGCTTGCCGTTGCGGGTCTGCAGCATATACAGCGTGCCGTCCTGGATGGTGAACTCGAAATCCTGCATGTCCTTGTAGTGATGCTCCAGCCGGGTGGTGATGTCCTTCAACTGGTCATACACCTCGGGCATCAGCTTCTTCAGATCGCTGATCGGGTGCGGGGTGCGGATGCCGGCGACGACGTCTTCACCCTGGGCATTCATCAGGAACTCGCCGTAGAACACCTTCTCGCCGGAGCCGGGGTCGCGCGTGAAGCCGACGCCGGTTCCCGAGGTGTCGCCCATGTTGCCGAAGACCATGGCTTGCACGTTGGCCGCCGTGCCGATGTGGTCGGGGATCTTCTCCATCTTGCGGTAGTAGGCCGCCTTGGGATTCCACCAGGAATTGAAGACGGCGTCGCGCGAGAGGTCGAGCTGCTGGTGCGCGTCCTGCGGAAACGGCTGCTTGGTTTCCTTCAGCACCAGCTTCTTATAGTCGGCGCAGATCGCTTCCAGGTCCGTCGCGGTCAGGTCGGTGTCGAGCTTCACCTTGGCCTTGGCCTTGCGGGAGTCGAAGATGTGATCGAACTTTTCCATGTCGATGCCGAGGGCGACCTCGCCGAACATCTGAATGAAGCGGCGGTAGGAATCCCAGGCGAAGCGGGCGTTGCCAGTCTTGCGGATCATGCCCTGCACGGTTTCGTCGTTCAGCCCGAGGTTCAGGATGGTGTTCATCATGCCGGGCATGGAGAACTTGGCGCCACTGCGGACGCTGACCAGCAGGGGATTTTCGGGATCGCCCAGCTTCTGACCCATCTGCGATTCGAGCTTGGCCAGCGCCTTGGCGATCTGCGACTGCACCTCGGCGGGTACGGTCTTGTTGTTTTCGAAGAAGATCGTGCAGACTTCGGTGGAAATGGTGAATCCGGGAGGCACGGGCACGCCCGCCCGCGACATTTCCGCCAGCCCGGCGCCCTTGCCGCCGAGCACTTCCTTCATCTTGCCGTCGCCGTCGGCGGAGCCTCCGCCGAAGCTGTAAACGTATTTCTTCATTTTGTCCTCAGAATCAAGCAGTAACGATTTCGGAAAAATCTGCGATCGTCGAGAATTCGGTTCGCAGGTGGTGGAGAAGAGTCAGCCGGTTCTGCCGGACGCGCGTTTCAGGCGCGTTCACCAGAACCTTGTCAAAAAAAAGATCAACGGCCGGACGCAGGGAGGCGATCTCGGCCAGCGCCGGAGCGTAGTCGCCGAGGGCGTGCACGCGATCGCGGACGGCGGTGAAGGAGGTGTACAGATCCGTTTCCGGCCCTGCTTCGAGCAACGTTTCGTCCACGGGTCCGGCTTCGCTGAACGAAGCCTGCTTCAGGATGTTCTGAATGCGTTTGAAGCTGGCGGCCAGAGGCTCGAAGTCGGCGGTGGGCCGGACCTGACTGAGCGCGATGAGCCTCGCCTCGACGTCGGACAACAGGTCGAAGCCGGCCGCGAGCACCGCGTTCACTTCGTCGTAGCGGAAGCCGCGGACTTCGCGGAAGTAATGCCGCAGCCGGTCCAGGAAGAACTCTTCCAGCGGCTTGCTGTCGCCGGTCAGGCGGCGCAGCGGAATCGCGATCTGGCCCTCCACCAGGATCTTCACCACGCCTTGCGCGGCGCGGCGCAGCGCGAACGGATCTTTCGACCCGGTGGGCGCAAGGCCGATTTCGAAACAACCGCGCAGCGTATCGATTTTGTCCGCCAGGGAGAGCAGGCGTCCGGCGGCGGAGGCGGGAATCGAATCCTCCATGCTCAGCGGCTTGTAGTGTTCGTAGATGGCGCGCCAGACCGGTTCCGGTTCGCTCTGCGCCTTTGCGTAGAGGCCGCCAATCACGCCCTGGAGGTCGGTGAACTCCTTCACCATCTCCGTGGTGAGGTCGGTCTTGGACAGCTCCGCGGCGCGCAGGGCATGGTCGTCGCCGCCGAGTTCGCGCACCAGGGCCGCGACGCGTTTGGTCTTGTCGAGATAAGAACCGAGCCTGGCCTGGAAGGTGACGTTCGCCAGCAGGGGAATGCGCTGCGCCAGCGTCTTCTGCTGGTCCATGTCCCAGAAGAAGCGGGCGTCGTTGAAGCGGGCGCGCAGCACCCGTTCATTGCCCTTGCGGACCCAACCTTCGGGGTCGTCGGCGGTGTTCATGACCGCAATGAAGTTCGGTTCGAGCTCGCCCTGCGCGTTTTCCACGGAGAAGTATTTCTGGTGGTGCCGCATTACCGTGACCAGCACTTCGCGAGGCAGGCTGAGGTACTGGCGTTCGAAGCTGCCGAGGATACACGCCGGGTATTCGGTGATATAGACCAGCGTATCCAGGAGCTTCTCATCGGGCTTCACGGAAACGCCCAACTGCCCGATTCCGTTCAGAATCCGCGCGCGGCGATCCGCGGCTTTCAGGATCACGAAGTTCTCGCGCAGGCGAGTCTCGTGATCGGCAATGGTGACGGCGATGTTCGCCGCGCCCAGCCGGCGGTGGCCCTGTGTCGTGGCGCCGGAAGAGACACCGGCGAATTCGAACGGCACCACCTGATCGCCCAGGATCGCGACCAGCCAGCGAACGGGCCGGATGAAGCGTGCGCCGCCTTTACCGGTCCAGTACATGGTCTTGGGCCAGGGGATGCCGGAGATCAGCGCGGGCAGTCCTTTGGCCAGAACCTCGGCAGCTTCCGCGCCGGGAAGCTGTTTGCGGAATCCCCAGCGTTCGTTCTTTCCGTCGCTGCGCGATTCGAGCGCCTTGGGATCGATACCGTGCTTGCGGGCGAAACCGGCCACCGCGGGGGATGCGAGGTCGGCGGACTTGGCCGGACCGGGGATCCACTCCTCGCGATCTGCCTGGCGGGGAATCAGGCCCACGGCTCGGAGCACCAGGCGCCGCGGCGTCGCGTCCGTTTCGACGCGAAAGCCATCGCCCTGCAATTGCGCAGTTGAGCAGAGGCCGGCGAACTCTTTGGCGAGGTGTTCCAGCGCGCCCGGAATCATCCAATCCGGAATTTCTTCGCTTCCGATCTCCAGCACGAATTCGAGGCTCATTGTGCGGCCTCCGCCGGGAACTGCTGGCTCATCCACAACTGCGCCGTGCCGACGGCGAGCTTACGGACCCGGCCGATGACTCCCACGCGTTCGGTTACCGAGATCGCGCCGCGCGAGTCGAGCAGGTTGAAGAGATTCGAGCACTTCAGAACGTGGTCATAGGTGGGCAGCACCGGGAAGCGATGCTTCTCTTCGTACTCGGGATATGCATCCAGAAGCCGCTGACATTCATTTTCGTGCAGGTCGAACAGCTTCCAGAGCGTTTCGACGTCGGCCATTTCGAAGTTGTAGACCGAGAACTGCTGCTCCTCGGAGAAGCGGACATCGTGGTAGCGGACGCCCTTTACCCACTCGATGTCGTAGACGCTCTCGACACCCTGGAGGAACGCGCAGAGCCGTTCGAGGCCGTAGGTGATTTCGGCAGGCACCAGGTCCAGGTCGACGCCGCCGCACTGCTGGAAGTACGTGAACTGGGTGATTTCGAGGCCGTCGAGCATCACCTGCCAGCCGATGCCCCAGGCGCCGAGCGTGGGCGACTCCCAGTTGTCTTCTTCGAACTTGATGTCGTGCTTGCGGAGGTCGATGCCGATGGCTTCGAGTGAGCCGAGATACTGCTCGATGACGTCGTCCGGTGTGGGCTTCAGGATCACCTGGAGCTGCTGGTGCTTGTAGAGACGGTTCGGATTCTCGCCGTAGCGGCCGTCGGCGGGGCGTCGCGAGGGTTGCACGTAGGCGACGCGGTAAGGCTTGGGTCCGAGGACGCGAAGGAACGTCTCGGGGGCCATGGTTCCGGCGCCTACTTCGACATCGTAGGGTTCCTGGATCACCGCGCCGCGGTCGGCCCAGTACTGCTTCAGCTTGAAAATCGTTTGTTGGTAGAAATCCATGACTGGCGTGGATTCAGCAGGTTGACGGGTGCTGGAAGGTCAACTTGCGTAAGACTCTAGCGTAGCATGCGATGGTTGGGGCCTCGCTGGGTGGTTGTGGATTTTGCAGGGATCGCTTTTGGCGGCGCGGGAGGTCAGAAGTCGCCGGGCGATCGGTGCCTGGTGGTGCCAGGCACCGATCCGCTGAAGGAAAGTGTGTAACTGAAGGGAGTGCTTGTGTTTAGCCTGTGGAAATCGGGGTTGCGAAAGGATACCCCGGTTGCGTTTGGCACACTTTTCGATCGCGGGCTCGGCTCGTTCCGAAGCGAGGCCCGGTTTGCAGAACGGCCGCAAATCCGCGGGTTCCAAGCCGTGGTGGCGATCAGCTCATCGTTGTCCGGAGCGAGCCCAGGGAGGCGATTGTGGAGTTGAGGGGGGTACGCCCCAACCGCGCTTTTCGAAGGCCTGTGAAAACGTTCTAAGTTGATGTCGTGTCAGTGGTTATATCGAAACCTTCCTCCACCTCGGTGCCAGGTGGTGCCTGGCACCGAGGTGAGGTGGTCGAAGGCTTTGGCTCGGCCCGCCCAGCCTGTGACCTCAGACCAGCTAGAATCGTCATAACACCGTGAGCCTACCTGAGATCTGTGTCCGCAGGCCCGTTTTCGCGTTCATGCTCATCCTGTTCCTGGTGGTGATGGGCGTGTTCAGCTTCCTCGACCTTGGCGTGGACTTGTTCCCCAAGAGCGATCCGGCGAGCGTGTATGTACGCGTGCGGCTTCCCGGCGCGAGCGCCGAGGAAATCGTCAGCCAGGTGGTGATGCCGCTCGAAGAAGCGATCGCCGCTGTTAGCGGAATTGACGAGATGCGGGCGGTGGTCAGCGAAGGCGCGGCGCGAATCAGCGTGCAATTCGTGCTGGAACGGGAGATCGGCGAAGCCACCGAGGACGTTCGCGAGAAGGTCGCCGGGGCGGTGGGGCGGTTGCCACCAAATGTCCTGCCGCCGGTGGTGCAGAAGGCGGACCCGGATAGCGAGCCGGTGATCACGCTGGCGCTGAGCGGCAACCGGTCGCAGCGGGAGTTGAGCGAGATCGCCGACAAGACCATCCGCCGCGCGGTGGAAACCGTGGATGGCGTTGCCGCCGTGGACATCTCCGGCGCGCGCAACCGCCAGATCAACATTCAGATGGACATCAACAAGCTGAACGGGTACAACATGACGGCCCAGGACGTTCAGCGCGCGGTGGTCAGCGAGAATATCGAAACGCCGGGCGGACGCATGGTGCGGGGCGCCACCGAGGTCGGAGTCCGGACCCTGGGCCGGGTGGAGGACGTCAGCCAGTTCAACGACATCATCCTGAAGAACGTAAACGGAGTGCCCATCCGCATTCGCGATGTCGGCTCGGTGGAAGACGGCATGGCGGAGCGGCGGTCCTTCGGCTATTACAACGGCAAGCCGGCGGTGCTGCTGGAGATCCGCAGGCAGACCGGGCAAAACACGGTCCGGGTGGTGGAAGCCGTGCAAGCGAAGCTCGCTTCCATCAAGGGCACGCTGCCGGCGGGCGTGGAACTGTCGGTGATCAAGGAACAGGCCACTTACATTCGCAATTCGGTGAAGGCGCTGGAGGAGCACCTGGTGCTGGGCAGCATCCTCGCGTCGATCATCGTGTGGCTGTTCATTCGCGACTGGCGCACCGTGCTGATCAGCTCGATCGCGATTCCCACTTCGATCATCACCACCTTCACGGTGTTGCGGGCGCTGGATTATACGTTGAACTCGATGACGCTGCTGGGGCTGACGCTGGCGGTGGGGATCGTGATCGACGACGCGATCATCGTGCTCGAGAACATCTACCGGTTCATCGAGGAAAAGGAGATGCCGCCCATGGAGGCGGCCATCGAGGCGACCAAGGAGATCACCATGGCGGTGGTGGCCACCACCTTGTCCCTGGTGATCATCTTCGTGCCCATCGCTTTCCTGCAGGGATACGCCAAGAAGTACCTGAATCAGTTCGGCTGGACCATGGCGGTGTCGATTCTGGTGTCGATGCTGGTCGCGTTCACCCTGACTCCGGCCTTGAGTTCCCGGCTGTTGCGGCGCGGCGCGCACAAGCCCAAGGAGAAGAAGGACCGGCATCCGTGGTTCGAGCGGCTGTATACCGGCGCGCTGCGATGGTCGCTGGGACACCGCTGGGTGATCGTGATGCTGTTTGTCGTGGTGCTGAGCTCCACGTTTGTGATTTACCGGTTCATCGGCCGCGACTGGATGCCGCAGGAGGACCAGTCCGAGCTCAGCATCTGGATGGAGATGCCGGAGGGCACGTCGCTGACCGGCACGGAGCGGGCGATGCTGGACATGGCCAAGCGCATCTCGGCGATCGACGGCGTGGTCGCCGTGGTTCCCAAGACGTCCAGCTTCATGGACAAGGTGAACCAGGCGGAAGCGACCGTCCTGCTGAAGCCCGAGGGTGAGCGAGCGGATATCGTCACCATGGGACAGAGAGTACGCGAGGCGATGCGCCCATGGGCCTATGCGCGGCCACGCGTGAATTTCCCGAACATTCTGGGGGGCAGGGAGACGTTCGCGCCGATTCGCGGCCAGGTGCTGGGTCCGGACCTGCCGACCTTGGTAGGGCTGGCCCGGAACATTCTGAAGGAGCTGGACCAGGAGAAATCGCTCAGCGATCTGCGCGCCAACCTGAACCTGGGCAGCCCGGAGCTGCAGGTGGTGATCGACCGGCAACTGGCAAGCGACCTGGGGGTGCGGGTGTCGGATGTCGCCTCCACGGTACGCCTGCTGATGTCGGGCGAGGATCAGATTTCGACTTACAAGGAAGGCTCGGAGCAGTACCCGGTGACGATGCGGCTGTCGATGGCGCAGCGCGACGATCCGGCGGTGCTGAGCCGGCTGCTGGTGCCTTCGGCGCGGCTGGGGCAGATCCGGCTGGACTCGGTGGCGCGGCTGGAGCGGGAAACCGGTCCGAGCCGCATCGACCGGTTCAACCGGCAGTTCTCTGTGGGCATGTATGGCAATGTCGCCGCCGGCTACACGCTCAGCGAGGCGGCGTCGCGCACGGTGGAAGCAATGAATCGCGTGGGGCTGCCGCCCGGCTACACGCTGGCGCTGACCGGGCAGGTGAAGGTGCTGGAGGAAACCACCGCGAACATGGTGATCGCCATCGGACTGGCGTCCATCTTCATGTACATGGTGCTGGCGGCGCAGTTTGAGAGCCTGGTGCATCCCTTCGTCATCATCATGACGCTGCCGCTGTCGATTCCCTTCGCGCTGCTGTCGCTGATTGCCACGGGGCGGTCGCTGAACCTGTTCAGCGCGCTGGGGGTGCTGCTGCTGCTGGGGATCGTGAAGAAGAACGGGATTCTGCAGATCGACTACATGAACCGGCTGCGGGAAGAGGGTTATCCGCTGCGGGACGCGATCCTGGAGGCGAATCGGGTGCGGCTGCGGCCCATTTTGATGACGACGCTGGCGATTGTGGCGGGGTTGATTCCGACGGCGATCGGCACGGGGTCGGGCGCGCAGCAGCGGTCCGCGATCGCGGTGACGATTATCGGCGGGCAGATGCTGTGCCTGATTCTGACGCTGCTGGTGGTGCCGGTAGGCTACTCGCTGGTGGAGCAGGCGCGGGAGGCGTATGCGCGGCGGCGGGTTCCGGCGCCGGCGCCGGCGCACGGCGATTAGCTACCGCCGGTCCCCGATCCGCGATTTTTTCGGAATCTAGTCTTCGCGTTCGTGCGTCGATAAGGGTGACCGAGGAGGCGCGTGATGATGACTGCCATCGAGACCCCGGAACGGACGGAGCAGATCGTGGGCAAGGTCTACTGCCCGATGTGCACCCACGTCGTGGACGCGGATCTGGAACCCAAGGGCAAACGGTTTCAGGTGAAGCCGGGCCAGCGTTGCGCCCGCTGCAAGGCGGCGCTGGACGCCGGGTACATTATGTGGCTGCGTCCGGCGGCCTAAGTAGATTATTACCGCCGGCAAAGCCGCGAATCAGGCTATAGTACACATAGGTGAACAAAAAGCGCACAACCCGGCGGGAACTGGCGACGCCACGCAAAGCGGTCGCTGGCGACGCGGTGATCCCGGACAAGACCGTGAAGTGCGTTGTTTGCGGCGATGAAACGCCGGCCGGCGCGTCGGAAGGCTTGTGCTGGGTTTGCCGCAGGCTGAAGATCAGCGCCTGGCGCGACGCCGACACGCAACTCTCCGCTCAGGAATAGAGCTTCTCGTAAACGTAGGCGGCCACCGCCACGTCCTGCACGCCCAACCCATTTGATTTAAAGATGGTCAGCCCGCCAGGCGCGGGTTTTTCCATGCGCTCCTGCAACTCCACCAAACGCGCATCGTTCCAGTCGAAGCCGGCCAGCAGCAGGTCGCCGGATTCGATCCGCCCCTGCTCGCTGGAGTCAATGGCGATCAGGTTGGCGCGGCGGATCAGGTCTTCCGGGAGCTCGCGGCGCTGCGCGTTATTGGAGCCCATGGCGTTGACGTGGCAATGGTCCGGCACCCAGGCCGATTCGATCACCGGATCCTTGGCATAGGTGGCGGTCACCAGGATGTCGGCGTGGCGGACCGCGTCTTCCGCGGATTCGGTGGCCACCACCAGCTTGCCGGTTTCGAGCGTCGCGGCGGCGGCGAAGTTGTCGCGCTTGTCGCGATGGCGGCTCCAGACGCGGACATCCTCGATGGACGGGCAAACGTGGAGGATGGCGTCCAGTTGGGAGCGGGCCTGGAACCCGGAGCCGATGATCGCGAGCGACTTGGGATCCTTGCCCGCGAGGACCGAGGTAGCCACCCCGGAGGCCGCGCCGGTCCGAATCTGGCCCAGCCAGTTGGCTTCGAAGAGCGCCAGGGGCGCGGTGGTCTCGGCGTCAAACAGCAGGAACAGGAAGTTGGCTTGGCCGGCCTTGGCGTTGGTGGCGTAGACCTTGGTGCCGAGGTACTTGCCGTAGTAGCCGGCCATGGAGTGCAGCACGGTTCCGGTGGGGAGTGCGAGGCGGCGGCGCGGCTGGTTGAGAGCCTTGCCGTCGCGCAGGGCGAGAAACGAGTCACGCACCAGGCGGACGGCTTCCGGCATGGTGAGGTGCTCGCGGACCTGTTGTTCGGTGATGATGAGCATTGGTCTAACCCTGGCCGTAGTTGCCGGACAATCCCAGCAGGCACTGGTGCATCCCCAGGATCTGGCGTTCGGTCATTCCCGAAACGCAGTCCGCAACCAATCTGAGCCGGACCTTGCGTTCGCGGGCTTTTGCGAGCAGATCCATGTAGGGTCCGGGGAAGAGATGCAGTTTGTTGGTCTTGTTGGCGTCCATCAGGCAGTTGAACACATTGCGGACGGCGGCGCGCTGGCCGGTCTGCGGGACCGCCAGGGAGGGGTTCTCAATCACGTACTCCCAGGTGAATTGCTTCAGGACCTCGACCTCGTTTTGAGCCCGCTCGTCGACCTTAAGCAGAGGAAAATCGCGGGGCGTTTCGGCCAACTCGATCGCATTCACATAGTATTTGATAAGGGAGCTCGAAAACGCGTAGAGCCTGGCACGGTCCTCGGTGTTGTCCTGATATCGGACGTCCGGGTCAAAGGGGAATTGGATCAGGATGGCCTCAAGCGCGGACTCATACCGGTCTCTAGCTTTGAGCCACCGGGACTTGCGCCGGAAGATCCCGTTCAGCAGGCGTTCCCGCTCCGTGCTCCAAGGCGGTTTGCACCGGTCTACTGGGATGTAACCCGCGCGGAAGAAGTCAAGGAGATCGTGGATGGCGAATGTGATGTCATCGGCCCAGTCCATGATTTCGGCGATCAGACAGCGGCGTTGAGGCGGAGACCCGTCCCGGACCCACTCGAAGATTTCCGACTCGGAATCGTAGCAGCCCCACTTGTTCGGGTAGTCCTTGTTCTCGCCGCGGGCCCATGGGTACTTCAGGATGCCGTTCAGCGTTTGGCGGGTAAGATTCAAGCCGGCAATCGAGTACCCTGTGCCGTCGCGAGCGTCGCTGGATGCGATCCGGGTGACGATCCGAAACGCTTGTGGATTTCCTTCGTACCCGCCCCCGTTCCGGACAAGCTCATTCAGAACTTCTTCGGCGATGTGACCGAAAGGAGGGTGCCCGAGGTCGTGCGCCAAGCCCGCGGCCTCTGCGGCATCCACGTCCAGTCCACCCAGTCTTTCCACCGACTGCGGATATTCCCGGCAGAGGTGTTCCGCGATTCGCCTGGCGATCTGGCCGACCTTCAGGGAGTGCGTCAGGCGGTTGTGGAAGACGTGACCGCGCTCGGGAGAAACCACCTGGGTTGTTTCCGCCAAGCGGGCGAATGCGGCGGAGTACAGAATCCGATCGCGATCCCGCTGCGCCTCCGTTCTTCCGTCTGGAGGCTTTTCAGCCGTGAACCGTTGGTTGAACCTTCCGTCACTCCGACGATTTGGTGAGGGCAATGTTTAACCCAGGGGTGTACTGAAGCTCACCGATAACGATCATCGGCTGCACAATGTCCAGGATGTCCAAATCACGAAGATCCTTGAGGTTCGCTTTCTTTCGGACTTCCGAGGCGATCTTCGGGAACTCCATGGGAGCGTGCTCATGCCTGAGAACCCGAAGAACCTCGGACCGGATCTGCTGTCTTTTGCTCGCCACGCTCATGACTTCATGATAGCGGAGACCGTAAATTCCCCGCTCACACCTTCACCGCTTCCGGCGCCTCCGGATCGATTCCCAGCTCGCGGACCGCCGCCTCCGCCCGGTGCGCGTCGAAGCGGCCCCACTTGGCTAGCGCCGCCAGTGCCGACGCCGCGATATTGGCCGCGTTGTTCTCGAAAAACCGCCGCAAGTGCTCGCGATTTTCGGATCGCCCGAAGCCGTCGGTGCCGAGCACGGTCATGCGACCCGGCAGCCACGGCGAGATCTGATGCGGCACCACCTTCATGTAATCGGTGGCCGCGACAATCGGCGTGTCGTAGCCGGCCATGGCCTGCTGGATGAACGGCACCCGCTCCGGCTGCGCCGGGTGGAGGCGATTCCAGCGTTCGCAGCTCAGCGCGTCGCGCCGCAGCTCGTTGTAGCTGGTGACGCTCCACACGTTGGCCGAAATCCCGTATTGCTCGGCCAGGATCTGCTGCGCCTTTAGAGCCTCGTTGAGGATCGGACCGCTGCCGAAGAGCTGCACCTGCGCGTTGCCGTCGGCGGCGGGCTGGTACAGATAAATGCCCTTGAGTATGCCGTCCGCCACACCAGCGCGATCCGGCATCGCCGGCTGCGCGTAGTTCTCGTTGTAAATGGTGATGTAGTAGAAGCGATCCTCGCCTTCCTGATACATGCGGCGGATACCGTCCTGAATCAGAACCGCGACTTCGTAGGCGTACGCCGGATCGTAGGAGGCGCAGGTGGGCACCGTGGACGCCAGCACATGGGTGTGTCCATCCTGGTGCTGCAAACCTTCGCCGAGCAGGGTGGTGCGTCCGGCGGTGCCGCCCATCAGGAAGCCCTTGCCGCGGGCGTCGGCATGCGCCCAGATCTGATCGCCTACGCGCTGGAATCCAAACATCGAATAGAAGGTGAAGAACGGGATCATGGGCACGCCGTAGGTGCTGTAAGCCGTTCCCGCCGCCGAGAACGACGCCATGGAGCCGGCCTCGGTGATGCCTTCCTCCAGAATCTGGCCGCTTCTGTCCTCCTTGTAATACAGCAGCACGTCGGAGTCGACCGGCTTATAGAGCTGGCCCTGGCTGGCGTAGATGCCGAACTCGCGGAACATGCTCTCCATGCCGAAGGTGCGAGCCTCATCGGGGATGATGGGCACGATGAGCTTGCCCAGCTCCTTGTGCTTCAGCAGCAGTTTGAGCACGGAGACGAACGCGCCGGTCGTGGAGACCTCGCGGCCGCGGGATCCGCTGAGCTGATCCTGGAACAAGTCGAGCGGCGGCGCCTGCAGCGTGATGTCGCCGCAATTGCGATGCGGCACCGGGCCGCCCAGCGCTTCCCGGCGCTCGCGCATGTAAGCGACTTCCGGGCTGTTGTCCGGAAAGCGGTGGAAGCCGATCTTCTGCACCGTCTCTTCGGGCACCGGAATGTCGAAGCGGTTGCGAATATACACCAGCTCGCTCTCGTTCAGCTTCTTCTGCTGGTGAGTGATGTTGCGGCCTTCCCCGGCTTCTCCCAGG
This sequence comes from uncultured Solibacteraceae bacterium, assembly GCA_964406035.1. Classification (GTDB taxonomy): domain Bacteria; phylum Acidobacteriota; class Terriglobia; order Bryobacterales; family Bryobacteraceae; genus JAIEPW01. The sequence continues at coordinate 11,419 of CAYOQB010000009.1, read as the reverse complement.
CCATAGCCCTTGACGGTTTTCGCCAGGATGACGGTGGGCGAGCCCTTGTGGGAGATCGCGCGATGGTAGGCGTTGAAGACTTTCTTCGGATCGTGGCCGCCGCGATGCAGCCGGATCAACTGGTCGTCGTCGAGGTGCTCCACCAGCTTCAGGACCTCGGGGTACTTGCCGAAGAACTCGCGCCGCAGGTAAGCTCCGCCGCGGCCCTTGAAGGCCTGATATTCGCCGTCGACGCACTCATGCATGCGCTTCAGCAGCAGGCCGGAGGTGTCGCGCGCCAGCAGATCGTCCCAGGCGCTGCCCCAAACGACCTTGATCACATTCCAGCCGGCGCCGCGGAAAGCGGCCTCGAGTTCCTGGATGATCGATCCGTTGCCGCGCACCGGGCCGTCCAGCCGCTGCAGGTTGCAGTTGACGATGAATACCAGGTTGTCCAGCTTTTCCCGGCTGCCCAGGGTCAGCGCGCCCAGTGATTCCGGCTCGTCCGTTTCGCCGTCGCCGAGGAAGGCCCAGACCTTGCGCGGCGTTTGCGGGATCAGGCCGCGGTTCTCCAGGTAGCGCATGAACCGCGCCTGATACAGCGCCGAGATGGGACCCAGGCCCATCGACACCGTCGGGAACTGCCAGGTGTCGGGCATCAGCCAGGGGTGAGGATAGGAGGACAGGCCGGGTTCGGCGCGCAGTTCGTGGCGGAAGTTCTCCAGGTGCTTTTCGGTCAGGCGGCCTTCGAGGAACATGCGGGCGTAAATGCCGGGCGAGGCATGGCCCTGGTAGTACACGAAGTCGCCCGGCTGATCGCCGTAGCGGGCGCGGAAGAAGTGGTTGAAGCCCACTTCGAGCAAAGTCGCCAGCGAGGCGTAAGTGGAGATGTGGCCGCCGATGCCGGCGTCGTATTTGTTGGCGCGCACCACCATGGCCACCGCGTTCCAGCGGCACAGGCTCTTGATGCGGCGCTCGATCTCGCGATCGCCCGGATAGTCGAGCTCCTCATCGCGCGGGATGGTGTTGATGTACGGTGTGTTGAGCTTGGCGGGGACGCGCACGCCGAGGCTCTGCGCCTCTTCCTGCAGGCGTTCGATAAGATACGAGGCGCGGTCCGGTCCAGCCTGATCGATGATCTCGTCCAGGGCCTCGATCCATTCCGACGTTTCCTGCGGATTGAGGTCGTCCTGGGGTTCTACTTTAGCTTTGAGCATGATGAACTCTTTCATTTTACCGTCTCCGGCCGGAAATCACCGGGGTGCGCGACGTTTTTTATCCCCGCCGGGGGGCGGGACGCAATGACCGCCTACGACCTGTTCGCTTACTCCAACAACGCCTATTCCTACACCCATGCGCGGCGAATGGCGTCGCGAGCCCTGCTGATGGGGCTTCAGCCGCCGTCTCCCGCCTCCTGCCGCATCCTGGAAGTGGGCTGCGGGGCGGGCGGCAATCTGGTCCCGATGGCGTATGACCTGCCGGGCGCGGAGCTGGTGGGCATCGACCTCGCCGCGCAGCCGATTGCCGAGGCGCAGGCGTTCGCGCGCATCGCCGGCGTCGGCAACGTGCGTTTCGCGCAGGGGGACATCAACGATCCGCCGCCGGATCTGGGCGAGTTCGACTACATCATCGCGCATGGCGTTTATTCCTGGGTGCCGGAAGCCGTGCGCGAGGGATTGATGCGGCTGTGCGGCGCGCACCTGACCGCGAACGGCGTCGCCTACATCAGTTACAACGTCCTTCCCGGATGCTATTACCGGCTGCTGCTGCGGGATCTGATGCTGGCGGCGGCGCCGGAGGAAAGCGACTTGGAGACGCTGGTGAAGGAATGCCGCGGTTTCCTGGAGGAGTTCCGCCTGGCGCTGCCGCGTCGCGACGCGCAGGATGAAGCGGTGCACGCCGAGATCGCGCGCGTGCTGGATCGTCCGGACGCGCAGATCATCCACGACGATTTGTCGCCTGACTTCCAGCCCTTCTACTTCCGCGAGTTCGAGTCCCATGCGGCGCGGCACGGACTGCGGTTTCTGTGCGAATCCGGAGTGGGCAGCGATTCCGCCGCCGGATTGCCGCTCGCCGCCCGGCAGTTGGTGGAGAAGCGGAGCGGCGGCGATGCCATGGGTCAGGAGCAGTGGAACGATCTGGTGCGGCTGCGGCGGTTCCGCATGAGCCTGCTGGTGCGAGGCGGACAAACGGTGCAGCGCGAACTGGGCCGCATTCCGGAGGGCAGCCTGTGGGTGATGTCGCACGCGCGGGAGGCATCGCCAGACGCGGGCACGCCCGCCGGCACCCGCTGCTTCGCGATCAGCGACCGGGACCGCATCCAGACCAATAATCCCGCCATCCTGTCCATTTTCGAGCGCCTGGTCGCGAGCTTCCCGGAAGCGATTCCGGTGGACGACCTCAAGCGGGATTCGGTGCTGCCGACGGAGCACGTGGACGGCTTTTTGCTGCAGTTGCATTCGCACCGCTTCGCGGATTTCAGCCCCATCCCCTGGCGCGCGGTGCGCGACGCGGGGTCGCGCCCGGAGGCGAGCCGCGTGGCGCGGGTCATGGCGGGGCAGGGAGCGATGAAGGTGACGAACCTGTTTCACGGCCCCGTGGAACTGGGCAACGAAGCCGCGCGCCGCCTGCTGGAACTGCTGGACGGGCAGCGGGACCACGCCGCGCTGGCGGAACTGATGGAGCCGCTGTTTCCCGGAAAACCACGGGCGCGGATTGAAGAGGAGATCCCCGCCGAACTCGCCGTGCTGGCGCGTCTCGGGATGCTGATCGCCTAAGCCGGCGGCTTGAAGTACAGGACCATGCCCGCGCCGATCGACGCCAGCAGCATGCCGACATACAGCAGTGGATTGGGGGCTTTATCGGGCGGATGGATGGCCATCGAGACCAGCGCGTTGATGACCGGCGCGCCGCCGAACACCAGCGGCATTACATAGGTCGGGATACCGCCGCTCTTGAATGCGTAGATGATGCACACCGCGCCGAGCGCGCCCAGCACGCCGGCGAGCGTCGCGCCGGTGGTGCCGTTGGAGTTGAAGCCGGACAGCCCGCCTTGCTGCGTTCCCAGCGCGGCCACGGGAACCATGACCCCGACCAGGAAATATGCGACGCCCACGCACAGCAGCGCCTTCATGGGATTGCCCAGCGAAACCTGCCCGCGGTGGAGCATGGGGCCGTAGACTCCCCAGCACAGGGCCGCGCCGAGCGCAAAGAATACCCAGACCATCGACTTTTTCCTCGCTTGTTGCATTGCAAGCTTTCTTTTAGAACTGCAGCTTCAACCCGAACTGAATCTGCCGGGCGCTGGTAACTGTTGAGCGTAGCACGCCCAAGCCGGGCAGCGGCCGGTCTGCGGCGGTCTGGCCGGCGAAGGCCAGCAGCGCCGGCGGTCCGATGCCGAAGTTCGCGCGATTGAAGAGATTGAACGCCTCGGCGCGGAACTGCAGATTGCCGCTCTCGCCGAGGAAGGGAAGCGGCGTGTTCTTGCTCAGGACCATGTCGAAGGTGCGCAGGTTGGGTCCGATCAGCGCGCCGCGTCCGAGGTTGCCGAGCGTTCCCTGTTCCGGCAGCACGAAGGCTGTGGGATCGAAAAAGCGGTCCGGACTGCCGAGCACCGCGTCCTGGTGCGTGCGCCCGGGGGCGAGGCTGGGGCGGTCCAAGCCGATGCCGGGTCCGAGAGAGGGCGACCAGCGCGATCGCGACCAGTTGTTCTGCAGGAACAGCGTCACCGGCTGGCCGCTTCTCATGTTGGCGATGCCGCCGATCTGCCAGCCGTTCAGCAACTCGAAACCGGCTCGCGGGAACTGATAGGTGAAGTTGAAGACCCAGTTGTGCTTGGCGTGGTAATCGGCAAGACCCTTGTTGTACTCGAAGCCGGGAAACTCGGGGAAGGCGGTAGTGGTTCCGCTGGTCGCGTCGGAGAAGAACGTGGACCCCTGCGTGGTGTCGATGTTGCGGGAGAAAGTGTACGAACTCTGCAGCGTCAACCCGCGCGAGAATCGCTTGCGGACGTCCACGATCAAGGCGTTGTACCAGGAGCGGCCGTCGCTCTTCTTCAGCTCGATGGTGGTGAAGTTGGGATTCACGCGGGCCGCCGTGGGAGGAAAGAACAGCGTACCGTCGGGGCGCACGGTGGGAATGGCCGTATTCACGTCGGCGGAGCGCATCAGGTGGATGCCGCGCGATCCGGCATACCCGACGGTCAGCACCGTATCCCAAATCAGGTTGCGCTGCACGTTCAGATTCCAGGTCTGCGAGTACGGGCTCTTGATGTTCCATTCGATGGGGCGAATGGAATTCACCTGGTTCACGTTGAAGTTGGGATTCGGGAAAGTCGGGTTGGCGAAGATGACGCGCGGCGTCGCCGGAGGGTTGGTCACCGTGACGATCAACTGCTGCTGCTGGTTGGTGTTGAAGAAGATGCCGTAGCCGCCGCGAAGGGAGGTCTTGCCGTCGCCAAAGACATCGTAGGCGAAGCCGAAGCGGGGAGCGAAGTTGGCGCGAGGCGGGTTCTCGAACAGGCGGCCCGTGATGGGCGCCGCGTCGGTGTAGACGTTGGGCAGCGCGGAATCGCGGCCGTAAATGTCGCGAGGCATGGTGGTCGCCTCCCAACGCAGGCCAAGATTCAGGGTCAGGCGGCGGCTGATCCGCCAGTTGTCCTGCACGTAAGCGCCGAACAGCCAGGTGCGCCAGTAGCGGTCGAGCGCGCCGCCGGGCGCGAGTCCCACGAACCGGATCGGCTGGTTCAGGAGAAACGACCGGATGTTGGCGAAGGCGTAGTTACCCAGCGAGAAGGTGGGGTTCACCATGTTGTTCTGATAGCGTTCGGCCAGGAATCCGGCCTTGATCAGGTGCTTGCCGCGAGTCAAGGAAAGGCCGTCCTCAAAGCCGTAGACGTTCTGCACCAGGCGGACATCCACGGAAGCTTGCGGTCCGAATCGTGATGCGCCGCCGATGTCCAACTGCCCGGTGAACGGCGCGCCGGGGGAGAACCGCGGCAACTGCTCTCCGGTGTTGGAAAAGACCTCCTGCGCGATCCGCGTACGGCTGAAGCTGACCCGAGCGGTGTTCAGCAGCGTCGGCGAGATCACCCAGCGATGCTCCGCCGTCGCGAACTGGTTGCGCGAAACGAACTGCCGCGGAAACTGCGGAAACTCCGTGGGCAGATCCTGCACCGCGCCGTCGTAGGTATAGCGTGCAAACATCTGCTGGCTGTCGGTCAGGTTCTGATCCCAGCGGCCCTGTCCGTAGTCCTGCCGGATTCGCTGGTTGAAGGAGTACAGGTAGTTGCCGAGTCCGGACCCGATGCTGCCGCCGTTGGGCAGCGGGATCTCGCGCAGCCACGGCTGCACCGCGGGACTGACCGCCACGGTGGTCGTCTGCCCCGGGTTGTTCGGATCGGGCAGAATGCCGCGGCGCGCGTTTGCATCCGGAACGACGCTCAGGATGCTGCGCCCCAGGCGCTCGCGAAGACCTTCCCAACCGATGAAGAAGAAGCTCCTGTCTTTCTTCATCGGGCCGCCCAGCGTGGCGCCGTATTGGTTGCGCGTGAACTTCGGCTGGTTAGCGGGGTCAAAGAAATTGCGGGCATCGAAGTTGTCGTTGCGGAAGAACCAGTAAGTGTTGCCGTGGAACTCGTTCGTGCCCGACTTGGTGAGCACGTTGATCTGCCCGCCGAAGTTGCGCCCGTACTCGGCCGAGTAGGCGTTGGTTTCCACGCGGAACTCGCGGATGGTCTCGATGCCGAGGACCGTGCCCGCCGCCGAGCCCGCGGGACCGTTGGTGAAGTCGTTTTGCGGCTGGCCGTCGAGCAGGTATACGTTCGACCTGGGGTCCGCGCCGTTAATCGACGTGCCCAATCCGTGCGCCACCACGGAGCCGCCGTCGCGGCTGGGGAAGGAAACCACGCCGGGTTGCAGCAGCGCGAGGTCGGTGTAGTTGCGGCCGTTCAGCGGGAGGTCCCGCATGGTGCGCTCATTCACCAGGTAGCTGAGCTCGGCCGTGGAGGTGTTGACCGGCGGGGCTTCCGCGGTAACGGTGATCTCCTGATCCACGGCGCCCACCTGCAGCGTGAAGTCGATTCCGGAGGTCTCGGCGACGGTGAGCTGGATGCCTTTGCGGACCGCCGGACGGAAGCCCGCGGCTTCCACGCGCATTTCGTAGCCGCCCACCGGCATGGTGGTGAATGCGTACAGCCCGCCGTCATCGGAGTAGGCGACGCGCATGAAACCGGTGTCGATGTGCCGCGCCGTGATCTTCGCCTTGGCGATGGCAAGCCCGGAAGGATCCAGAATCTTGCCGGCGATTGTGCTGGTGGTCTGCGCCGGCAGGCTGCCCGCAAGGGCTACCATCGCAAGCAGAAATCGGCCGTGGGTCATGTTGTTTTTGGACGGAATCGTTGAACTCAGCGTTACCCGGTGTTCTCTCAAGTCTACCAAGCTGCTTACGGACTATGGGATACTACGTCAAATTTGAGAACCTTTCCGGCTACACCTTTCAGACGCAGATGAAGGCATTCGGTCTTATCCTGATCACGTTGGTTCTGCTGGCTTTGCACCAGGATGTCTGGTTGTTTCGCGCCACCCGTCCGCTGGCCTTCGGGTTCCTGCCGCCGGGGCTTTGGTATCACGCTGTGTATGCGATCTTGTCGGCGGGCCTGATGTGGCTGCTGGTGCGCCTGGCCTGGCCCGCTCACCTGGAAGCCGAAGCCGAGAGTCACGAGGAGCCGCAGCAATAGCTTGATCCCGGCGCTCTTCGTTTTCCTCTATCTGGCGGTGGTTCTGTACATCGGCATCTTCGCCTTCCGGCGATCCGCCGAGAAGGCCGAGGACTACTTCCTCGCCAACCGCTCCCTGGGTCCGCTGGTTTTCCTGCTTTCGCTTTTTGGAACGAACATGACCGCGTTCACCATCCTGGGGTCGTCCGGTCACGCGTTTCAGAACGGCCTGGTGACCTTCGGCCTGATGGCGTCCTCCTCCGGGCTGGTGATTCCATTGACCATCTACTTCTGCGGCACGCGGGTGTGGGCGCTGGGCAAGAAGCACGGCTTCATCACTCCCGTGCAGATGTTCCGCGACCGCTGGGAGTGCGGTCACATCGGCAGCGTGATTTCGATTGTGCAGGCCGTGTTCCTGGTGCCGTACATCATCATCGGCGTGATGGGCGGCGGGACCACGCTGGCCACGCTGTCCTCCGGCGCGGTGCCGTATTGGGCGGGCGGGGCGCTGGTGGCGATCGTGGTGATGGCCTACGTGTTCTTCGGCGGGATGCGCGGCACGGCGTGGGTGAACGCACTGCAAACGGTGTTGTTCCTGACCTTTGGCGCCGTCGCTTTGATCGTGATCGGGTATGGCATCGGAGGCTTCGATCGCGCGGTTGAGAAAATGGCTGCTTCGCCCGCTTTCGCGACACTGCTGACCCGCGAACGGGTCTCGCCGCTGTTCTTCCTCAGCTACATGTTCATCCCGCTGTCCTCCATTGCCTTCCCGCACATCATGATTTTCTGCCTGACCGCGGAGAAGATGAAGCATTTCCAGCGGACCGTGATTTTCTATCCGCTGTGCATCCTCGCGATCTGGCTCCCGTGCGTGTTCCTGGGCGTGGTGGCCAACAGCGTGGATGACGTGCCGGAGGTTTCCGCGAAGATTGAAGCCCGGACAACACTGGCGCAGCAGGGGCGAACGCTCGCTCCGGAGCAGCGCGCGGATCTGCAGAAGCAGGCCGCCGCCGACGACATCGTCCTGATCCTGCTGAAGCGGTTCGCGCCCTTGTGGCTGGCCGGGCTGCTGGGCGCGGGCATCATGGCGGCGGTGATGGCCAGCGACTCGCAGATCCTGGCGCTATCCACCTTGTTTACCGAGGATCTGTTCGCGTTCTACGAAGGAAAGGCTCGCTTTGGCGAAGCCGCGCAGGTGCATACCGGCAGGGCATTCGTCATCATCGTGACGGTCGTGGCGTACCTGATCGCGCTGCAGGCGCCGCAGTCGATCTTTGATCTCGCGGTGCAGTATGCGTTTTCCGGCTACGCTGCGTTGTCGCCGCTGCTGCTGGCGGCTTTGTTCTGGCGAGGATCGACCAAATGGGGAGCACTGGCGTCCACGCTGTGGACCGTCGGCTCCGTCGCCGCCGTGGCGATGTTCCAGCAGGTGGTGCCGGCGCCGCCGCCCGGGCCTCCGGTGATCGTGTGGAGCGCCGGCGGAGTGGACTGGCTGATGCGCACATCGGGCGGAACGGCGATCGCCGGGTTCATGCCGGTGGTGCCGATGACGCTGATCTCGGGATTGCTGATGGTGGTCGTGTCCTGGCTGACCGCGAAACCGAGCGCTGAAACCTTGAAGCGCTACTTCCGTTAAGCAAGTCCGCGCAAAAGGATAATGCGGGGGTTGTGAACTCGCCGGGCGAACTTCAGGTCCGCGGTGATGACCTGGGCGTCCAGCAGTTCCGCCAGAATCAGGAATGCGATGTCATAGGCGGGATGGTTCTGCTGGATCGACCGCACCAGCGTTTCCTCGGCGAAGCCGGCGGCCGGGACCACTTCCATCAGCTTCAGCAGAGCAGCCGCGTCCTCCAGGATCTCCCGCGCATCGTCCACACTCAGCCGGCCGCGCGCGGCGTGCGCCCACAGCACGTTGACGAACTCCATGAACAGCAAATCCGGCGCCGCCAACTGGCACTCGCCGGATTCGCAGGCGTCCAGGACCGCCGCCGCCAGGCGCGAGTCTTCCTCGTTCAGGAAGAACTTGGCGAATACGCTGGTATCAACGACCAGGCGAGCGGGCAATCTTGGATTGCTTGGGGTCACGTTCCTCGCGCAACTGGCGGATCACGGAGACGCTGTCCGTGGAGGTTCCGGCGGTCCGGAGCGCCTCCCTGCGGGAACGGATGCGCTCGAACAATGCGATCCGAGGTTCCGCGGACCCGTGATCCTGCGCGGCCTTTCCGAGCCAGTAGATGACCTGGGCGTTCACGCTGCGGTTCTCCGCGGCGGCTGTCGCCCGAACCTGGCTCATCAAATCTTCGGGTATGTCGCGAATGGTCAAGCTGGGCATCGCTTCGGTGCAACCAGCCTTTCGTTGGTTGCACTCTGCAACTAGCTTAGCGGGTTTGGTTGCACTTTGCAACTAGTTTTTACTCCTCTCCACGATCGCCGTCAAAGGTATAGTGGGCGCATGGCACGATTTCTCGCACTCTTTCTTACCGCCGGGCTGGCGTTGCTGCCCGCGCAGGACTCGAAACCAGGTCCCAAGCACGTCAGCGCGGATGAGCTTAAGGAACTGATGGACAAGGAGAAAGGCAAGTTTTTCTTCCTGGATGTACGGGAGCCGGCCGAGATCGAGGACATGGGCTCCGTGGCTGGCTATGTGAATATCCCGCTCGGGCAACTGGAAAAGCGCCTCGGCGAGATCCCCAAGGACAAGCCGGTGATTGTCGCCTGCCGGACCGGCCGCCGCGCCGAAACCGCCCGCAAATTATTGGAAAACAACGGCTACCAGGTGATCGCCTCATGCGGGCTGCTGGAATGGAAGCAGAAAGACTATCCGCTGGTGAAGCCGGACAAGAAGTAGGGTTGCGCGCAGCGCCGGGGTCCTGTATGATTATTCAGTCGAGTGAATAATCATTCAGCAGGGGGCGACGAAGTGGCAGCACATCCCAGCATCTGGAAACCGGCCGCGACTGATCTCGGGAAAGACACAGATCTGTCGCGCGAGGAGTTGCTGCACGTTCTCGACCTGGCGGCCAAGATCAAGCGCGCGCCGCGGCGCTACGCGAAGGTTTTGGAAGGCCAGTACGCGAGCCTGCTGTTCGAAAAGCCATCGCTGCGCACCCGCCTGACCTTCGAGCTCGCCATGAAGCAACTGGGCGGAGACGCGGTGTTTTCCATCGGTCCCATCGCCGAGCGCGAGCCGGTGAAGGACGTGGCCCGCAATCTGGACCGCTGGACCAACGTGATCGTCGCCCGGACCCACTCGCAGAAAACCGTGGAGGAGCTCGCGCACTGGTCTCGGGTGCCGGTGGTGAACGCCCTCAGCGACCTGTATCATCCGTGCCAGATTCTCGCCGACATGCAAACGGTCCAGGAGCATCTGGGCGGTTGGGAAGGGCGGAAACTGGCCTATATCGGCGATGGAAACAACGTCGCGCACTCGTTGATGCTGACCGCGCCGCGCCTGGGCATGGACCTCGCGATCGGGTGCCCGGAGAATTACCGGCCGGATGCCCGGGTGACGGAAGAAGCGGCGGTCCTGGCGGCGGAGTTCGGGACCCGCATGACGGTGACTACGGACGCCGAGGAAGCGGCGGCGGAAGCGCACGTCGTTTATACCGACGTCTGGACCAGCATGGGGCGCGAGAGCGAATCCCGCGAGCGCCGGTTGGTGTTCCGCCCGTACCAGGTGAACGAAGAGTTGATGAGCCTGGCCCGGCCGGAGGCGATTTTCCTGCACTGCCTGCCCGCGAAACGCGGCGAGGAAGTGACGGATCACGTCATCGAGTCGGCGCAATCGGCGGTTTTCGATCAGGCCGAGAACCGGCTGCACGCGCAAAAAGCGTTATTGTTGATGCTGCTGGGCTGAGTTCCTCTCAACCGGCCGCGATCCCATCATTCACGAAGGACTCATATGCAGAAACCGAAAAAGGTGGCGCTCGCCTACTCGGGCGGGCTGGACACGTCCATCATCATTCCGTGGCTGAAGGAAAACTACGGATGCGAAGTGGTCGCCGTGTGCGGCGACATCGGACAGGGCGGCGACGAGTTGGACGGCTTGCGCGAAAAGGCTCTGAAGACCGGCGCGAGCGAAGTCTACATCGAAGACATGCGCGAGGAGTTCGTCACCGATTACCTGTGGCGGATGCTGCGGGCCGGCGCGGTCTACGAGCACAAGTATTTGCTGGGAACCTCGATTGCCCGGCCACTGCTGGCGAAAAAGCAGGTGGAAGTCGCGCTGAAGAGCGGCTGCGACGGGCTGGCGCACGGCTGCACCGGCAAGGGCAACGATCAGGTCCGCTTCGAGCTGACCTATAAAGCTCTGGCGCCGCATCTGCCGGTGATCGCGCCGTGGCGCGAGTGGGACATCGTCTCCCGGGAGGATGCGATCGAATACGCGGCGCAGCACCAGGTGCCAATCGCACAAAGCACCACCAAGATCTATTCCCGGGACCGCAACCTGTGGCACATCTCGCATGAGGGCGGGGAACTGGAAGATCCGGCCAACGCACCCAGCGACGGCGTCTGGATGCTGACCAGGAGCCCCAAGGACGCTCCCGACACGCCCGCCACGGTAACCATCGGCTTCGAAAAGGGCACCCCGGTCTCGGTCGACGGCAAGCGGATGAGCGGGGTCGAACTGGTGGAGACTCTCAACCGTCTGGGCGGCGAGCACGGCATCGGTCGCATCGACCTGGTGGAGAACCGCTTCGTCGGCATGAAGTCCCGCGGATGCTA
>CAYOQB010000008.1:38586-64223 GCA_964406035.1 uncultured Solibacteraceae bacterium | reverse complement strand
GATGGCGTCATTGTTCCACTTGGGGCCGTACAGCTTCAACTCCCCGACGGAGACGGACGCGGCGCGATAGCCGAGGTCCACGCCATCCAGGGACCAGAGGGAGCGGACCAGAAGGCCGGCGCCGGCCAGTAGCACCAGCGCCATGGCGACTTCGGCGGCAACCAGCGCCCAGCGCGCGCGCTGCTTCAGTCCTCCCGCCGAGGTGCGATCGCCTCTCGTGAGGCTGCCGTTGAGGTCAGGACGGGAGGCCTGAATCGCCGGAATCAGGCCGAACAGGAGTCCGGTGAAGACGCTGAGCCCGGCGGAATAGGCGAGCACCTTCCAGTCCAGCCCAATGCCGCCGGCGCGGGGCAGCACCGCGGGCTGGATGGCGCGCAGCAGATCCATGGTCCACCAGGCGAGAAGCACGCCTCCGGCGCCGCCGATCAGGGACAGCGTGAGGCTCTCGGCGAGGAGCAGCCGGACCACGCGCATGCGTCCCGCGCCCAGCGCCATGCGCACGGCGATCTCGCGCTGGCGCGAGACCGCGCGGGCCAGAAGGACGCTGGCGACGTTGGCGCAGGCGATCAGCAGGACCAGAGCCACCGCGCCCAGCAGGATCAACAGGACCTGGCGAACGCGGCCGACGGAGAAATCGAGCAGCGGGGTCACCACCGGCCAGGTGTCTTTGTTGTCGACGGGGTACTCGCGTTCGAGCGCCGCGCCGATGGCGCGCATCTCCTGGCCAGCGCTCTCCGCGGTGGCATCGGGCTTCAGCCGGGCGATCACGGCGAAGCCGGGATGGTTGCCCCGGTCGAGCATGTTGGCGTTCAGCGCCGGCTTCAGGGGAAGGAAGACTTCGGTTGGGCCGAGTTCGAATTGCGGCGGAAGCACGCCGACGACCGTGTAGCTGAAGCCGCCGAATCGCGCCTGCCTGCCGATCACCTGGGGATCGGCGTTGAACCTGCGCCGCCAGAGCTTGTCGGTGAGGACGACGACGCCGGCATCCTTGCCGTTTTCCTCCAGCGCGGTGAAGGTCCTCCCAAGCGCGGGAGGATGACCCAGCATCGCGAACAGGTGACTTTCGGTCAGCGCCGCCGGGACAGCCTCGGGCTGGTCGCCTTCCAGGATCATCTCCATGGCCGGGTTGTAGATGGCCATCTCCTCGAAGGACCGGTTGCGCTGCCGCCAATCGAGGTAGTTGGGATAGCTGCAGTTGAACTGATTGCCGCGCACATGCTCGTTGATTCGAACCAGCCGCCCGGCTTGGCGGTAGGGAAGCGGATCGAGCAGCACGGCCTTCACCACGCTGAAGATGGCGGTGTTGACGCCGATTCCGAGCGCGATGGTGAGGACCGTAACGAAGGCGAAGCCGGGATTCTGAAGGAGCGTTCGCAGGCAGAATCGGAGGTCCCTGGTCATGCGCGCCCGAGGTGCAACGCGAGGGCCGTTGATAACCGGCGTGTTTTCTTGGGGGCGGCAGGCGGCGGTGTCCGAACGCGGACACCGGGCTGCGATTCTGGGCAGCGGAGCCGCCGTTCCTATAGAATTTCTGGCGTGGGACTCGAGGCAAACTGCAGCGCCACCTGGGGCGATCAAACGAGCGAAGGCAAAGCGCAACTGGAGGGCGATGCGGTCCTGTTCCGGGGCGGATTCCGGGTGAAGCTCCTGACGCGGGACCTGAAGAAGGTGGAGGATGTTGGCGGCGCCCTGGTGCTGCGGCATCCCGAGGGAACGCTGCGGCTGCAGCTTGGGGCCGCGAGCCGGAAATGGGCGGACAAGATTCTAAATCCGCCGTCGCGCCTGGATAAGCTCGGCGTGAAGCCGGAACAGAAGATCGCGGTGCTGGGGGTGGAGGATCGCGAATTGATTCCGGAGATCGAAAAGCGCGCCGCTCGCGTGCTGACGCGGTTGGCGGCGGGGCTGGACCTGATCTTTTTCGGGGCTTCAAAGCCGGCGGACCTGGCTCGGTTGGAGGCGCTGCGCGGGAATCTGAAGCCGGAGGGTGGTATTTGGGTGATTTATCCCAAGGGAGTGAAGACGATTACGCAGGCGGACGTGATGGCGGCTTCGAAATCGGCCGGTTTGGTGGATGTGAAGGTGTGCGGGTTTTCCGCCACGCACACCGCGTTGAAGTGTGTGATCCCGCTGACGAAGCGGTGAGCGGGAGTTCTTGATCCCGACGTTGATCGCAATACTCCGAGGAAAAGTACAAATAACTCTAGTATGATTTCCTGACAAGAGTCTGTGCCGAGCCGAGGCTATGGGGGAAATCATGCAAGATCGCCAGCGTTCCCGGTCGCTGAATGGCGTCCGTCAGGATTTTGTTTATGCCGCGCGCATGCTCGGCAAATCGCCGGCATTCACCGCGCTGGCGGCAGGCATACTGGCGCTCGGGCTGGGCGGGAGCATCGCCGTGTACGCTCTTCTCGAGGGGCTGCTGCTGCGCTCGCTTCCATTCGCGGAGCCACACCGGCTGGTGACCCTCTCGGGCGTGCATGAGCGGCTGGGGACCGTGCCGTTTGTCGCTCAGGAGAACTTCCGGGACTGGGCGGCAGCGAACACCGTGTTCGAGAGCATGGCGTTCAGCGGGCGATCCCAGGCAACCATCCTGGGACGGGGCGAGGCTGAAGCCGTCACGGGCAGCGAGGTTTCGGAGAACTACTTCGAGATGCTCGGAGTCCAGCCGAAGATGGGCGGGTGGTTTCGGAAAGAGGATCAGAAGCCAGGCGGGGCATGCGTGGTTTTGGTCAGCGAAGGCTTCTGGCGACGGAAGCTGGAGGCGCGGCCGGATGTGGTTGGCGCGACGCTGCGGCTCGATGACCGCTTCTGCCGGATCGACGGCGTGATGCCGCAGAACTTCGCGCTGCGGGAAGGCTACGCGGCCGAGTTCTGGATGCCGGTTCGCCAGGTGAGTCGGGGGCGCACGCAGCAGCAGTACCGCGCCTACGCGCGCCTGAAGCCGGGAGTGGCCGTTGCGGCGGCGCAGGCGCAATTGAGCGAGATCGCCGGGCGGATGGCCCGCACATATCCGGAGAACGCCGGCTGGGGAGTGCGGGTCGCGAGCATGCGGGAGGAGTTGCTGCGGCAGATGGGCGAGCCGCTGCCGCTTCTGGCCGCGGCGGCGCTGATCGTCCTTTTGGTTGCCTGCGGCAATGTCGCGTGCCTGCTGCTGGCTCGCGGAATCGAGAGATCGAAAGAGATCGCCGTGCGCGTGGCGCTGGGCGCGAGTCCGGGCCGCGTGGTACGGCTGCTGATTGCCGAAGGGCTGCTGCTCTCGATGCTCTCCGCGGCTGGCGCGGGCGCGGTGGCGGTGGGGTTGATCCGGCTGGCGATCGCGGCATCGCCCCCGTGGCACGCGCTCGACAATATGATCTCCGTAAGCGGGACGCTGGTTCTGTTTGCGGTCGCGCTGGTGCTGTTGGCGGGGATGGTTCCCAGTCTGTACGCCGGGCTGCGGACGGCCGCGCGGGAGTCTGGACTCGGCCTCCGGGAGAGCGGCGGCGCGATGGGGAACGGCCGCGGACAGGTGCGTTCGCTGCATGCACTGGTTGTCGCGGAGATGGCGCTGGCGGTGCTGCTGCTGAGCATGGCCGGGCTGCTGTTCCGGAGCTTCGCGAATCTGCGAAGCAACGATCTGGGCTATCGCCCGGAGGGCGTCCTGACCTTCAAGACGGCGCTGCCGGCCTCACGCTATCCGGCGGTCGCCGCGAGGGTCCGGTTCTGGGAAACGCTGCTGGCGCAACTGGCCGCGATTCCGGGCGTGCAGTCCGCGGCGGCGTCGGACAGCATTCCTCTGGGGCTGACTTATGCCGCTGCTCCGGTGCACGTGGAGGGGGAAGCCGCCCGGCTGGGCGGCGTCGCGACTCGCGGCGCGGTGGTGACGCCGGACTACTTTCGCACGCTGGGAATCGAGGTGCGGGCCGGCCGCACGTTCGACGAGGGCGACCTGGGGACGGGAGCGCCCGTGGCCGTGGTGAATGAAGCGTTCGTGCGCAAGATGCCGCAGGGCCGCCCGGCGGTGGGGACCCAAGTGCGATTCGCGCAACGCTCCGTGCGTATCGCAGGGGTGATCGCGGATTCGCGCTACTTCGGACCCGCGCGAGCGCCCGAACCAGAACTGTACGTGCTTTACACGCAGTTCCCCATGCTGCAATTTGTCTCCATCCGCGCGTCCGTGCCGGAGGCAGCGGTTCTGGCCGCGGCGCGGGGGGTCATCCGCCGCCTGGACCCGGAGCTGGCGATCACGCAGGTGCGTACCCTGCGGCAGTCCGTCGACGGCGCGATGACCTTCCAGCGCGACATGATGTTGCTGGTGGGCGGCTTCGCCGCCGTCACTCTGGCGATGGCGGCCATCGGATTGGGCGGCGTGATGATCTACGTTGTGTCGCGCAGGCGGCGCGAGATCGGGCTGCGGATGGCATTGGGGGCGGATCGCGGGCAGATCGCGCGGGCCGTTTTGAGCATGACGCTGCGACTGGCGCTGGCCGGCGGTATTCTCGGAGCGGCGGCGGCGCTGGCGAGCGGTAAGCTGATCGGATCGTTCCTGCACGGCGTTGGCGCGAACGATCCGATCGCTATGCTGCTGGCTCCCGCGGTGCTGATCGCGGTCGCCCTGCTGACGGGGGTCGGGCCCGCGCTGCGGGCGGCGTCAGTGGACCCGCAGGCGGCGATCCGGCAGGAGCACTGAAGCTACCGCGTGTGCGAGCCGGCGAGGCGGACGCGCAGGAAGAACTGCACGCCGACCGGCCAGCGGTTGTAGAAGCGTTCGAGCGTGTCGGGCGCCTGATACCAGGTCACCTGCGAGCCGAGCGCGGTGCTGAGCCAGGGCGTCAGGCGGGGCAGCTCGCGCGAGTATCCGGCGGTGTAGGCCTGGACCCGCCCGATCGGCTCCTCCTCGATGAAGGGCAGCAGCGGCGAGCCCCGGAAGGCCAGGGTTCGCGGAACGGTGACCGATTCAAAGCGGCCCCAGATCCAGTTTTGCCGCCAGCGCCAGGTGGACTCCGCCAGGAAGGAATTGAAGACGTGGGCGTGCCCGTCGTCTTCGTAGTCGCGGTTCTGGCCCCACAGCACCGTGGTCGCGACGTAACCGCTTTGCGTCTGCTGTACGTTCATCACCGACGCGGTGAGGCGGGTGGACGCTTTGTCGGGGTGGACCGGCTCGCGAGCTTCAATGCGGCCGCCGGAGAACTGCGCGCTCCAGGCGCGGGTGGGGTTGTAGGTGAGCCGGGCGGCAAAGGAGTCGATGCCGCCGCGCTCCAAATTCCAGCGGCGCTCATCGGGCTCGCGGCCGTTGAAGCCGGAGCCTTCGACTGTGAACTTCCCGATGGTCGCGCCGACGGTGACGACGTTGTTGGCGATGTGGGTGGAATCCTGGTAGTGGTGCGCGAGCACGGCCAGCGGATTCTCGGATGCTGAGAGGCGGTGCGGATAGGCTACGGGGCCGAGGGCGGGCTCGCCGCGCGGTCCCGCGTAGAAGTTCAGCGACACGCGTTCGCTCAGCGGGAGCTGATAGGACGCGCCGAGCTCCATGATGAAGTCATGGGGATGCTGGCCGTCGAGGATGGGCCGGTTCAGATACGTCTCGCCGGACTGGAACAGCAGGGGGTACGATCCGCCGCGCACGCTGGCGGGTTCGAAGCTGAACATGCCGCGGATGGTGAGATAGCCGCGGCCCACGCGTCGCGTGGCCATGGGCATGATGTAGTTCGCGGCGAACCAGCCGTCGTCGCCGCGAGGTCCGGTCTGCTGGGTGTTCACCGTCATCACCTGACCCATCACCATGAACAGCCAATTTTCAGTGCGGCGATGCACCATGTATAGCGGCGAGGATCGCGGCATTTGCGCGGTGCCGGAGGCATACCAGCCGCTTTGGGCGACGCCGGTGCTCATGCCGGGCGACATCATCTGATCCATCTCGGCCGCCATGTCGCTCATCTGGACCTCGGACAGGTCGACGCCGCGCAGTGAGCCATGGCCGGCGTGCCATCCGTCATAGCAGTGGCTGCAAACGCCTTTCTGCTTCTCCTTGGGGACGCGGGCGCAGCTCGCCGGGCCTTGCGCGGCGAGATCCGCGCCGCAGGGGCAGCTTGCTTCGTGCGCGCATTCGTCGCAACCCCCGCGGATGCAGCAGGAGTAGCGTTTCTCGCTCACCAGGATGCGCTTGGCGCGGTTCATGGCCGCTTCGGCTTCGGCGAGCTCCGGCGGATGTTCGTGCTTGCCGGGCAAGGCCTGTTCGGTGGAGGGCAGCAGCTTGACGTCCTCGGCTTTTACGCCTTTCAGCGCGCCCTCGCCGCGTTTCCATCCGGCCAGGCATTCGCCGCAGGCTCCCTTGCCCTTGGCGATGTTCAGGGCGCAGGCGCAGCTTCCGTTCCGCTTGGCGCAGAGGTCGCAGGGTTTACGGATGCAGCAGGCGTACTTGCCCTTGGCGGCGAGCTTCTTTTTCGCCTCCTCCATTTTCACGCGGGCGATCTTGAGGTCGGCGTCGGCCTTGGAAGGCTTGCGCGGGCCGGAGGGTTCGTGGGCCCAGGCGGACGATGCCGCGACCAGCAGGGCGATGGCGCGCCTCATTGCGCGCCTCCGGCGGGGGCGGCTTCGAGCACGTAGGGGGTGGTGGTGATCTCACTGTTGCGCTGAACTTGAATCCAGCCCCGGTACAGCCCCGGCTTAGGAAGGCGGACCAGGAACGGGATCACGCCGTTTCGTCCGGCGCCAGGCTCGCGTTCATCGGGATGGGAGTGGACGAAAGTTTCGCCGTCTTCGTGGATCAGGATGAAGTGACCCATCGCGCCGAGGTAGGGCTGCAGGTCGGTGACCGCGCGGCCGGTCAAATCGCTTACCGCCGCCTGGACGGTAATGGTTTTGCGGGTAGGCAACCCGCTGGTGGAGTCGAGCTTCACCTTGAGGGCCGAGGCCGCGGGTTCGACGCCGCGGGCGCGGGCGAGCTGGAAGGGCTCGCCGGCCTTGCCGCTGACCTTCAATTTGGCCATCAGGATCTGCGATCCGGCGCCGACGGGCGCGGCATCGGCGAACAGGTGATATTCACCGGCAGTGGGGAAGGTGAGGGTGATCCGGAATGTGCCGGAGTCATCTAATTCCGGGTGCTGGTGCGCGAACTCGCCGAGATCGCGGCGGACCACGATCAGGTGCATGAGCTCTTCATGTACGCGCTCGAATTTGGTGATGACTTCGTTCGGTTTCTGATCGGGCCTGGGGACGCCGGGAGTAGGCTCGCGCCGGTAGCGCAGGGTCAGCACCACGGGCTCGCCCGCCTTGGGATTTTTCGGCGAGGCCGACATCTCCAGGCGGAACGGCTTGGCCACATTCTTTCGCTTGGGTGCGGCGTCGTCCACGTTCAGCGGGAACTCAACCGCGAAAGCCTTTTCGTCCGGCGGCTCCACCTCCATGCGCAGGCGGTATTCGCCGCCATGGGCGAAGGTCGGGTGCAAGCCGTAGTCGCCCGCCACGCCTTCGGGGTGGGCGATGTCCTGGAACTTGGCCATGCCGGGCATGGAGGGCATATCGATGGTCCCGCGGATGCGGGCGCGGATCACGGGCGCCGCGCCGAGGACCGGGTCCACATTGGTGGAATCCGCCACGCGGAACTCCAACTGCTGTTCTTCCTGCGGGAACAGCCCGCCCTCGGGCAGCCGCAAGGTGACTTCAAACTTCCCGGATTTCCGGGTGATGGACTCGGCGGCGAACGCCGGCCCGAAAACAAAAGTAAGAGCAATGAAGCAACGAATCAACACACCAATCTCCTGTTTGATGGCAACTTACGAACGAAAGAACGCGAGAAGGGGGTTGAATCAGATGCGCAGACAGAGAGGAGCGCCGCCCGCAGCAGCCAGAGGCCGGTCCGCCGCGAAAGAAGGGACGCCTGAGACGAACGCAAGCGGCGCCGCCGCCGGCTGGTCACCGGCGATCAGCAGATCGCCGAAGACTTCCTGCCCGGCTCTCTGCTCCTTCCACAAATCGTGTGAGCAGGAGTCCGCTTCATCGGCAACGGGCGCTTTCTGATGACAAGGCGGCACGTCGCTGGGCGCGGACGTGGAATGCGGGTTCACCAGGCAGGTGGCGTAGCAATTCGCCACCACCAGCAAGGCCAACATCGCCACAAAGGCAACAGTCCGCATCTTTTCTCAGTATAGCCCTTAATTGGAAGAAAGGCAGAACAGGCGGGCGGCGGAGGCGAGCAGGAGGTCGCCCTCGGCGGTCAGCACCGGACCGGCCAGCAGCGGTTCCTGGTTGAGCCCGAACAGGAGCTTGCGTTCTCCCTCAATCGTGAAGGCGTGAATGCCGTTGGCGGCGGCGACCACCACCCGATTATCGGCCGTGACCAGCAAACCGGCGATCCCGGGCAGTGCGCTGCTCCACTCCTGATCTCCGGCGGGCGAGATGGCGAGCAGCCGGTCGCCCAGCGCGAGGCGGATATGCCGGCGGAAGTCAATGGCGGGAGCAATGGGCGCGCTGCCTTCGTCGCGCCCGACGGGCATGCGCAGTAGCTCCTCGCCCTTGGGAGAAAAGACCACCAGCTCGCGATTCGCCGGCGCACCCGCCAGCAGGTAGATATGAGCGGCTTCGTCCAGGCTGATGGACGCGGGGTCCGTGATGGGGCGGTCGTATTCGTCGCGAAGCCGGAGCTTGCGATCGGTGACCACGAGGCGTCCCGGCATCGCCAGGGCCAGCAGATTGTCCACCGCGGCGGCGCGGACGCCCAGCGCGGGATATTCGAGCAAAGCGATGCGACGCGCCGAAGTGAGCACCTCATCGGAGATTTGCGGCGTGTCGCCGAGTTCGAAGGACTCCACCAGCGTGCGGCGCTGATCGCGGTACTCGGTTGCCAGGACGAACGCGCTCTGCCGCCTCGCCAGGTACGTTCGCCGCGCACCCTCGGCGCTGACCGAGGGCAGCTCCCAGATGCGCCGGCCGGCATCGAGAGAGTAGCTGAGAACCGACCCCGGCTTCTCCGCGAGCAGGAACTGGCGGTTGGGCGGATCGAGGACCGGTCCGGCGGCCAGCGATCCGGAGCGCAGCAGCCGTCCCTGGCGGTCATGCAACTGCCAGCGTTCGGCGCCGGCAACCAGGATGCGGTCGGCGGCTTGCAGCACCTGCTGCGGTTGCGTTGGCGTGGGGAACACGGCTTGCCACTTGAGGCGCCAGGTTCCGGAGGGGAGGGTCAACCCGACCCGCCCATTCTGCGCATCCGAGCCGAAGCGGCGCAGCGATCCCTTCACCGCTTCCAGCGCGGCGGCGGCGCGCGAATCTTCCCGCGCCACCGCGATGCGCGATCGTGGACGGGTATCCGCGGGTGCGCCGGTCCCGTTTTCGCGGCACGAGGTCGCGAGCAAACAGGACAGCAGCAGGAAGAACAGATGTGGGTTGGACAGCTTCACGGTTGCTTTGGTGAGTACTTCTATTTTGGCGGCGCGGAGGTCGCGGTGTCACGCACCAGCTTCCAGTCACCCTTGCGAGCGCCGGGCTGGAGGACCCAACCCGCGGCGGGCTGCAGCTTCCAATCCTGACCCACGATTGGATTGCCGCTGACCGAGGCGGGCGCGGGGAGAAACAACCTGGTGCGATCCGCCGACATCAGGATCCAGGACGCTTCCAAGGCGCCCCACTCCCCGGTATTGCGGAATTGCGGGATCACGGCGCCGTGGCCGGGGATAGAGGTGATGCCCGTGGACAGGAAGGTCGCGTTGCGGGCCGGCGGCAGTTCGATCACGGGGCCGTCGACGAAGCGAGCCCGCAATTCGGCGATGCGGGCCTGCTGCTTGCGGTCGCGTTCGACTTCCGCCGCGCGCAATTCCTTTCCGCCGTAGCGGGTCGCGGCGGTTTCGGGCGATTCGGACGGCGGGATGCTGAGCGCGGCGGCAAGCAGGGAAGCGAGATCGTCGGTCACTTTCAACTTGCGGGTCCAACCCGGCGATGCGGCATCCAGCAGAATGCCGTACGCCGCGCCCAGCGGGTAGGCGAACTCCCGGACCAGGCTCGGAGATTTCGATAGCGCTTCCACTTGCTCTTTCAGAGACGCGGCCGCGGCCGCCGGGCCGGACGTCGAGGTCACGGTGCCGGTGTACTGCGCGAGTCCTTCGCGGATCTCCTCCAATTGTTCATTCGCGGCGGCCTGCGGGAAAATGCGGCGGCGCTCGGCGCGGAACGCCAGGGCATCGGCAACCGCGCGATTGCGCTCCGATCCCGAAGCGCCCGCGGCGGCGGCCAGGGCGCGCAGTTCCAACTGGAGCCAGTAGCGGCCCTCCAAAGTATCCAAATGCTCGTTATTGCCGTCGCGAGTCATCAGTTTCAGGTCGAACTGCACGCGATGAAACAGCTCGTGCATCAGCAGGCGGCCGAGATCCGCTTCCGGAACGGCGGTCATAAACTGCCACACGAAGGTGCTCCAGCGTTCACCGCCCCAGGGCATGGCGGCGTTGGCGAAGCCAAGCGCGGGCGGCCGCGGCGCGGCGGGAGCGGGACGGTTGGTGGCGATGGTCTTGGTGGCCGCGTCGGCGATCACCATGGGACCGCAAAGCGAGACGCCCCACAGCTTGCCGCCGTCGCGCTCGCACAACTCCTGCGCCTGGCGAAAGATCTGTTGGGCGCGCGCCTCATCCACTTGGGCGGCGGCGGTGGTGACAGACAGGAGCAACGCTGCGAGTACACGACAATTCATTCCCTTGCAGTCTAGCTCCGATTCCGGCCGGGTTTCAGGGGATCAGCCCGAGCCGCTGGACCACGGCCGCGAAGCGAGGGTCGCCGTGAAGCGGCTTCAAGGACGGATCGGCCTTGATCCACTCGATGAAGACGTTGCGCTCCTCCACAGCCCGGTTGAGGTTGGCGAAGGCGGCATCGCGGTCACCCGCGGCGAGGTCCACGATCGCCCGCTGGTAGAAGCCCCAATCCGGCGGCAGGCTTGCAACCAGTTCGCGAGCCTGCTTGAGGTCGCCGGAGAGCGCGTAAGCGCAGGCCAATTGGCCGTTCACCGCGCGAACCGGAGATACGGACTTACGGTAGTTCTCGAACGAGGCGATCGCCTCGGGAAAGCGGCGCAGTCCCATGAGGGCGTAAAAGCGGCCCCACGGCAACTGCGGCCGGTGATCGCGGCGGGCAAACTGGTCGAGCCACGCCAGAGCTTCCTCATCCTGCCCATTGCAGTGCAGCAGCCAGGCGAGGTCGTCGGCAATCCTGCCGTCGAAAGGATCCAGTTCCATGGCGATGCGGGCTTCGGAAATGCCGGCGGGCACGTCGCCTTCGATGGCAAGCAGGCTCGCGCGAGCCTGGCGGACCTGGGCGGATCGCGGGTTCAGTTGCATGGCGATCTCCAGTTCCTTGCGCGCGCCGGGGAAATCACGATCCACCACGCGGCGGTAACTGCTGGCCGCCACGTGAGCCTCGGCCATGTCGGGGGCCAGTTGCAGCGCCTTGATCGCGGCTTCGCGGGCCAGCGGGCCGAACTTACGGAATTCCGCGATCCCGTTTCCCGCCATGCCCGCATACAAGTCGGCGAGTTCCACGTATGGGAGCGCGTAGCGCGAATCCGCGGTGAGGGAGCGCTGGTAGTACTCAATTGCCTCAAGCTGGTTCCGCAGCCTCGAGAATCGGCCCAGGCTATACAGCCGGTACGCCTCGGTGCTCTCGGTGAAGCGGCGCAGCATCCGTTCCTGCTCTTCGGAGGTCAGGCGCAGCGCCAGGACGCCCGCGATCTTCTCGGAGATGGTGTCCTGAACGGCGAACAGGTTGGTCTGGAATTCGTCGAACTTATCCGCCCAGAGCGACTGCCCGTCTTCGACACGCTGCAGCATCACCGAAACGCGGATGCGTTTGTCCAACTGCTGGACGGACCCGGTCACCACAGTTTCGACGCCGAGAGCGCGGCCCGCCTCGACGGGATCCGTGGGGTTTTCCTGGAAGCGGCGCACGGTGGATAGGGACCGGACGGACACGGACGGGATGGTTCCCAACCGATTGATCAAGGCGTCGGTCATGCCCAGCCCCGCGGCGGAATCGCCTCCGATCGCGGCAAAGGGGAGGACCGCCAGGCTGGGTGAATTGCCGCGGCGGGCGCGCTTGCCGGGGACCCAGCCGTTGCTCACGGCCAGGTAGAGGACGGCGGCGAGGGCGATGGCAACGCTCACCGGGATCAGGAACTTGCGGGGGCTCGTTTTCGCGGGCTCCGCGGCGGGAGCGGGCGGCGATTCCGCGGAAATCCGCTTTACGTCCGGCGAAAAGCGGTAGCCTCGCTTGGGGACGGTTTCGATCCAGTTTTGCCCGTCTTCCCGGGTTCCGAGGGCGCGCCGCAGGGTGGCTACGTTGACCGTCAGGTTGGCTTCCTCGACGAAGCTGTCCGGCCAGAGAGCGCGCAGCAATTCCTCTTTTTCCACCAGCCGTCCGGCCCGGGAAACCAGGTAAACCAGCAGGTCGAACACTTTGGGGGGCAGGGAAACGGGTGCGCCGTCGCGGCTCAGGCGGGCGTCCACCACGTCGAGGTGAAACGGCCCAAATTCGAAGATCTCGTTTGTTTCCCTATCCATGCAGGGGCTCTTGGAGGCTCTTTGGAACTTTTTTGTTCACTTCACCACGGCTCCCGGCGAGATTTTGGGACATCTTTGGGCCGCTTTAAGGACATCCCCGACCGGGTCTCCCTACACTCCGAAACATGAGCCGAACCGATCTGCCGCACCTGGACAGCTTGTACAGGATCTCACTACGGATAGTACACGACCCGGCGCTCGCAGCAAACGTGGTTGAGGAGACGTATGCTGATGCGTGCAAGCTCTGTAACCCAAAGTCCGACACCGCCTTCACCCGCAACAAGCTATTCGAGATCCTGTTCCGGAACCTGGAGCGGTACCGGTCCGGGGGGGCGGCGGTTGCGGCGGGCCCGGAATTCGACGACGTCCTGGCGGCACTGGGGAACCTGCCGGTGAGCTGCCGGGAGGTGGTGCTGCTGGCGGATGTGGAGGGCTTCGGGTATGACGACATCTCCCGGATTCTTCGCATCACCAAGGATCTGGTTCACAGCCGGTTGCGGGAAGGGCGGGCGAGATTGTGCGCGGCCCTGGAGAAGACGGGCGGGCAGGCGGTGGTGGCGTAAGGATGAAGATCGCGATAGCAGTGGTCTGTGCAATAGCGGCGGGGCTGGCCGGATGCAGCCTGTTCGGAAACAACGAGCGCGTGGTGAGCCGAGGGTCGTTCCATAGCGTCGCCCACAAGGGCTCCGGGGAGGCGCGGGTGGTGGTGGACGCCGGCGGGCGGCACATCCTGAAGCTGCTCCGGGTAAAGACGTATCCCTCGGCGGAACTGGAGGTGTGTTTGGTGGCGGCGCCGGACGCCGAGGACAACGATACGGTGCTGCGCTCTGGCTTCGCGTGTGTGGGTGAATTCCGCGCCAAGGCGGAGTTGCTGGCGTATCCCCTTCCGCCGTGGTTCCAGCCCCGGTTGCACCGGGCGGTGACGATCTGGAACCGCGGTTTCGGCGTGAATTTCACGACAGCGCCGCTGGAGTAAGATACGGGCAGGAGCCTGGCTTGGGGATGGAGTTCTTACCTTTTCTGGCGGCGGCGGACGAGTACGAAGCGCAAGCCGGGGCTCTGCTGCAGGGTCTGCGCGCCGGGAACGCGGACGCAGCGCGCATTTTCCATCATCATCACCCCCGGTTTCTCGATCCCGAAGTTCGCTGGCTTCCCAGGCGCATATCGGATGACGAGATTCGCGCGGCGGACCTGTCGCCGGACGATGCCCGGCTGGCGATCGCGCGCGTGTATTGCTTCCAGGACTGGGCGGCGCTGCTCGAGCACGTGCGGGAGGTGACGCGGGTGGGCTCGCCGGTGAACCGGTTTGAGACCGCGGTGGAGGCAGTGATCCACGGGGACCGCGGCGCGCTGGAATCGCTGCTAAAGAGCGATCCAGAGCTGGTTCGTGCGCGCTCGGCGCGGGTCACCAACTTCGATCCTCCGGTTCACCGGGCGACGCTGTTGCACTACATCGCGGCGAACGGAGTGGAGGGGTACCGGCAGAAGAGCCCGCCGAACGCGGTGGAGATCGCCGACGTGCTGCTGCGAGCGGGCGCCGAGCCGGACGCCCTGGCGGGGATGTACGGGGGCGAGTGCACCACGATGAGCATGCTGGTGTCGAGTTCGCCGCCCGCGGATGCGGGGGTGCAGGTCGGCCTGATCGACAAACTTGCGGATTACGGCGCCTCGGTGGACGCGGCCGGTTCCGGCAACTGGGCGAGCCCGCTGATCACCGCGATCGTATTCGGGTTCCGGGACGCGGCGGAGGCGCTGATCCGCCGGGGCGCTCGCGTGGACCGGGTCGAAGCAGCGGCGGGTTTGGGACGGATCGACGACGTGCGGCGGCTGCTGCCCCAAGCGGACCCGGCGGCGCGCCATCGCGCCTTTGCGCTATCGGCGCAGCAGGGCCATGCCGAAGTAGTTGGGCTGCTGCTGGATGCGGGGGAAGATCCGGACCGGTACAACCCGGAAGGGACACATGCGCATGCGACCGCCCTGCATCAGGCGGCGTTGATTGGGCACTTGGACGTGGTCCGGATGCTGGTGGAGCGCGGTGCGCGAACCGATATCCGCGACAAGCTGTGGAGCGGCACGCCGCTCGACTGGGCGCTGCACAACGGTCAGGCGGCGGTCGCATCGTACTTGAGGTCGCACGCATAGGCTCGCGCGATATACTTGCTGATCATGAAGCACGTCACTACCGCGACCCTCCTCTCGCTGTCCCTGGCAGGCGCACTGTTGGCCGCCTCCGGCGACATCGAATCCCGCGTCAAGCATGGCTATGCCGATTCCAACGGCGTCAAGATTCACTACGCCACCGTGGGCAGCGGTCCGCTGGTGGTGATGATCCATGGCTTTCCGGACTACTGGTACACGTTCCGCGAGCAGATGGGTCCGCTGGCGGACGCGGGTTTTCAGGCGGTGGCGATCGACCAGCGGGGCTACAACCTGTCGGACAAGCCCAAGGGCGTTGAAAACTATGACATGAAGCTGCTGGTAGGCGACGTGGTGAGCGTGATCAAGTCGCTGGGCCGGGACAAAGCCATCATCCTGGGTCACGACTGGGGCGGTGCCGTGGCCTGGCAGGTGGCGCTGAACGTTCCGCAGGTGGTGGACAAGCTGATCATTTTCAACCTGCCGCACCCGCGCGGGCTGAATCGCGAGCTGGTGAACAATCCGGCGCAGCAGAAGAATTCGCAGTACGCGCGCAACTTCCAGAAGGAAGACTCGCATCTGAAGCTGACGGCGGAGGGGTTGTCGGGCTGGGTGAAGGACCCCGCGGCGAAAGCGAAGTACGTGGAGGCGTTCAAGAAGTCCGATATGGACGCGATGATGAACTTTTACCGCCGGAACTACCCGAAGGAGCCGTACACGCTGGACGAGTCGCCGGTGATGAAGACGCAGATGCCGGTGCTGATGATCCACGGTCTGAACGACACGGCGCTGCTCGCCGGGGCGCTGAACAACACCTGGGACTGGATGGGCAAGGATCTGACGCTAGTGACGATTCCCGGGGCGAGCCACTTCGTGCAGCAGGATGCGGCCGACCTGGTGACCAAGTCCGTGCTGATGTGGCTGAAGCGCGATTCGATCAAATAAGCTGGTAAGTTGACTATCTCGTTTGGAAACGGACTCGCGCTGGGCGGCGGCGCGCCGCTGGCTCTCATCGCCGGACCGTGCGTGATCGAGAGCGAAGAGCACGTGCATTTTCTGGCCCGCGAGATCGGCAAGATCTCCGGGCCTTTCATTTTCAAGGCGTCCTTCGACAAGGCGAACCGGAGCAGCGCGGGGTCGTTCCGCGGACCGGGGCGGGAAGAAGGTCTGCGGATCCTGCGATCCGTGCGGGAGATGGGCATCCCGGTACTTACCGATATTCACGAGCCGCGGCAGGCGGAAGAAGCGGCGGAATCGGTAGACATCCTGCAGATCCCGGCGTTTCTCTGCCGCCAGACGGACCTGCTGCTGGCGGCGGGCCGCACCGGCAAGGTGGTCAACATCAAGAAGGGGCAGTTTGTCGCGCCCGGGGACATGCACCTGGCCGCGGAGAAGGTCGCCTCGACGGGGAACCAGAAGGTGGTTCTGACGGAGCGCGGATCGTCCTTCGGCTATCACAACCTAGTGGTGGACATGCGCGGGCTGGCGATCATGCGGAAGTCCGGCTGTCCGGTGGTGTTCGACGCCACACACAGCGTGCAGCTGCCGGGGTCCGCCGGGACCGCTTCGGGAGGCCAGCCGGAGTTCATTGAAACGCTGGCCCGGGCGGCGGTCGCGACGGGGATCGACGGGCTGTTCGTGGAAGTGCACGAAGCGCCGGAGCGCGCGCTTTCCGACGGGGCGAATGCGCTGCGCCTGGACCGGTTGGGCGCCTTATTGGAGCGGGTGCGAGGAATCGACGGGCTGGTAAAAAGTTTCCACGCCACGGGTGGATCCGGCGTCTAGCTATGATGAGGAATATGCGCCGAAATCGCAGGAGAGCCGGTTTTTCGCTGATTGAACTGCTGATCGTGATCGCCATCATTTTAGTGATCGCGGCCATTGCGGTCCCTAAGATGAACCAGCAGCGCATGTTAGCCCAGGAGCAGGCGGCGTTGCGGCAGATCGAGACGATTCACAACGCGGAGACGCAGTACTATTCTCAGTTCGGCAAGTACGCGACCTCACTGGTTGAACTCGGGCCTCCGGCAAGCGGCGCTCCCGGGCCCAATGCCGCGGATCTGATCCCGAAAAACCTGGCCGAAGGCGAGAACTCCGGCTATCGCTTCACGGTGACGCCGACGCCCCAGGGCTACGCTGTTACGGCTATCCCGGTGCAGTTCGGCAGCTCCGGCCGGCGGACCTTCTATTCGGATCAGACGCTGGTGAAGCGGCAGAACTGGAGCGCGGAGCCGGCGACGGTCTCGAGTCCGGAGCTCCGTTAAGGCGCGAGCCGCGCGGACTGGTGCGCGGCGAGCTGCCAGCGGCCGTCCATCTTAGCCCACACCCGCAGTACGCGGGCTCGAAACTCGGCGGTCCGGCCGCCCCGGTTCACTTTCAGTTTCATCACCAACTCCGACACCGCCGCGGCGGAGCCAAGCGGGCGCACCCGGATCTCCTCCATTTCGGCCTGCTCGTACTTCATCGAGCCTTCCCGCAGCAGGCGGATGAAATCGGCCTTGGAGTCGAACTTGCCGTCGGTGTGCGAGTAGCGGAGGTCGTCCGCGAGAATGCGTTGGAGGGCGGCGGCGTCCGCCGCGATGGTGGCGCGTGCCCACGCCTGCTCCACTACCTTGATCTCGTCTTCCACCGATCCGGCCATCAGTGCTCCTGTCAGGATGATCGCAAGCCAGCTAAGTTTCACTCGGCACCTTCGAAATACTTTTGTCACAATCCTTCGGTAACATCTGTAAGATCCTAATACAGAATCACCCCTCAGGAGGCCTATGCTGCCGAAGTTGTTTGCGCTCGCTGTCGTGTTTGGTTGCAGCTTGCTTGCTCAATCCGAGCTTGCGTCGCTGTCAGGAACCGTGACGGATTCGAGTGGGGCCGTCATCCGCGACGCGAAGTTGACTCTGACCAACACCGGAACCGGGCAGGCGCTGACGGCGGCCACGGATAGCGAGGGCCGGTACTTCATCCCGACGATTCGGCCCGGCCTGTATTCAATCACGGCCTCCGCGCCGGGGTTTAAGAAGTACGTCAACCAGGCTTTGACCCTGCAGGTCGCGCAACAAGTCCGTTTCGACGTCTCACTGACGGTCGGCGACACGACGGAATCCGTGACGGTGAGCACCGAAGCGCCGCTGCTGGAGGGCGAATCGGCCAGCCGGGGCGCGGTGATCGATCAGCGCAAGATCGTGGAGCTGCCCCTGAACGGACGCGACTACAACCAGCTTGCGACGTTGTCCCCCGGAGTGCTGCTGCCCACGCCGCGCTTGAACTCCATCGGCTTTCGCGGCGCCTTCAACGTCAACGGCAACCGGGCGTTCCATAACGCTTTCCTCCTCGATGGCGTGGACAACACTTCGTACTCCAACAGCTTCCGCGGGAACAACATCCAGGTGATCCAGCCGTCGATCGACGCGCTGCAGGAATTCAAGATCCAGACCAATGCGTATTCGGCGGAATATGGGCGCAGCGCGGGAGCGCTGGTGAACGCGGTGATCAAGTCGGGAACCAACGCTTATCACGGCTCGGCATACTACTTCCACCGCAACCGGGCGCTGGACGCTGCAAACTTTTTTGCCAACAAGTCGGGAGCGGAAAAGCCGTTCCGGCTGCGGAATCAGTTCGGAGGAACGCTGGGCGGGCCGATCCTCAAGAACAAGCTGTTCGCCTTCGGCGATTACGAAGGCTTGCGGGACCGCGCCGGAACGGTCCGCTTCACCAGCGTCCCGCAGACGCCCTGGACGCAGGGCCGCTTCACGATTCCGATCTTCAATCCGTTCAACCCCAACGATAGTGGCACGGACTTCCGCGTCCCGGCGACGCCGGACTGCAACAACGGGCAGGGGTTCTGCTGGCAGATTCCCTCCAACCGGATCGACGCGGTGGGACGCCGCGTGCTGGCCGTGGCGCCCGCGCCGAACACCGGCGCGCCGGGACAGATCGACAATAACTTTGTCAATGTGCCTGTAGACCGCCAGGACTCCAACCAGTTCGACATCCGGGTGGACAACAATCTCACGGACAAGTTCAACTGGTTCGGGCGCTACTCCTTCTACGATTCGCTGCTGTTCCGGCCGGCTCCGCGTCCCGGTCTGGCGGAAGGCTCGTTCAACGACACCTTCGGAGCGGCGGACCTGCGCAGCCAGGGACTGGCGATCGGCGCGAACTACATCTTCTCGCCGCGGATTGTGAATGACTTCCGGTTCGGATTCGCGAAGGGCGATTTCTTCCAGAATCCCCCGAACTTCGGCTCGGGCTGTCCGGAAGCGCTGATCGGATTGCGCGGCGCGCCGACGGACGAATCGATCTGCGGCGGCTTGCCGGTGTTCAACTTCCCGGGCGGCATCCAGCGCCGGCTGGGCCGCACCACTTCCGTGCCGCAGTTCCAGACTCCGCGCAGCTACGACTTCCGGGACGCGATCACGATAAATCGCGGGGCGCATGTGTTCAAGTTCGGAGGCGAGTTCCTGCACGTGCAAACAGGAATCCTCGATGTTGGATCCCTGCTCGGCAACTTCGACTTCAGCGGCCGCTTCAGTAACCAGAACGGCCAATGGCAAGGCGCCATCGCGGACCTGCTGATGGGCTTCCCGACACGTTACCAGCAGGACTCCAGGACCGTGTTCAACATGTTCCAGCGCATGGTGTTCACTTACTTCCAGGACGACTGGAAGGTGAATCGCCGGCTGACCGTGAACCTGGGCATCCGCTACGAGTACTCGACCCCGCCTATCGAGCGCGACGGCCAGGCGGCCAACTGGAACTTCCAGACGCGGAGCTTCCAACAGGCCAACACCAACGGCAATCTTTACGAGCGGTCGCTGATCTACCCGGACAACAACAACTTCGCCCCGCGCGTGGGTCTGGCGTTCCAAGCCACCACGCGCACCGTGATCCGCGCGGGTTACGGGATGTTCTTTAATCATTCCAACCGGCAGGGCCGCGAGGGTCTGCTGGGCTTCAATCCGCCGTTCATCATCCTGGCGGATTCCAATATCGGCGGCGCGGGACGCCTGCTGGATACGCAGGCGAACATCAAGCTCGATCGCGGCATTCCCGCCGGGTTCGTGGACATATCGCGGGTCAACCTGGCCACGGTGGGACGCCGCGCGCAGGACCAGGGCCAGCGCGCCGCTTATGTGCAGCAGTGGAACTTCGGCATCCAACAGGAGCTGGTGCGGGACGTGGTGTTCGACATCGCTTACGTCGGCAACAAAGGATCCAAGCTCGCCGCGTTTCGCAATCTGAATCCGTTCACGTTCACCTTCAACGCCGCGGGCGCGCCGGTAACCGGGGCTCGCGTGTACGCGCCGCAGAACTTCCTGGGCGACATCCAGTTCCAGGAGAACCTGGGCCGCTCCAGCTACCATTCGCTGCAGATCCGGCTGGAGAAGCGATTCTCCGCCGGTCTCACGTTCCTCAGCTCCTACACCTGGGGCAAGGCGCTGACCGATTCCGTCGATCACCTCTCCACCTCTGGCGCTGGCAACGGCGTCGATGTCGGCGTCTTCCGCGAACCGCAGAATCCGTTCAGCCGCCGCGACATGTACGGACCCGCGGAGTTCGACGTCACCCACCGCTGGGTGACCAGCGCCGTCTATCAGCTTCCTTACGGCCGCGGCAAGCGCTTTGACGCATCCGGGTTCATGGACGCAGTATTCGGCGGCTGGGAGTTCTCGCCGATCTTCACCTGGCAGACCGGACTCGCGCTGACCATCAACCAGGCCCAGATCCTGAATCTTGGCGGAGAGCGCCGGAGCCGCCCGAACCGGCTCGCGGACGGGAGCCTGCCGGAGAGCCAGCGCACCGTGGACCGCTGGTTCGACACCAGCGCGTTCGTTCCGCTCTCGGCCACGCCCGGGGCGGCCGGCTTTGTGCCCAATCAGGCATTCGGCAATTCCGGGATCGGCATCCTCCGCGGTCCGGGACTGGTGAACTTCGACTTCAACCTCGCCAAGACGTTCCGGGTGAGCGAGTCGAATTCGTTCCAGCTTCGGGCGGAGTTCTTCAATGCCTTCAATCACGCCAACTTCGGCGTGCCCGGCGTCACCGCAGGCACGGGATTCGGCCAGATTGTGAACACGTCGACGGAAGCGCGAATCATCCAGTTCGCGGTGAAGTATCGCTTCTGATCCGAGCGAGGCCCGCGGCTCTCACACGATCGCCGCGCCGCGTTCGGCGAGGAGTTCCCGAAGCAGGGACCGGTGGCAGCGGGCTTCCTCTTCGCAGTAGCAACCGAGGGCGAAGTTCGTCTGTTTCGACATCGCCGCCAGCAGATCGAGTAAACGGCTGGCCTCCGGCTGATTCAGCTCCTGGCGGAACTTGCGGCGGAATGCCTGCCACTCCCGCTCGCCCCGCGCGGACATTGCCTGCTGCACCAGCTCGGGAGTGGGCGAAAGCTGCGGCAGCCAGGTGTCATAGAAGTCGCGCGAGGCAAACTCCGCTTTCGGAACGCCGCGCGGCGGACGCCTCACGGTGCCGATCCGCAGGCCTTCGTTGGCGCCGCGCGGCGATCCCAAGCGGACGATGGAGATCGCCATTACCGGCCTCCCGCGGCTCGCGCGGCGGTCCCCACCACCGACTGGTAGACCAGCGCGCGAAATTTGTCGTGGATGTCGCTGCCGGTGGCCGGCAGCAACTGCGTCAGGAACAACGCCACCAGACCCTGCTCGGGCGCCACCCAATAGGAGGTGTGGTACGCGCCGCCCCAGCCGAACTCACCCCGTGAAGCAAGCCGCCCCGTGGCGCCCACGTCCTCGACGATCGAGAAGCCGAGGCCGAAGCTCATCCCCGCTTCGCCATAGAGCTTCCCGGTCTGGTTGACGGTCATGGTCCGCACCGAAGCGGGACTCAGCACGCGCGCGCCCTCCAGTTCGCCGCCGTTGGCCAGCATTTGCAGGAAGCGCCCATAGTCGGCCGCGGTGGAGACCAGACCGGCGCCGCCCGAAAAGCATTTTCGCGGCCCTGCCACGTATTCGCCTTGTCCCGCCCGGCCCTTGTCCGGCGCGCGCGCGATGCGCCCGTCCGCCAGGCCATAGACGGTAGCCAGCCGGTCCGACTTAGCCGCGGGCACGAAGAAGAACGTATCCGTCATCCGCAGCGGCTCAAAAATCCGTTTCTGAAAGAACTGGTCGAGGGTCATGCCGGAGGCGACCTCCACGACGCGACCCAGGATGTCGGAGCTGAATCCGTAAACCCACTTTTCGCCGGGCTGAGAATCGAAGGGAAGTCCGGCCAGCCGGTCGATCGCGGCGCTGAGCGGCTCGTCCTTGTCCGCGAAGTACCACAGGTGCAGATTGGCGTCCCGGTACGCCTGCTCCGCCGCGTTCACTCCATAGGAGACGCCGGAAGTGTGGGTCAACAGATCGCGAACGGTGATGGGGCGCCGGGACGGCGCCGGACCCGAGTCCGCAATCACCTGCGTCTTCTGAAAAGCGGGAATGAACCGGCCCACCGGATCGTTCAGCCGCAGCGCGCCTTCTTCCAGCAGGATCATGGCGGCCACGCTGGTGACGGCCTTCGATTGGGAGGCGATGCGGAACA
Organism: uncultured Solibacteraceae bacterium; assembly: GCA_964406035.1. GTDB lineage: Bacteria > Acidobacteriota > Terriglobia > Bryobacterales > Bryobacteraceae > JAIEPW01. The sequence continues at coordinate 42,042 of CAYOQB010000008.1, read as the reverse complement.
AGGTGTCGGTCTGCATCGGCGCGTTCTTTTCGATGTCGCGCAGCCCGTGCGCCTTCAGATGAACCAGTTTCCCGTTCCTGGCCACAAACGTGACCGTGCCGGGAAGCTTGCCCGCTTTCACGTACTGTTCCATCACGGCGTCCAGGCGCTTCAAGCGCGCGGTGGACATCCCCTGCGATTCAGGGGTCGCGGTGGGCAGTTGCGCCAGTAGCGCGGAAGCCGCGATCAGCGAGGCCAGAAATCGATAAGCCATGAAGGTGAGTCTGGCTCACTCTCGCGATGTTTGCAACGCCGCCCGGCGCGTTATTTTCCGGTGTAGGTGATCCACATCGGCGACACCCACACCAGTTCGCCGTCCTGTTGCTCGCCGCGGACGTAGTAGTAGCTGGTCTTGCCCGGAGTTGGCGCGTTGTCACGCCAGGAGAACTTCACGTCCGGCTTGCCCGGCGAGATGGTGTACACGTACTTGCTGTCCTTGATGATGTGGACCTTGGCGAAGGGCGCGGTGCCCGCCAGCTTCACCTCGAGGGACGGCGGTGTACTGGTGGAGAACGCGTCGCCCATCATGTAGGGTCCGCTGCGGACATCGGCCAGGATGTTCTCGGTCGCGGCGTAGAGATGGCGCTTCTTCACCGCGTCCAGCAGCGCTTCGCGGGTGGAGTCGGCGGCGTAGATATTGCAGTAGCTCATGTGCGTGGAGACGTGGTCGGAGCTGGCCTGGAAGCCGAGCTTGTAGCCCATCTCCAGCGCGAGATTGATGAAGCCCAGCGGACGCCAGCCTCCGATGGAGTCCTTCTCTTCATTGGCGCGCGGAGCGCCGGGCATTTCGTAGTTCTGGCGATCGCCCTGGTAGATCTCGACCATGGGCTCGCGCACCGGATCGTTGTCGCGCCAGTCCGTGCCCATCAGCGTGCCGCTCGTGTGGGACGCGGCAACGCCATCGAACTCTTTCAGATAGGCGTAGAGCATCTGCGTATCCGGCGCGTTCTTCTTCTCCTCGGGCCGGGTGATCGGCAGGCGCGGCAGCGGACGGACGCCGCGTTGCACGAACAGGACGTTGCGATGGCCCTCCGGGTAGCTGACGCTGCGCTCGTAGCTGAACATCGGAACGAACCTGCCGGGGGTGTAAAAGATATCGGTCAGCTTCTGCGAGATCCACCACGAGTACTCGCGTCCGCCGCCGTTGTCGTGATCGCAGCAGCCGGTCCAGTCCATGTAGCTGGTGTCCATCATGTAGCGCCATTGATCCAGCAGCGATCCGTCGCGAGCGCCGTCCATGGATACGTCGCTATGGCGGTGGAACTCGCCGCGCAGCAGCTTCAGGTTGCCGGAGCGGTGATTTCGCATCTTCGAGACCGCCGCAAGCTCGACTGCATCCAGCGGATCGGCGGGCGCGGGCGCGGCGGGCTGTGCCGGGACCACCGCGGGCTGTCCCGAACCCGCGGGCAGGGCGATCACGTTCGCCCACAAGTCGTTGTTGTAGGGATCGGTGATCACCGCGCCGTCCAGTCCCGTGGAGGTGGCATTGTTTTCGATCAGGTTGTACTGGCGGCGGCCGTCGGCGGAGCCGATCACGGTCAACTCGCCGGGCTTCGCGGCGAGGATCGCCGGGCGGTTGTCCAGCAGATTGTCGCTGTGGGGCAAGAACACCGGACCGGTCCAGGAGTTGCCATCGCCGCTGACCACGTACTCGGTCCAGACCGTTCCCAGCGGATTCCACCAGAACGGGTGGATGCTGCGGAAGGCCAGCCAGATGCGTCCGGAGGGATCGACGGTGATGCGCGGAAGCGAATTGCGGGGAGCGGTGGCCTGGCGCGAGTCGCGATTGGCGATTCGGGTCTTCGCGTTCTGGGGATCGGGCTTCAGCCAGGCGTCGGTGTCGTTCTGGCGCGCGGTCTGATCGACGCGGATCGCTTCCGGCGATCCCGAATAGAGGGGGCTGCCGAAGACGCCGGGCATGGCCGTGCCGGGGTCCACCTTGGCGGAAACTATCCTTCCGCCGGGTTCGATGCCGCGCAGCCGGATGGCGCGGCCCTGGTACAGGGCGATGCCGGAGGTGTCCTGCGCTCCGAAGTTCTTACCCCAGCGCTCGCCGCCTTCTTCGTAGGCCATCCACAGCCGCCCGCCCGGCTCATAGGCGATCGCGGGATGGGCCTCGTACCGCGGCGTGGCGGCAACGGCTGTTTCCGGACCCCATTTCCCATTTGCCGCCGTGCGCAGGAAGATGTCGTAATTGCCCGCGCGATAGCTGTCCCAGGCCACGGTCACGTTGCCGCGTGCGTCGGCGGCGATCGCCGGGTTCCATTCGTTGCCCTTGGACGCCGCGACGGTCATCGTGGCGGAAAAGGCGTTGCCCTGCTGTTTCGCCGCGAAGATCGATCCCTTGCCGTTGCGCCAACCCTGCCAGGCGACCCACACGTTGCCTTCGGAATCAGTGGCGGCCGCGGGGTCAATGTCCGAGCCGGCGTCGCGCGTAATCCGGATCACCGGCCCGGGGCTGCCGTCGGTGACAGGACGGGCGAACAGATCGAAGTTACCCTTTTCGTTTTGCGACCAGAAGACCCAGGTGCGCCCCGCGCCGTCGACGGCCACGGCGGGGCGATACACATCGCCGCCGGGAGGCGTGATCGCCACCGGGTCGCCCAGCCTGCCGGCGGTCAAGCGCGCCAGCAGGATGCGGTCGCCGCCAGTGGGCGCGGCGTACTGCTTGTATCCCTTGGGAGCTTCCTTGAGGTTGGCGCGAAGCTGGTTGTGATCCTTGTTGTGCTGGAATTCGAGATACGCGACGTCGATGCCGCCGTCCTTGCGGAGAGCGGCGGCGGGATAATCCTGTTCTTCCGCGTCGCGCGTGAGTTGCGCGGCGGAGGCGGCGCGATCCGCCCAAACCTTGCGATTGAGGTAATAGTTGGGGCGTCCGAACGGAATCTCGCTCAGGTTGACGGTGAAGTCGCCTTGCGAGGTTTTCACTTCCAGACGGGTGTTGTCGCTGGCGTCGGCGAGGACGATTACCAGGCCGTTTGCGCCCACCGGCACTACGTTGCGATTGCCGAATAATCCCGCGCCGCCGAACTGGCGGATGGGCCGGGTGGAGATCTTCCAAGAGTTACCGTTGATGGCGTCCGTGCCCTCGAATCGCCAGCCTTCCAGACGCGCGATGCGTCCGCCGCGGACTTCAATGGATCCATCCCAGTTGGTGGATGCGGTATCGGCGACGCCAAGCAGGAGGCGCACGGTGATGTCGGCGTAGGCGGGAATCGCCAGGATCGCCAGCAGGGAAAGGCGCGGCAGGGAAGGCTTCAACTTGGTTCTCCTCCTTGAAAACAACTGCCGCATTCTATAGAACCGGGCACGATGCTGTAAACCGCTGACCAGCGGCTGTGTACAAGTGCGAGGCGGGCGGAGGAACTTTGGCCGCCGCCGGAACTTTGGCCGCCGCCGGAACTTTGGCCGCCGCCG
>CAYOQB010000008.1:15284-38486 GCA_964406035.1 uncultured Solibacteraceae bacterium | reverse complement strand
GGCCGCCGCCGGAACTTTGGCCGCCGCCGGAACTTTGGCCGCCGCCGGAACTTTGGCCGCCGCCGGAACTTTGATAGAATCACCCATCCGCAGGCAAGGTCCGCATTGCTCGTATGGATTCTGAACGTTCCGAACGCATCCGGTATTTCGGCTTCGCGGCCTTCGTCGGCCTGCTGCTGCTGCTGTATCTGACCGGATACATCCGCACCGTGTTCGGACTGGACATCGCGGCCGTGATCACGGTGCTCGCCGGGTACCGGATTTTCTACAACTCCATATCCGCGCTGTTGAACAAAGAGATCTCCGCGGATCTTGCGATTTGCATCGCGGTGATCGCCGCCCTCACCGTGGGCGAGTATCTGGCCGCGGCCGAGGCGATGTTCATCATGCTGATCGGCGAAGGCCTGGAGGCGTACGCGGCGGGACGCACCAACGCCGCCATCCAGCGGTTCGTCGAAATGATGCCGCGCCGCGCGCGCCTGATCCGGGACGGAGGCGAGAGCGAGGTGGATGTCGCGGCGCTCGCGGAAGGGGATCTGATCGCGGTCCGCGCCGCCGAGCGAATCCCCGCCGACGGGGTGGTGGAGGCCGGGACCTCCGAGGTGGACGAGAGCACCATCACCGGCGAAGCCCTGCCTCGAGAGAAGTTCGCGGGCGAAGTGGTCTTTTCCGGGACGCTCAACGGCAACGGCCTGCTGCGCATCCGGGTGAAACGCGCCGGTTCGGAGACCACCATTTCCCGCGTGGTGGCGCTGGTCGAGCAGGCCAGGGAGCAGCGGGCGCCGGTGGAACGCCTGGCCGATCAGTATGCGCGCTACTTCCTCCCGGCGTTGCTGCTGGCCGCAGGCGCCACCTTCTACTTCACCCAGGACTGGCTGCGCACGGTCGCGGTGCTGCTGGTGGCGTGTCCCTGTGCGTTGATCCTGGCGACGCCCACCGCGATGGTCGCCGCGATTGGCGGCCTGGCGCGCCGCGGCATCCTGGTCCGCGGCGGCACCGTACTGCAGCAGGCGGCGAAGATCGACACCATGGTCTTCGACAAGACCGGAACGGTCACCTCCGGACGCTTCGACATTCTGCGCGTGATCCCGATGGAGCTCAGCGAGGACGCGCTGCTGCGCATGGCGGCGGCGGCGGAAAGCGGATCGGATCACGTGTTGGCGAAGGTGATCGTAGAGGAAGCCGCGCGCCGCAGGCTGAAGACCCCGCCGGTGACGGAAAGCCGCATCCTGCCGGGACGCGGCGCGGAGTGCGTCGCCGACGGGCAAACGATTCGCGCGGGCAACGCCGCGTACCTGATCGAGAACGGCGTTACCGGAGTGGAGCCGCTGCTGGAGCAGGCGGATCGCGCGGGCGCGACCGCGGTCCTGGTATCGTTCGGGAGCAAGCTGGCGGGCGCCATCCTGCTGCGCGACCGCTTGCGCGACGGGATTCGCGAGGCGGTGGAGGACCTGAACGCGCTGGGGGTCACGCATCAGGTGATGCTCACGGGTGACCGGCGCCGCGCGGCCGAGGTGATCGCGCGCGAAGCCGGCATCGTCAACGTGGAAGCGGAACTCCTGCCGGAGCAGAAGCTGGATCGCGTGCGCCAGTTCAGCTCGCAGGGGCGGTTCGTGGGGATGGTGGGCGACGGCGTTAACGACGCGCCCGCGCTCGCGTCCGCGCACGTTGGAATCGCCGTGGCGGGCGCGAGTGACGTGACCGCCGAAGCCGCCGATGTCGTTTACCTGGGAAGCTCGCTGGACAAGCTCCCCAAGCTGATCGAGGTCAGCCGCCGCGCGGTGGCCACCGCGTGGCAGAACATCCTGCTGTTCGCGGGCGTAGTCAACGTGGCCGCGGTGGGCCTGGCCGCGACCGGCATCCTGTCGCCGGTGGGCGCGGCGGTGACGCATCAGCTCTCGTCCTTCTTCGTGATGATCAATTCGCTCCGGCTGCTGCGCGTGGAGCGGTCCGGCGAGAGCGCGGCGGGAAGGTGGTTCGCGCGCTACCTGGGTCCGGTAGTAGCGGGACCGGTCGCGAAGTTGCGCAGGGTGGCGGGAGGGTTCAATCCGCGAGAGGCATTTGCGGAAATTGTCGCGCGCCGCCGGGAGTACTTCCGCCCGGCGCTGTTAGCGGCCTTCGCGCTGATGGTGCTTTCGGGCTTTCACAGCATTGGCCCCAATGAAGCGGGCGTGGTGGAGCGGTTCGGACGGCGGCTGGAGCCGGATGAAGGTCCGGGGTTGCACTACAAACTGCCGTGGCCCATCGACACTCTGACGCGAATCGAGGCCGGCAAGGTGCGCGCCGTCGAGGTCGGCTTCCGGTCCAACGCGGACGGCACGCCGGAAAACGAGCCGGCGGCATACGAGTGGAACGTGCAGCACCGCTCGGGTCGCTTTCAGAAGAAGCCGGAAGAATCGCTGATGCTGGCGGGCGACCAGAACATGATGGAGGTCAGCGCGGTCGTCCATTACCGCCTGCGCTCTCCCGCCGAGTACCTGATGCGGCAACTGGACGGCGAAGCGACAGTCCGGTCCGCGGCGGAAAGCGCGGTGAGCGCCGTGGCGAGCTCCACCTCGCTCGATGAAATCCTCACCACGGGAAGGCAGGCCATCGAGGCTCGCGTGAGAACGGAGCTGCAGGCCCGCCTCGACCAGTATCGCGCCGGAGTCGAAGTGCTGCGCGTGCACCTGCTGGACGTGCATCCTTCGCTGGAGGTAGTGGACGCTTTCCGCGAAGTCTCCGGCGCCTATGAAGAGAAAAGCCGCCTGATCAATGAGGCGGAAGCGTACCGCAATGAGCAGGTAGCGTTGTCGCGCGGCAACGCGAAAGCAGCGGTCGCCGGCGCGGAGGGCTATTCCGTGGCCAAGAAGAACCGTTCCGGCGGAGACGCGGCTCGCTTCCTGCTGCGGGAAGACGGCTATCGCGCCCAGCCGGAGATCACCGGCACGCGGCTGTACCTGGAAACCATGGAAGAAGTGCTGCCGGGCAAAAAGAAAATGATCATGGATGCCGGCAAGGGACGCCGCCACCTGCTGCTGCTGGAGGACGGAATCGAGATAGCGCCGCCAGGCGCGGCGGTGACGCCGCTTCCGGCGAGGGAACCCAATGATTGACCTGATTTTGAAATACAAGATCCCGCTCGGCGTCGCCGCCGGGCTTCTCGTGCTGTGGCTGACCTTCTTCACCGTGCGCGAGACGGAGTCCGTGCTGGTGACCGAGTTCGGACAGCCGCTGTACATCATCACCGACGCGGGGTTGCACCTGAAGTGGCCATTCCAGACGGCCACGAGATTCGATCGCCGCCTGCGAATTTATAACCCGCGGCCCTCCGAGTTCCTCACCCGGGACAAGAAGAACCTGGTGATCGAGAGTTACGTAGCCTGGAAAATCGAGGATCCGAAACGCTTCGTGGAGACCGTGGGCGATCCCGCGTCCGCGGAGATGCGGCTGCATGACATCGTGTGGTCAGGCCTGTCGGCGGCGTTGGGCAATCACGACATGGAAAGCATCGTGTCCACGAACCTGCCTGCCATGAAGACCGCGGTGATGCTGGATCAACTCACCGGCGTGACCGGCAAGGCGGCGCTGCAGCAGTACGGGATCGCCGTGGTGGACGTGCGGATCAAGCGGCTGAATCTTCCGGAGCAGAACAAGCAGAGCGTGTACGCCCGCATGCGCGCCGAGCGCGAGCGCATCGCCCGGCAGTATCGCGCCGAGGGCGAGGAGCAGGCCCTCAGCATTCGCGCCGACGCCGACCGGCAGAAGGAAGAAATGCTGTCGGTGGCCTATAAGCAAGCCGAGAAAGTGAAAGGCGAGGGCGATGCGGAGGCCACCCGCGTCTACAGCCAGGCGTACTCGCGCAACCCGCGATTCTACAACCTGCTCCGCACCCTGGAGTCCTACAAGAAGATCTTCGACGACAAGACCACGGCGATCCTCAGTTCCGATTCGGAGCTGCTGAAGGTAATGATGCGCGGCGAAGGAGGCGCCCGCTAGCGTGAGCGTCAGGCACACCGGCGATTTGCGAATTTTCGACGGCCCTGCCGTGCAGCCGCGGGAACGCATTCCCGCGCCCAAGGCCCGCATCGCCGCCGCCATCCTCGGGCTGTGGCTGCTATCCGGCGTGTTCTTCGTGTGGACCGATCAGCAGGCGGTAGTAACCCGATTCGGAGCCGTCGTGGAACCGCGCGTGCCCCCCGGCATCCACTTCGCGCTGCCCTGGCCCGTGGATCAGGTTTGGAAACTGAAGGTGCAGCAGCAGCAGCGCCTGCTGATCGGCGGCGAACCGGGCGACGCCGTCACCGGGCGATCCCAGCCGCTCAAGGCCCAGTTCCTCACCGGCGACCAGAACATCATCAGCATGCGCGTGGTGGTGCAATTCTCCGTCGGCATCCCCGCCGACTACCTGTTCCGCGCCGCCGACGTGTCGCGCAGCGTGAGCGCCGCCGTGGAAACCGCCCTGTCCCAGCGCATCGCGATGCGCAGCGTCGATTCCGTGCTCACCACCGAAAAGCAGAGCATCCAGGCCGACGTCCTGGCCGCCGCGCAGAAACTGCTGAACGAATATCGGGCGGGAGTGATCCTCTCCACCGTGAACATCGAAAGCGCCGCCCCGCCGCCCGAGGCCGCCGACGCGTTTCGTGACGTCGCCAGCGCCCGCGCCGATTCCTCCCGCATCGTCAATGAAGCGCAGGGGTATGCCAACGACGTCGTCCCCAAGGCTCGCGGGCAGGCGCAGCAGATGCTCGAGCAGGCGCAGGCCTATAAGCAGCGCAAGATCAACGAAGCGCAGGGCGACGCCATCCGCTTCACCCAGGTGGCCGCCGAGTACGCCAAGGCCTCCCAGGTGAACGGGCATCGCCTCTACGTCGAAACCATGGAACAGATCCTGCCGAAAATGAAAAAGCTGATCGTCGACAAGAACGGCAACCTGGACCTGACCATCATCCGCAAGGGCGAGCCCAACCAGAAGTAAATGAACAGGCAGAGACTGGCGCAGATCATCACCATTGCCGTGCTGGCGGTCACCGTGGGCATCGTGATCGCGAAGAAAGGCGGCCTCGCCGATTTCACCCGGCCCGCCGACGCCAAGCCGCAGGACACCGTCTTCGCCATGCTCGACGCCGCCCGCGAAGGCAACGTGGAAACGTACCTCGCGCAATACACCGGATCCATGGAACAGGCGCTCCGCAAGGTGCGGTCCGAATCGCCGGATTTCGCCCGCTCCATCCGCGAGTCCGGAGCCGGAATCAAAGGCGTCGCCGTGCTCGAGCCCGAGATGCTATCCGATCAGGAGGTCAAGGCCCGGGTCGAGTTCGTCTTCGAGGACCGCAACGAAGCCCAAACCATGTTCCTCCAGAAGACACGCTCCGGATGGAAGATCGCGCGCATCGAGAGCGCGGAACGCATCAAGACTCTGGTCCCGTACGGGACTCCGGTGCAGTGATCTAGCGCTGCCGCTTCTCCTGCCCGATCCAGATCGGGCTGCTCCACGCTGCTTCGCCGTCCACCTGCACCAGCCGCAGGTAATAGTAGTCGTCTTGCGCCGGCGCCTTCGCCGGCTTGTACGTGAACGTCGCGTCCAATGGCGATTCCAATGCCGCTTTCTGCGCGAAGACGATCGCCCGCGGCGACAAATCGAACTTGCCCCGCTGCTTGGCCAGATCGCCCAAGGTAAATGAGACCTCGTGCTTCTTCTCCCGGCTGGGGATGCCGCTGGTCCAGTTGATGCCGCGTCCGGTTCCCGTGCCGCCCGCGTCCGCATCCAGGGTGGAGATCCGTATGTTGATCTTCGTGTCCGCCGGCGAGGACGCCAGCTTCAGCATCACGCCATCGAAGTCGCCGCGGGTCTGGGACCAGAACCAGATGTGGCGATCGTCCACCAGGTGAAACTGATCCGTGATCGCGTCCAGGCCCAGCGGCTCAATGGACCCGATGCGCCCGTTCACGACTTCGATCCAGCCGCCCCAGCTTACTTCGCCAAGCGGGGGGCGTACCTGATCGCCGGGCGTTTCGGTGGGCGAGAACAGCATGATCTGCACACCGGAGGGCGCGCCCGGCTTGGGCGCCAGGAAGTCCTTGCTGTACTCCGGAACTCCGTTATGGATCACGTCGATGTGATCGATCGGCGCGGTGGCCAGCACGCGAGCGTTGAAGGTGGGCGCCGCCCCGGCGTCAACCGATTCGCCGGGGATCCTGCCGCCGGCCGAGAACTGCAGCACCGGACGCTTGCCGCTGCTCGCGTAGGTGGCGCGGTTCTTCATGCCCGCCCAAATACCGTCGCGATCGAGAGTGGGGGAATAAACCGCGGCCAGCCCGCCTCGCGTGGACACCAGCGCCGGCGCGTAACCCGGATGCCCGCTGTGATCGTCGCTGGCGGCGATGAATCCCATGCGGAACCCGCGCTTCAGGAAGCGGTTGCCGAAATACTCGAAGCTGCCGTGCCCGGAGTAGATCTCCGACAGGCGCTGCATCTCCGGATCGCTGTAATTCCAGTCGCCGGCTTCATGCGCGTGCGGAATGATCAGCACGTTGCCGGGATCTTCCACCTGGCGCAGTCGCGCGTACAGCAGGTCGGGACGCGGGGCCTCGCGATACTCTACGTACTTGCCCTTGTCGGTCTTGAAGAAGACGTTGTGGTGGCCGCCTTTGTCGTAGGTCTGGGTCCACTCGTAGCCCATGAAGGCGACAAACGATCCCGCGCGGTTCGCCTTCGCGGTCTCGCTCCGGATCTGCTCCCATCCCGGCTTGGCCAGGAACAGATCGTGGCCGGTAAGCGAGGCGAAGTCCAGAAACGCGACATCGCGGGCAAACTCGTAGTAGCGTGGAACCGAGCCCGTCCCTTCCTCCCAGCCGGAATGACCATGCAGCTCGCCCCAATAGACCCGCTGCTTTGGATTGCGTTCGGCCAGCACCGGATTGCTGACGCCGCGGAAGCTGCCATCCCCGCTCCTCACGGTGAAGCGGTATGCGCCCTCGGCGGGCAGTCGGACTCCTTCCAGCTTGCCCACGTACTGGCCCTTGGCGATCGGCGCGGAGCCCACCGACTTGCCGTTCAGCAGCACCTGAAACTCGCCACCGTCGAACCGGGCCGGGTTGCCGTATTGATCCTCCACCCGGATGCGGACCGCGAAGGGTTCATTCACGGCGACAATCGAAGGAACCACGGCATTCAGCGTCACGGCGTTGTCGCCCAGAATGGGCGTCGCGGTGATCGCACCCTGCTGGAAAATGCCGGAGCCGTCCGGGTCGATCTCGACGTAGAACTGAAACTCGTCGGTGTCGCGAGGCATGGGGCGGTAGCCTCGAGCCAGCCCGGAAGTGTCGCCCACCGTGATCAGGACCTTGTCGCCCTTGCGAAGCGTTCCGTCCGTGATCTTCATCAGCGGCATCGGCACCGGAGCGAAGATGCTGCTGAACACGCTCTGCCACAGCGTGACGCCCGGCTCCACCCGCGCCGAACCGCGGGTGACCTTGAACGTCACATAGGAGTCCCCCACCGGATTGTTCGCCTGCAGGCGCGGGCGGTTGGAAATGAACTTCTGGCCGATCCGCAATCCGCCGTTCTTCTGTAGTTCAATGTCGCCCACCGTGTACTCGAAGGTCATGGTGGAATACGCGCCCGCCACCAGCGTGTTGTTGTCGGTTCGCGCAAGCTGGCCGGTCTTCTCGGCGTTCTCCTCGCAGAAGGCCAGGAACTTGGTCCAGCGGTCCACCAGCGCCGCGGATTGGGGCGTCACCGTGGGGAAGCGGTAGAACGCGGAGCGGATGTCCGAAGTCACGAACAGGCGCCGCCGCGATGCCAGATCGTCGCCCCATTCCTCGAGCGTCGCCCGCCGCTCGCCGTAGTTAGCTTCCGTCGTCGGAACGGACTGGAACTCGGCCCGCAGCTTCGCCACCCGCTGCTGCAGGCTGGGCGGCTGCGCGTTCACCTGTATCAGATGCCAGAACAGGGCGGCGCAGGCCATCAGCCCGGCAATGAACACACGCTGCGCAAGGGCGCTGGACTTGATCACGGATCCTCCCGGCGAAAATCGCGAGCCGCGTTATTCGTATCACAGCCGCGAACGGGCGGTCAACGGAGCCGCCGGGATTGTAAAGCGATGCTAGACACCGGATGCTGCCGCCTGCCGTTCCTCCAGCACAATCTCCGCCTCGGTTTCGATCCAGCAGGTGGTTCCAGGACGCGTGGGATCGTACACCACCGCGCTGGGACCCAGAATCTCGAGCCGGTGCGTGTACATCTCCTGGCCGTCGCGAACCACGCGGATCACGGGGTCGCGGCTGCCGGTCTCACGGTTGCTTTTGATACGGGAAACATCGACGTTGACACGGGTAAGCATGAGGTATCAGTCCGAGTTCGGATTGTATAGCAGATCCGCGCCGCCGCGCGACCGGGGATGGCATACAATCGTCAGCTACAACGGAGCGTTTGGATGCCTGGAAAACAGATCGTCTCTTCACTGGCGCTGCTTGGCCTGGTGGTGGCCTTGCTGGCCGCCTGGATGCTGACCGCGCAGGAGAGCTCGCGCGCGGACTACCTCAATCCCGCGCTGCGACAGCAGGTGGAGGAGCTGAAGCGCGAGGCCGCGGCCTCGCCCACCACCCCGGACAACGTGGTGCGGCGCGGGCTCGTTTTGTTCGACTGGCTGAACGCATACTCGCTTACCGGCGGTCCGGTGCCGGTGAATGCGACCCAGGAACTGGCCGCCCTGTTCTCGCTGCGCGACGCCGCCGCGCGGCAGACGCCGCCTCCCGGCACCGTGAACGTGAAGCTGCTCATCGACAACGTGGACGGCCTGATCGCCGAGTTCCGCCAGAAGGACGACAAGCCGAAAAGCATCCCCGTAGTTCGGGTGAACGCTCCGGGACCGTATGCGGCTTCCAGCTTCCAGACTTTCGAGCAGGTTGTCACTATCGGGGATCAACCCATGCTGCCCGGTAGCGTCGTCATGGCCACGCGCACGCTCATGAACGATGGCGGACCGCCGCAGAACACCAGCCCGGAAGCGGACAACTACATCTCGGCGCGAGCCTCGAACGCGGGCGCGAAGCTGACGCCCCTTACCGTTCCCTGGGGCGGCATGCACGGCGGATTTCGCGGCCAGGCGGCGAACCCTGCGTTCCGCCTGGAGGGCGAATCGCTGCGTCCCGGCGACACCATCACGCTGACCTACGGCGACCGCCGCGGCGGATCGCGCGGCATCCGAATGCCCAGCTTCAGCAATGACCGGCTGCTGTATCCGATCTACGTCAGCCTGACGCCCGGCGGCCGCATGCTGACGCCAGTCTGGCCCGGCCTCACGGTTCTCGGCAATCAGGCCGTGGCGGTTCGCGCCATCGCGCCCTCGGTCGTCGCGCCCGGCGAGGCGTTCTCCGTCGCGGTGCGGCGCGAAGACGACCGCTGGAACCGGGCGACCGGCGATCAGCCCGCTTACGAGCTGCTGCTGAATGGAGCATCGGTCCGGACCATCCCGCCCGGCCGCGATGGCCTGGTGGTGGTGAATGATCTGCGTATCGACCAGCCCGGCACGTACCGCTACCAGGTCCGCTCCGCGGATGGGAAGCTGGAGACGCTCAGCAATCCGATCTGGGTGGAAGCGAATCCGTCGCGTCGCGTGTATTGGGGCGAGACTCACGCCCACAGCGGTTTCAGCGAAGGCATGGGCACCGTGGACGGGTTCTACCGCTGGGCCAAGGAGGATGCCTGGCTCGACTTCGCCGGCTTGAGCGAGCACGACATCTGGATGGACGACAACGAGTGGCGCGCGATGGATCAGGCCGTGCGCCGCTTTTCCGAGCCCGGCCGCTTCGTCGCATTCCTGGCTTATGAGTGGACCTCGCAACGCATGATGGGCGGTCATCACAACGTGTTCTTCCGTAATCCCGGCCGTGCCCGCGTGCCCAGCCAGACGGCCTACACCCTGTCCCGCCTGTATCAGGGTCTCCGCGAGAAAGAGATTTCGAAAAACGTCCTGGTGATCCCGCACGCGCACCAGGCCGGCGACTGGCGCTATTCCGATCCGGACCTGCAGCCGCTGGTGGAGATCGCCTCCATGCACGGCACCTTCGAGTGGTTCGGCAACTATTACCTGAAAAACGGCGCCCAGATCGGCTTCCTGGGAGCTTCCGACGACCACCGCACGCGTCCCGGCTACAGCGGAACCATGCCCACCGGGAGCCTGCAGCAGATGAACGCGCTGGTGGCGGTCCGCGCCGTCGCCAAGACGGCGGATGGCATCTTCGACGGCCTTCGCGAGCGCGCCACTTACGCCACCAGCCACGCGCAGCGCATCCTGATGGATTTCCGCGTGAATGACCAGCAGGCGGGGCGGCGAATCGCCTATTCGCCGGACCGCCGCATCGCGGCGCGGGTTTCCGGCACCGGGCCGCTGGACCAGGTGGAGATCGTCAAGAACGGCGATGTCATCTACGGGCAGCGCCTCGCCCGCACGGAGCTGCAACCCCGCTCGCGTGTGGATGTCGCCTTCTATTCCAGCTCGGAGCCATTCATCCGCGACAATCCGCGGGGCTATCGCGAGTGGAAGGGCGTGCTGGAAGTGGAGGGCGCGCGAATCGAAGGATTCCAGGCCATGTTCGACAACCGCGCGGTGGAGTTCGCCCGCCTGGATCCCGCGAATCCGAACCGCATCCAATTCGCGCACAGCACCCGCGGCACCGCCGACAAGCTGATCCTGGATCTGGATCAGGTAACGCCCTCCACCCGTATCGTCATCCGCCTGGACGCCGCCCAGGAGCACAGCGTGTCCCCGCCGCAGATCCGGCCCAACGCGTCCATCCCCGCCGCGACCGTGCTGTTCCCGTTCAACGAAATGACCGAAGGCCTCCTGACCCGCGATCTGCCGGTGGAGCGGCATGCCGACAAGATCTCCGTGCAGTTCGTCAATCCGCGAGGTCCCATGGATGGCAGCTTCGAGTACGTGGATCGCGGCACGCCGCGCCCGGGCGACTACTACTACCTGCGCGTGAGTCAGGTGAACGGCGCGCGTGCCTGGTCCTCGCCGGTGTGGGTTGGCGGCGAACCCACGCGTTAGCGAAAAACTGTATAGTGCCGCTGCCAGCCCGCCGCGCCAGGTTCTGTTAAGCTGCGGTACCAAACGTGAGCTTCGCGGCCCCCTCGCCCACTACGAAGTACTCCCCTGCCGGAGCAGCGGCGCTGCTTCTCTTCCTGTTGTTCCTGAACATCCTGAACTTCGTCGACCGCCAGTTGATCCCCAGCCTGGCGCCAAAGCTGATGGAGTCGCTCGGGCTCTCCCGGGAACAGATCGGATTGCTGTACGGTTACCTCTTCGTCACCTTCTACACCGCAATGGGCATGGTGCTGGGTGTCGCCGCGGACCGCTGGAACCGCCCGCGGCTGATCGCGGCCGGGTTGTTCCTGTGGAGCGCCCTCACCGCGGCCTCGGGCGCGGCAACCGGATTCCTCGGGCTGGCTCTGGCGCGGATGCTGGTCGGCGTGGGAGAGGCCACGCTTACCCCCGCTTCCCTGTCGCTGCTGGGCGATGCGTTTCCGGAGAAGCGCCGCGCCTGGGCCTCCGGCGTCTACTACGCCGGCGTGCCCCTCGGCTCCGGTTTGGGCCTCATCATCTCCGGCTGGCTCGCCCCGCAAATCGGCTGGCAAGGATGTTTCTACGTGCTCGGCGGAATCGGCGTGCTGGTGGTGCCATTGGTGTTGCTGATCCCGGACCGCCGCGATCGTCCGGCGCAAGCCAGGCAAGCCTCCAATGTGCTCTCCACCCGCGAGATCGCGAGAACGTTGTTTGCGATTCTGGGCAAGTCCCCCGCTTTGTGGTGGCTGATCGCGGGAGCGACCTTGGCGAACTATGCGGCTGCCTCCTCCAGCCTGGTGCTCACCTGGATGACCACGGAGCGGATGGTGCCGTTCTCCACGGCGGCTTACTGGAACGGCACTGTATACGCCATCGCCGGGTTGCTGGGCACCTCCGGCGGAGGCTTGATCGCGGATTGGTGTCACCGCCGCTGGAGCGGCGGCCGGTTGTGGTTCCTCGTGGTGAAGTCGCTGCTCCTCTACCCGGCCATCCTGGGATTCTACTTCCTGACGCCGGGCACGCCGTTCCACTTCTTCTGCTGGTTCTTTTCGAGCTGGTCCGCCACCAGTTGGTACGGCCCCGTGTTCGCCAGCGTTCAGGAGCTCGCGCCCGCGCGGATCCGTTCCACGGCGATCGCGTTCCTGCTGCTATGCATCAACTTCATTGGCGTCGGCTTGGGGCCCTGGATCACCGGACGCATCGGCGACCGTTGGAGTTTGCACGCCGGCCTGCTGATCTCCACGGTTATCGGATTGGCAGCAATCGTGCCGTTCTACATGGCGGCGCGGCGGTATGCGAAGGACCTGGCCAAGGTTTGAGCTATTCCTCGCGCAGCGAAATCACCGGATCCACGCGCAGTGCCCGGCGGATGGGCGCAAGTCCCGCCAGCGCGGCGGCCCCCAGCAGCAGAATCGCGGCCGCGCCCAGGACGTCGCGATCCCATGCGGGTACGTCGAAGAGCGATGCTCGCAGGAACGGCGCCGTCGCCGCCAGCAGAGCCAGTCCGACGGCGATGGAAGCCGCCGCGATTGCCGTCAGGCGTCCGCCCACCAGTCCCAGGATGCTGGATCGCGCCGCACCCAGCGCGATGCGAATTCCGATCTCGCGGGTGCGGCGCGCCACATGGAAGTTCAGCGAGCTGTAGATGCCCACCACCGCCAGAATCACCGCCAGCAGCGCGGCGCCGCCAATCAGCGACAGCAGGAAGCGGCGCTGCTCCATCGACTTCGCCACCCATTCCTCGAGCGTTGCCACTTTGGACAGCGCCCGCGTCGCATCGACGCCCGCGATGGTCTCGCGCATCACCCGCAGCGTCTGGTCCGGCGCAAGATCACTCTTCACCACCAGGGACATGTATCCGCGCGCCTGCTGCGCCATCGGCAGATAGAACTGCGGCACCGGATCCAGGTCCAGGCCGTATTGATGGATGTCGCCCGCCACGCCGACAATCTCCGCCCACGGATTCTCGTCCGGACCGACGCGGACCCTCGTTCCGATTGGATTGCTGGACCCGAAGAACTTCGCGGCCGCGGTCGCGTTGATGACCAACACCCACGGCGCTCCCGTGCGATCCGCCCGCGTGAAGCCGCGCCCTCGCAGAATCGGAATCTTCATCAGCTCGAAGTAGCCGTGCGTCACCACGAAGCGGTCCGCCACCGGCTTGTCTGAGCTGCGGGCATAGGTCTGTCCCTGCACCGCGAAGCTGGTCATGTCGAAATTGCCGCTGAGGGGCAGTACGCTGGTGGCCGCCGCGCCGCGAATGCCGGGTCGCTCGCCGATGGCCTGCACAACCTTCTCGAAGAAGCGGATGTCGTCCTCGTCGGTGGGATATCGCGGGCTCACGGTGTTGATTTCCGCGCTCAGCACGCCTTGCGTGTTGAAGCCGGGTTGCACCGCGTTCAAACGCACGAAGCTCTTCAGCAGCAGACCGCAGACCAGCAGCAGCCCGAACGCCAGTCCCAGTTCGGCGATCACCAGCAGATCGCGCGCGCCGCGCTGTTGCTTCGATTCCGAGCCCCGCGTCGACCTCTGGTCGAACGTCTCGCGCACCGCCGCCAGGGCCGGCGTGATGCCGGCGAGAATCCCGGAGAGCAAGGCGGCGGCGAAGGCGAACAGCAGCACGCGCCAGTTCCAGCCGGCATCCTCGATGCCCACGATCCCGGCCGGCGCAAGCCGGATCAGGGCGGGGGTGAGCCAGGCCGCCAGCGCGATTCCGGCTGCGCCGCCCGCCAGCGCCAGCCCCGTGCTTTCCGCCAGTCCCTGCGCGAACAGCCGGCCCGGCGTCCCGCCCAGCGCCGCTCGCACCTGCATTTCCCGCCAGCGATGGCTGGTGCGCATCAGCAGCAGGTTGGCGACGTTGAAGCAGGCGATCAGCAAAACCAGGCCCGCCGCGCCGCTCAGGATCAGCAGCGGCTTGTCGATCCCCCGCGTCAGTTGCGCCTTCAACGGGATCAGCACGGTGTGGCGATTCAGGGGGTAATCGTCCGGATGGGTGCGCTTCAGCTCCAGATGGAATGCCGCCAATTCTTCCGTCGCCTGCCGCAACTGCCCGGCATCGCGCAGCCTGGCGATGGCCCGCAGGTGCCGGCAACCGCGGCAGGCGTCGCGGAACGCGGCATCGTAGGCCAGGGGCGAGTACACATCGATGGGCCCCCGCTCCTGTTCCGCGAACAGCGCCCGGAATCCCGGCGGCAGGACGCCGATCACCTGGAACGGAGCTTCGTTCAGCACGATCGGCTTGCCGATGATCCCCGGGTCGGCGCCGAAGCGCGACCGCCAGAAAGCGTCGCTCAGAACCGCGACGCGATGCTTGCCCTGGCGATCGTCATCGGCTGTCCACAAGCGGCCCAATTGCGGCTGGACTCCAAAAACCGTGAAGAAATCGGCCGAACCCTGCAACGCCGACAACTGTTCCGCCGGTCCGGAGCCGGAAATCGCCAGCGGCCGTATGCGCCACACCGCGATCGATTGGAACGCTCGCACCCGGGATTGCCAGTCCAGGAAGGTGTTGTAGCCAACGTTGGTCGCGCCTGGAACTTCGCTGTTCTCGCCCGGAATCACCAGCCCGCGCGGCTCGGTGTAGGGCAGCGCCCGCAGTAGAACCGCCTCCAGCGCGGTGAACACGGAAGTGGCCACGGCGATCCCGCAGGCCAGGGTAACCACCGCCAGCACGGCGAAACCGGGCCGCCGCCGGAGCGAGCGGAAGGCCGCGGGAAGCTCGGAGAGCAGATGTCGCATGGTCCCTTAAGTGCACCTTAACTGCCAAAAAAGTGCCAAAAAGTGCCTCTAAAGTGCCAAAAGTGCGCCTTAAGACCGTCCGTTAGCGGGACGGTCTGTCCGCGCCCGGTCAGGCGCTCGCGCCCAGGGCCGGCGGCCGAACCCCGGACGCCCGCGCCTGGCGGATGGCGTCAAAAGTAGCGTATTTGTACAAATCGCCTAGCGTCGGGTAGTTGAAGCAGGCTTTGGTGAAGATCTCAGCCCCGGCCTGGGACAGCATGGCCATCAACCCGATGTGCAGCAGCTCGGTGGCGTCCTCGCCGATCACGTGAACGCCGAGCAGCCGCCAGTCGTCGCAGCGGAACAGCAGCTTCAGGAAACCGTTGCGATCACCCTTGATCTGGCCGCGCGGCTGATCCCCGTAGCGGGCGTAGCCGGCCACGAAGTCGATGCCCTGCTCGCGCAGTTTTTCCTCGGTTTCGCCGACGCTGCTGACCTCGGGAATGGTATAGATGCCGTTGGGCAGCAGCGGCGCCATCTCAAACCCGATCGACTCGTCGAAGGCGTGGAGCATCGCCACGCGAGCCTGTTCCGCGCTGGTAGCCGCCAGGGCGGGGAAGCCGATCACGTCGCCGGCGGCGTAGATGTGCGGGACGCTGGTGCGGAAAAAGCGATCGACGGTGAGCAGGCCCCGCGGTCCGGGAGCGATCCCGGCGGCTTCCAGGTTGAGCGCGGCGGTGTTGCTGGTGCGCCCGGCGGCCACCAGGACTCCGTCCACCAGCATCTCCAGGCCCGATTCGCACTTCAGGCGGACGCAATCGTGGGAATCGGCGGTGCATTGCACCACGCGCTGCTTCCAGTGAAACCAGATCTTCAGGTTGTCGCGCATGGATTCTTCCAGCGCTTGCGACACCTCACGATCGAGGAAGGGCAGCAGCGTGTCGCGTCCGTCGAGCAGGTTCACCTTGACGCCCAGGGCAGCGAAGGTACACGCGTACTCGCTGCCGATCACGCCGGCGCCGACGACGGCCAGAGTTTCGGGCAGGCAATCGAGGGAGAGGATTTCGTCGGAGTCGTGCACGCGGTGGTGTTCGAAGGGAAACCCGGGCGGGCGGAAGGGAGCGGACCCGGTCGCAATCAGGATTTTCGCCGCACGCAGGCTCAGAGGCGGCGCGCCGTCGCGCGTCACTTCCACGGTGTGCGGGTCCAGGAACCGGCCGGTTCCGCGGATCAGTTCCACCCGGTCGCGATCGAGCGTGTCGGCCACCCGCTTGCGCTCGTGGGACTTCACGTTGGCCTCGTGATACATGAATTCCCGGATGGTGCAGGCGCGACGGATGGACAGGTCCACGCCATACAACTCGCGCATTTTGAAGCCGGACAAGGCCAGCGCGGTCTCGCGGAGCGTCTTGCTGGGCAGGGTTCCAGTGTTGGCGGAAGCGCCTCCCAGGTGCGGATCTTTCTCGACCAGGGCGATGCGATCGGAGAAGAGCGAGGCGGCGGAAGCTCCCTTTTCGCCGGCTGGACCGGAGCCGAGGACGATCAGGTCGTATTCCTTGGTGATCATGCGGTTCTCAGCATAACGGAAGCGGCGGCGGAGCAGCAGCGGGGTTCCGGGCGGGAAGCGATAGCTCTATCTTTACAGTCACTTACGATCGCACCAGAGGCGCTTCTGTGATACTGTAATTGGCCAGATCCAGGAGGGAGCCGGAAGCCGCATGACCATTCGAGCGAATCTCGCCAGTGTAGTGTTGTTCGGTGCGATGGCCGCCACCGCCGCCGACAGCAGGGGGACTCCGACGTTCACCAAGGATATTGCCCCGATCCTGTACGAGCGGTGCGCGGTGTGCCACCGCGAGGGCGACATCGGCCCGATGAAGCTGATCACGTATGAGCAGGTTCGTCCGTGGAGCCGGGCGATCAAGGATGTCGTGGTGCAGGGCAAGATGCCGCCGTGGTACGCGGATCCGAATCACGGCAAGTTCCGGAACGATCGCCGTCTAACGAAGGAGCAAGTGGCGAAGATCGTTTCCTGGGTGGCGGCAGGCTCGCCCAAGGGCGATGTCAAGGACATGCCTCCGCCGCCGCAATTCGCGGAGGGATGGTCCTTCAAGCGTCCGCCGGACCTGGTGATCGAGATGCCGCTGCACGCCAAGGTTCCGGCCGACGGGATTCTGGACATGCAGAACTACTACGTCAAGGTCCCGTTCACCGAGGAGAAGTGGGTGGAGGCGGTGGAACTGCGTCCCGGCAACCGTTCGGTGGTGCATCACTCGATCGTGAACATCGTCAGCCTGCCGGACACGGTGAAGCCGGAAGATCTGATCACCGGCAAGAAGCTGGGCCGGATCGGCTGGAAGCTGATCGGCCAGGCGCCGGGCAAGGGCGCGGAATCGCATCACCACGGCACCGCCAAGCGGATCGTCCCCGGAACTTATTTCGAGTTCAACATGCACTACACCACGAATGGCAAGGAGCAGACCGACAAGTCGCTTCTGGGGTTGTGGTTCGCCAAGGACCCGGTGCATCACGAAGTGCTGACCACTTCGGCGGCGCAGGAGCTGTGGCGGGAAGGCCAGAAGATTCCGCGCGGCAAGCTGCCGAACATTCCGCCGAACGTGGACAACTGGGAGATCGTAGGCAAGATGGCGGTGAAGGACGACATCACGGTGTATTCGATGTCGCCGCACATGCATTTCCGCGGCAAGGACATGCGCTATACGGTGCGCTATCCGGACGGGCGGGACGAGGTGGTGCTGAACGTACCGAAGTACAACTACGAATGGCAGTTGAACTACGAATTTGATACGCCGCTGAAGGTGCCCGCCGGCAGCACCATCAGCGTGCTTTCCCACTACGACAATTCGAAGAACAACCCCAAGAACCCCGCGCCGAACGAAGAAGTGATCTGGGGCCAGCAGAGCTGGAACGAGATGTTCATCCCGTGGATGGAATACTCCATCGACAAGCTGGACATGTCCAAGCTGTCGCGGCAGGAGATCGAGAAGCTGCGCCGGCCCGCGGCGCGACCCGCCATTGTGGAGTAGCACCAGAACGGCGAAATAGAAAAGCCCCAGCGAAAACCGGGGCTTTTCACGTCTGCGCGGCGGCTAAGGTTGGACTCGCTTGCCCTTCAGGGTGGCTTCCCCCTGGATCAGGGTCACTTCACTGGAATCGGCGCTGTAGATCAACTGGGCGTCGACGCCGCGCACGAAGAAGCGGTTCTCGGCCTCGGCCAGCAGCGGCGCTTCCGGCTGGGCGCCCGGCCGGGCGAACAACTGGTTGCCCTTGCGGGTGACGGTCATCTTCAGCGGACCCAGTTGGAAGGTTCCGGTGTAGCGGTCGAGCGTGGCGGGATCGAGCGTGACCTCCTTGCGCTCCACGGGGAGCGTGTACTTCTCGCCGAACAGGATGGCGGCCAGGTCGCGGGCGATGGCGCCGGTGGCCGGACCGCCGTAGTTGTTCAAAACCACGATGCAGGCGTCGTCGTCGGGGTAGCGCGCCAGTTGGGTGGTGAATCCGTTGATGCCGCCGCCATGTGAGATCCGCCGCCGGTTGAACTGCTTATCCACGAACCAGCCGTAGGCGTAGTTGTCGAGCGCCGGGGTGTAGAGCTTCTCTTTCGACTTCGCGGAAAGCGCCTTGTCGGTGTACAGAGCGCGATCCCAACGGTACAGATCCTCGGTGGTCGAATAGAGGGACCCGGCGGAGTAGGGCTGCGACATGTCCAGGTACTCGGCATTGCGGATGCGGCCGTCGGGGCTGCGCTCATAGCCGGACGCCCGGTTCTTCAGGATCGTGGTATCCCAGTCGTAGCCGGAGCTCTGCATGTCGGTGGGCCCGAAGAGATGCTTCTTCAGGTAGTCCTCATACTTCTCGCCGGACGCTTTCTCGACAATGTAGCCGAGCAGCGCGTAGCCGGAGTTGGAGTAGCTGAACTTGGAGCCGGGCGCGAAATCGAGCGGAAGGTCCTTGAAACGGGCGATGAGCGTGAGCGGCGTGAGCTTCTCCCGCATGCGGGTCCGATACTCGGGGACGGCGGTGTAGTTGTGGAGCCCGGAGGTATGGGTCAGCAGGTGATGGACGGTAATGTCCTTCCAGGCCTCGGGCGCTTCGGGGTAATACTTGGACACCGGATCATTCACGCTGAGCTTGCCCTGCTCCTCCAGCAGGAGAACGGCCGCGGCGGTGAACTGCTTGGTGATGGAACCCAGGCGGAATTTGGTTTGCGGCGTGTTGGGGACCTCCAGCTCGACATTGGCGAAGCCGTAGCCCTTGTTCACCAGGATCTTGCCGCCCTTGGCCACCAGAACGGAACCGGAGAACCGGTTCTGCTTCATATAGGCGTTGACCAGTTCGTCGGCCTTGGGAAGGATGTCGGCGGCGGGAGTGGCGCCGGTCTGGGCGAGCGCGGCGGCGGCCGCAAACAGCACGAGGGATGGGTATTTCATGGCAATGCTGTCATATTAGCCCACCCGCCGCGGCCGCGCATTCGTGTAAGCTCGGCGCATGGACAAGAGTCTGACCGCGCACTTTCTCAGTCAGGTCCAGCCCGCTCCGGAGGCCGGTGAAGGTCCCGGCGCGCGGCTCCACGGCCTGTACGCCGACACAATCGAGCACAACTTCGATTCGCTGGCCACGCGGCTGGCGCCGGACGTAGAGATGGAGATCGCCGGGTTCGGTCCCTTCGACGGACGCTGGAAGGGGCGTGAGCAGGTCCGTGACGCGGTGCGGCGCAACATGGAACTGGTGGATGAGCAGCGTCCCGAAATGCGCCGCATGATCGAACATGGCGAAGACATCGTCGTGGAGCTGGCGGAAGCGGGCAAGTTCCGGGACGGCAAGCGGTATGAGGCTCACGGGGTGCAGTGGTTCACCTTCCGGAACGGAGAAGTGGTGCGGATTTATCAAGTCGGACGGCTGGAACAGGCTTAGGCGATGGCGGCGCGGTTCCTGACGGCGGAGTGGCGCGAGCTGGTGATGCTGAACTGGGAGGCGGACCCGGCGACTCTCGCATCGCGCGCGCCGCGCGGGACCGAGCTCGACTTCCATGGCGGCCGAACCTTCGTCAGCGTGGTGGGATTTCTGTTTCTGCGGACCCGCGTGCTGGGAGTGCCGATTCCGCTGCACCGGAATTTTGAAGAGCTGAATCTTCGGTTCTATGTGCGCCGCGGGGATCGCCGGGGCGTGGTGTTCGTGAAGGAGATTGTTCCGAAGATCGCGATCGCCTCGACAGCGCGGGCTCTGTATAACGAGCCGTACGTACGGTATCCGATGCGGCACGTCGCCGCGCCGGATCGGGTGCAGTACGAGTTCCGGAAAGACGGACTGTGGCAGGGGCTGGCCGGCACTCGGCGGGGAACGCCGGTTCCGCTTCCAGCAGGATCGCTGGAGGAGTTCCTGGTGGAGCACTACTGGGGCTACACGCGACAGCGCGACGGCGGGACCATCGAGTACCGGGTGGAGCATCCGAGGTGGCGGATATGGCCGGCGCTCACCTCCGAGCTGACGCTGGACGCGGCGAGCCTGTACGGCGCGGAGTTCGCGTATCTGAACGGGCGCGCGCCCGATTCCGCGTTCCTCGCGGAAGGCTCGGCGGTCAGCGTTTACCGGGGCGTGCGGATCGGCTGATCACTCGTAGCGGAGAGCGATCATGGGGTCGGTGCGAGCAGCGCGGCGCGCCGGCAGCCATCCCGCGATCACGCCGACCAGGGCGAGAGCGAGCACCGCCAGCCCGATGGTGACGGGATCGTTGGGCGAGACCCCGAACAACTGGCTGCGGACCAATTGCGTCAGCGCCAGGGACGCCGGGATCGCCAGCGCCAAACCAATTCCCACCAGCAGCAGGAGCTCGTGGAGGACCAGCCAGACGACCTTGCGTTCCGAGGCTCCCAGCGCCATGCGGATCCCGATCTCGCGGGTGCGGCGCGCGACCGAATACGCCAGAACGCCGTATAAGCCGATGGCCGCCAGCGCCGTCGCCAGCAGACCGAAGGCGGCGGCGAGAAACGCGATCATGCGCTCGGTGGACAGGTTCTGATCCATTTGCTCGCTGAGAGTGCGCATTCCATAGATGGGCACGTTGCGATCGATGTCCGCCACCGCGCTGCGAACCGCCGCGAAGAGTCCTTCGGGTTCCTGGCGGGTTCGGACATAGCCGTTCATTTCGGTGATGAAGTCATTCTGGCGCGCGGCAATGAAGATCTGCGGCTGCTTGTCTTCCCGCATGTACTGATACTTGGCATCGCGGGTGACGCCGGCGATCTCGATGTCGAGCGGGGTGTCCGGCCCGCCGCCGAAGCCCACGCGCCGGCCGAGCGCGCCGCGATCGCCGAAGAACCTGTTGACGAAGGCCTCATTGACGATCGCCACCTTGGGACGGCCGCCGGTGTCGGCGGCGGTGAACTCGCGGCCGGCGATGACGGGAATGCCGAGGGTCTTGAAGTAGCCGGGCGTGACGGCGTTGAACAGCGGGCTCATGTTCTCGCCCTGCCGGGCCGCATAGCCCTCCACCACGATTCCGCGGTCCCATTCGTCGGAGGACAGCAGCCGGATGACGCCGAAGCCGGCGCTCTCCACGCCGGGGATGGCCTCGATCTTTTCCTGAAGCTGGCGGAAGAACGCTTGCGACCGCTCGTTCTGGTATCCGTTCCTGCTGGGGTCCACCGAGAAGGCGATCACTTTGCTGACCTGGAAGCCGGGATCGAGCGAGCGCAGGTTGTTCAGGGAGCGAAGGAACAATCCCGCGCCGACGAGGAGGAGAAGCGATAGCAGAACCTGCACCACGACCAGGCTCTTGCGGATGCGCGAGTGTCCGCCGGAGGAGAGCGAGCCCGCCTGTTCTTTCAGTACCGGCGCGAGATCGACGCGGGAGGAGCGGATCGCGGGGAGCAGGCCGAAGACGATGCCGGTGACGACGGAGATGGCGAGCGCGAACCCGAGGACGCGGGGATCGGGGCTGGTGGAGAGGTCCACCGGCGAATCCCCCGCCGGGAGCAGGCCGATCAGCAGGCGGGAGGCCCACATGGCCACCAGCAGGCCGGCCAATCCGCCGACCAGGGCCAGCAGCAGGCTTTCAGTGAGGAGCTGGCGGACGATCTGGAGCCGCGATGAACCCATGGCGAATCGCACGGCGATCTCCTTCTGCCGACCGGCCGCGCGGGCCAGCAGCAGGTTCGCGGTATTGGCGCAGGCGATGAGCAGCACTACGCCGACCATGGCCATCAGGATCCACAGCGGCTTTTCGAAGCTGCGGCGCAATTCGGATCGTCCTTTCGCGGCGGGCGTCACATCCAGCCACGCGCTGAGGAATCGCTGCCGCGCGAACGCGGTGGCCCTGGCCAGCTCGGGCGTTTTCAGATCCTCGACAAGCAGGGACTTGAACAGAGGCTGGAGACCGGCCTTGGCCTGTTCCATGGTCAGGCCCGGTTTCACGCGGCCGATGGCATTCACCCACTTGCCGCGGCGATTCTGCAGACTGTATCCGATCATCCAGCCGGAGGAAAGCTCGCCTTTCTGCATGATGGGGATGCGGACGGCGCGATCGGCGCCAACTTCGATGCCGTAGAAGCCCTGCCGGCTGACGCCGATGATGGTGTAATTGCGGCCGTTGACGGCGAGGGGCTTGCCCACCACCGCGGGGTCGCCGGCGAACCGCTGTTTCCAGTAGTCGTAACCGAGGACTACCACGGGATGGCCGTTCGGGGTGCGATCGTCGTCGGGGGAAATCACGCGGCCGATCTCGGCTTCCACGCCGAGGAGCGAGAAGTAATTGCCGGTAACCAGTTCGCCGTCGACACGCTCGGTCTGCCCCTGGTGTCCGATGGAGAATGCCATGCCATAGCGCCCGGCGAGATCGGTGAAGACCTCGTTCTTGGCCTTCAGGTCCAGGTACATCGGGTAGGAGATGGAATTGGAGCCGGTGTTGTTGCCGATGTGGGTGCCGCGCCAGGTGAGCAGGGCAAGCTCGTGGGGGTTCCTGACCGGGAGCAAGCGCAGCAGCAACTGGTCGAGCAGGCTGAAGATGGCGGTATTCGCGCCGATGCCGAGCGCGAGCGACAGCACGGCAACGGCGGTAAACAGGGGCGTTTTTCGCAATCCCCGCAAGGCGAAACGCAGGTCCTGAAACAGCGCGCTCATGCGTGCGGATACTCCTTTTGGTTCTCGAGGTTACAAGCTGGGACGAAAAAGGCCGCTGGCGGTTTGCTGGAAATCAGGCTGGAGGAGAGAAAAACGCGGGGTCGTCGACTGATTGCACTTTCCAGCCCTTCGGTGTCTGAAGCAATACGATCTTGAGAACGCGGCGCCGCTGCCGGAACGCGGACTCAAAGTCGCGCAGGCGGAAACGAAGGGTCCAGTCGGCCTGGATCTCGCGCCGGGAGGCGTCGCCGGTGTTGCGCAGGATCTCGACGGAGGAAATGACTTCATACTGTTG
>CAYOQB010000008.1:0-15274 GCA_964406035.1 uncultured Solibacteraceae bacterium | reverse complement strand
GGCCGATTCCGCGAGGGCCGGCATGCCCGCGGCGTCGGGCGACAATTGCTGTTCGAAGCGGCGGGGGTTGGGTTCGGCGAGCGATTCGGCCATCCGCGACAACACCGCGACTGCGTCCGCCGCCGGATCGGCTGCGGTGCCGGCCGCCGGCAACAAGGCCAGCATCAGGCTAAGTGCGGTAGCTCGCATTGATGCGGATGTACTCCTCAGTCAGGTCGCAAGTGTGGAACAGAGCGGCGCCGGTGTGCCTGCCGCGAATGGCAAAGCGGATCTGGCATTCGCGGGCGTCGAGTATCCGCTTCATGTCCATTTCGTCGAAGTCCTCGGCCAGCCCGCCGGCGCACACCCGGGTTCCTTGCAGGTGGATGTCGACGAGGCGAGGGTCGAAGTCCACGCCGGAGTTTCCCGCGGCGGAAAGGATGCGTCCCCAGTTGGGGTCGGAGCCGGCGATCGCGGTCTTGACCAGGGGCGAGTTGGCGATGGAGCGGGCGATGCAGGCGGCGTCGGCGTCCGATTTCGCTCCGGTGACGCGGATCGACACCAGCTTGCGCGCGCCCTCGCCGTCGAGCACGATCTGCTCCGCCAGATCCTCCAGCACCCAGGCGAGCACTTCGCCGACAACCTTGCGTTCGTTCTCGCTGATGCTGAAGCCGGACGCGCCGTTGGCGAGCACGCACACCATGTCGTTGGTGGAGGTGTCGCCGTCGACGGAAATGCGATGGAAGCTGCGTTCCACGGCTGCTTGCAGCATTTGCCGCAGCGGACGCGGCGGAATGCGGGCGTCCATCATGACGAAGGCGAGCGTGGTGGCCATGCGGGGGTGGATCATGCCGGCGCCCTTGGTCATGCCGGCGATGCGGACGATGCCGCGGCGCAGGCGGACGCTTTCCGAGGCGGTCTTGGGGCGCGTATCGGTGGTCATGATGGCGTGCGCGACGGAATCGAAAGACGCGCCATGGAGCTTCGCCGCGAGGTCCGGAACGGCGTGGGTGATGCGGCTGCCGTCGAGTTCGACGCCGATGACTCCGGTGGACGCGGGCAGGACATGATCCGCGCGCAGCTTCAGCGCCTTGGCCACGGCGCGACAGGAGTCGGTGGCGACCTTGACGCCGGTCCGGGTGGCGCAGTTGGCGTTGCCGGCGTTGACCAGGATGGCTTGCGCGACGCCGCGCGTTTTGCGCAAGTGATCGCGGGCGACGCCGACGGGCGCGGCGCAGACGCGATTGGTGGTGAACATCGCGGCGGCGGAGGCCGGCTGCGCCGAGAAGATCAGCGCCAGGTCATTCTTTTCGGCTTTCCGGATGCCCGCGTACGTGGCAGCGTACCGGAAGCCCGAAGGCAGTTCCATCGTTTTGTGCTACTCCCCCAATGTTTCGTGTTCCCTGAAAGGATAGCCGTTTCGAAAGGCGGAAGCGGGCATGCGTTTCTTGCCTTCGAGCTGGACCTCCTGGAGAAGCAGCGCGGAGCCGTGGCCGCAGGCGACGAGGAGGTCGCGATTTCTGGCGATGAGCTCGCCCGGTTTGCCGGACGCTTCGGCCACGGGCGCGGCCTTCCAGATGTGGATGCGCTGTCCGCGGAAGGTGCTGTAGCAGCCGGGCCAGGGGGTGAAGCCGCGCATGCGGTTGTGAATGGTGGCGGCGGGCCAGGCCCAGTCGATGCGACCGTCCTCGCGCGTGAGGATGCGGGCCAGCGTGGCGGCGGCGTGATCCTGTTGTTGGGGTTGGATGCTGCCGTCCCGCAGGCCCTGGATCGCGCGCAGCAGCAGTTGGGCGCCGTCGCGCGAGAGGCGGGCGGAAAGCTCGGGCGCGGTTTCGTTCTCGCCAATCGGCGTCTCGCTTTTCAGCAGCATGTCGCCCGTATCGAGGCCGGCGTCGATCTTCATGATGGTGACGCCGGTGGTCCGCTTGCCGTCAGCGATGGCCCATTGGATCGGCGCGGCGCCGCGGTACTCGGGCAGCAGGGAGGCGTGAACGTTGAGGATGCCCAGAGGGGGGATGTCGATGATGGATTGCGGGATGATTTGTCCATAGCCGACGACCACCATGACGTCCGGAGAGAGGCCGCGGAGTTCCTCGACAATCTCGGGGCGGCGGATGCGTTCCGGCTGGCGGACATCGAGGTTGAGCGCGAGGGCGGCTTGTTTCACGGGGCTCTGCGCGAAATCATGGCCGCGGCCCTTGGGCCGGTCGGGTTGAGTGTAGACGGCGACGATCGAATATCCGGCGGAGGCAAGAGCTTCGAGGGATGGGACCGCGAACTCGGGCGTCCCCAGGAAAACGACGCGCATCGCGTCTACTTCCATTCGCCCGACTTCTGCATTTTGCGGATCTTGCGGCGGATGAGGTCGCGTTTGAGGGGCGAGATGTGACTGATGAACAGGACGCCGTCCAGGTGGTCGGTTTCATGCTGGAAGGCGCGCGCGAGGAGATCCTCGCCTTCGAGTTCCACGGGGTTGCCGTCGACATCCTGGGCGCGGACGGTGACCTTGTGAGCGCGGGTGACCTGTTCGCGGAAGCCGGGGATGGAGAGGCAGCCTTCCTCACCGGTGTGGACGCCCTGCCGGGCCACGATTTCCGGGTTCAACAACACGATGCGCTGCGAGGCGTCCTCGCCGCAACTGAGGTCGATGACGGTGAGGCGTTTGGACAAGCCGACCTGGGGGGCGGCGAGGCCCACGCCGCGCGCGGCGTACATCGTCTCGAACATGTCCTCCACCAGCTTTTTCAGTTCGGGCGTGCCGTATTCGGTGACCGGCTCGGTTCGTGTTTCGAGCACCGGATCGCCGTATTTGACGATGTTGTAGATCATCAGAAATCCTTCACCTGCTGCTGATAGCCCTGAAAATTGCGGAGCGACTCGCGAAGGGAATCGCCCCCGAATTTTTCGATCGCCGCCTGGGCGATGACAAAAGCGACCATCGCCTCGCCCACCACGCCGGCGGCGGGAACCACGCAGACATCGGAGCGTTCATAGGCGGCGGAGGCGGGATCGCGGGTTTCGAGATCGACGCTTTCAAGCGGCTTGCGGAGCGTGGAGATGGGCTTGAGGTAGCCACGCACCACGATATCCTGGCCGTTGGAAATGCCGCCTTCCAGTCCTCCGGCCTTGTTGGCGCCGCGTGAGAACTGGCGGTGCTCCTTGGAGTAGTGGATCGTATCCTGAACCTTGGATCCGAAGCTGGTGGCCGCTTCTTCGGCGGCGCCAATCTCGACGCCTTTCACCGCTTGAATGGAGACGATCGCCTGGGCGAGGCGGCCGTCGAGGCGGGAATCCCAGGTGGCGTGGGAGCCAAGGCCGACCGGCGGGTTGTGGACGACCACCTCGAAGATGCCGCCGATGGTGTCGCCGGTGCGGTAGGCGACATCCACTTCGGCTTTCATGCGCGTTTCCGTTTCGGCATCGACGCAGCCGAGCAGGACTTCATCGCGGCGGCTGAGGGCCTCGATCTCTTCCCAGGCGACGCTCCGTTCCAGCCTGCAACTTCCTACGCCGACGACGTGGCTGAGAACCTCGATTCCCAGCTCGCGCAGAAACTCCTTGCAGAGCGCGCCGGCGGCGACTCGAGCGGCGGTTTCGCGGGCGCTGGCGCGCTCCAGAATGTAGCGGGCCTCGGGGAAGCTGTACTTGATGGCGCCGGCAAGGTCGGCGTGCCCGGGGCGGGGACGCTTCAACGGTTTTTTCTTTTCGTCGTCGCCAGCGCCGACGGGGAGAGCCTCGGTCCAGTTCTTCCAGTCGCGATTTTCCAGCAGGACGGCGATCGGGGATCCGATGGTGTGTCCGTGGCGGACTCCGGAAACGATGCGCGCGCAGTCCTTCTCGATCCTCTGGCGGCCGCCGCGGCCGTAGCCCTGCTGCCGCCGCCACAACTCGCGGTTGACGCGGTCGAGGACGATGGGAACGCCGGCCGGCAGTCCAGCCAGCGTCGCAACCAGGCACTCGCCGTGCGATTCTCCCGCGGTTTCGAAACGGAGCATGGGGTAACTTTCATCGTAACAAGTTGTATAAAAAGCGCGTTGCGCCTTGACTCCCGCGCCAGTCTTGATAGACTGCCACCCCATGGTGCGAAACATCGGGGTGATACTGGCGTTGCTTGTTTCCGGCGTTGCGTGCGCGCAGAGCACGGATGCCACGATCTCGGGAACAGTCACGGATCCGGCAGGCGCGGTGGTGCCCGGCGTATCCGTTACCGCGGAGAACCTGGCCACGGGCGTGGTCAACCGCACAACCACCAACGCGAGCGGAGTTTACGTGTTCCCGGCGTTGCTGCCGGGGTCGTATCGTTTCAGCGCGGAGATGCAGGGCTTCCGGCGAGGCGTCTGGAACAACATTTCACTCGAAGTGGGCGCGCGGCAGACGCTGAACATGGCTCTCGATCTGGGAACCACTACGGAGACGGTGGAAGTGCAGAGCTCCACTTCACAACTGGGATACTCCACCAGTTCGGTCGGCAATGTGGTCAGCGGACGCCAGGTGCTGGAACTGCCGCTGGCCGGACGCAGCGCCTACGATCTGATCGCGACCCAGGCCGGTGTTGTCGGACAGAACTTCAGCGGCAACCGTAGCGGATCGCTGAACTTTACCATCGACGGCTTGAACGCTCAGGACAACCTGCTCAACGGACTGACGAACGCGGCGATCGTGAACCGCGTGACGGTGGATCGCGCGGAGGAGTTTCGCATCATCACCTCGCCGGCGGACGCGGAGCTCGGCCGCGGATCGGGGCAGGTGCAGATCGTGACGCGATCCGGCACCAACCGCTTTGCCGGCAGCCTGTTCTACGAGCATCGCAACACGGTGTTGAACGCCAATACCTGGTTCAATAACCAGCGCGGGCGAGACCTGAACGGAGCTGAGATTTCCCCCAGAAATATTCTGATCCGCAACCAGTTCGGAGGCCGGCTGGGGGGCCCGATCAAGCGGAATCAGACGTTTTTCCATGTGCTGTTCGACGGCGATCAGCAGAGACAGAAGAACGCCACCAGTGCAATCGTGCTCACGGAGTCGGCGCGGCGGGGACAATTCCGCTTCTTCCCGGGTGTGCAGAATGCGAACGCGATTGCCCGAGTGCCCACCGTCGATCTGCAGGGCAATCCGCTGCGGCCGGCAGGCATTACCAGCGAGCTGCAGACCGTCAACGTATTTGGCCGCGATCCGAACCGGCTGGCGGCGGATCCCACGGGAGCGATCGCGCGGATTCTCGGCTCGGTTCCCCTGCCGAACAACTACCGGTTCGGCGACGGATTGAACACCGCCGGGTACACCTGGAGCCGTCCGGTGCGCATCGAGTACCAGCTCTTTGAGTTCCGGATCGATCATCAGTTCAACCCCAATCACCGGCTGACGGGAACATTCTCCAACCAGGGCTACGACAGCTTCAACATTGTGGGTCCGCAGCCACTGCCGGACTCGCCGGGCGGCCTCGGACCCACGAATACCAAGCAGTACAACGTGTCGCTGATTTCGGTGCTGCGGCCGAACCTGGTGAACGAAGCCCGAGCCGGCGTCTTCCGGCCGCGCAACACTTCCATCGCTCCGTACGCGGAGGAAGCCGGCGGAACGTCCTTGCTTCCCACCGCCAGCGGAATTCCCTTCATCCTGGACATGCTGACGATGACCGAGCCGGTGCTGCCCACCAACTATGCTTCCGATCCTTCCAGCCGCATGACCCCGGTGTATCAGTACTCGGATACGATCTCCTGGTTGAAGGGTAAGCACTCCTTCCGCGGCGGCGCGGAGATCCGCTTCGTGTCCAGCGCGGGCTACGATGCCTTCGCGGTGCAACCTCGGGCCAGCGTGGGAGCGGGCGCGGTGCCGGTGCAGAATATCGCCAACGTCCCCGGAATCGGGTTGAACACCAACCTGGCGCAGAACCTGTTGCTGGATCTGTCCGGCAGCATCGGGAATGCGTTCCAGACCTACAACTCGCCCGGTGGCCAGGACCTTCGCTACATTTCCGGCCTGTCGCGATATCGCAACTGGCGGCAGCATGAGTACAGCTTCTTCTTCAAGGACGAGTGGCGCGTATCGCCGTCACTGACTTTGAACCTGGGCGTGCGCTACGAGCATTACCGCGTGCCGTACGAGCGGGGGCAGCGGGGCGTCGCGCTGGTTGGCGGCACCGGCGGGTTGTTCGGGATTTCGGGCACGGGCTTCGGCGACATGTTCCAGCCGGGGCGGTTGAACGGATCGCTGACGCGGCCGCAGCTCGTTGGTCCGGGAACGCCGAATCCGGACGTGAAGTTCTTTGAGCAGGACTGGAACAACTGGTCGCCGAATGTCGGCTTCGCCTGGACGCTGCCCTGGTTTGGACGCAACAAAACTGTGATCCGCGCCGGATACGGCATCGGGTATGAACGCAATCCGATTTACCTGACACACGATATCGCCGGGCTGAATCCGGGCCTGTCGGAAGTGGGTATCCTGCTTTCCGGATCGCTGCTGAACCTGCAGAACCTGCGCCTGCCCGTGCCGCAGATTGGAGAGCCGATGGGCACCGTGCCGCTGACGCAGCGCACCCAGACGGTCCGCAGCTACGACGACCGGCTGCGGACGCCGTACATTCAGAACTTCAACTTCTCCATCACGCGAAGCATCGGCAAGGACTCCAGCTTTGAGGCGCGCTACGTCGGCTCGAAGGGCACCAAGCTGATTCGCGACGTGAGCATCAACGAAGCCAACATCTTCGAGAACGGGATTCTGGAGGCATATCAGATCACGCAGGCGGGCGGCAACGCGGCGTTATTCGACCGCATCTTCATGGGCCTGGGCGGCGTGAACGGAACCACGGTGCGCGGATCCGACCTGGTCCGCTCCAACGCCGCGATGCAGGCGTTCCTGTCCAACAACAACGTGGGCGGGTTCGCGAACTTCCTGTCGAGCACGAACCAGTTCACGGGAGTGAACGGGGGGCTGCTGCGGCGGGCGGGGCTGCCGGAAAACTTCGTGTTGCCGAATCCGCAGTTCGCCACGGCCATTCTCAGCGGGAACTTCTCGAACTCGACCTATCATGCCTTGCAGATCGAGTTCACGCGGCGCTTCAACCGCGGTTTCTTCTTCCAGGGCAACTACACGTGGAGCAAAACGCTGGGCGATTCGGAAGGCAATGACGCGGCCTTGTTCGCCCAGTTCCGGACGCTGCGGAATCGCGAGGTGGATAAGCGCCGCATGGATTTCCATCGCACCCATGTGTGGCGCAACAACGGCATCTACGAGCTGCCTTTCGGCAAGGACCGCACTTTCGGCAAAGGCGCGCCGGGCTGGCTGAACCACATCATCGGCGGATGGCAGGTGGGCAGCATCTTCAATGTGTTCTCGGGCGAGCCTCTCAGCATTTCCTCGGTGAACGCATTCAACGGCTTCACCACCGCCGGAACATACCCGATGGCCGTCGCGCCCCTTTCGAGCGGCGCGGGCCGCGTCACCATGACGCCGCAGGGGCCGGTGTACTTCTCGGGCTGGCAGCAGGTGGTGGATCCACACGTGGCCCGCATGACCACCACGCAAGGGGTGCAGCAGCGGAGCACGCTGCGCGCGATCGCCGATGAAAACGGCCGTCTGCTGATGGTGAATCCACAGCCCGGCGAACTGGGATCGCTTTCTGGGCGGTTTTTCGAATCTCCCGGCTCCTTCCGCCTGGACGTCAATCTGATCAAGCGGGTGCGCATCACGGAGCGGATTGGCCTGCAGATCCGCGCCGATGCCATCAACTTCACCAACACGCCGCAGTGGGGCGACCCCAATGCCAACATCAATTCGCTGGACTTCGGCCGGATCACATCGGCAGACGGGAACCGGATCGTGGTGCTGCAGGCCAGGCTGACCTTCTAGGCGGGGGGTGGCGCGGTGGCCGGCGCCTTGCGGCGTCGCGCCTGCGCCAGCAGCGCGAGCAAATACAGAGCCGCGCCCGCCAAGTGGGCGGCGATCCACCATCCGTCCGCGTTCCTGTCGAAGCACTCCAGAACGCGGTACAGGGCGGCGGCGGAGATCAGCACGTAAAAGCCCAGCCCCAGGGGCAGGGCGGCGGCGAACAGACCCCAGACGCCAGTGGGCGCGGTTTCGAGCGCGATGTCGAATGCGCGCCAGAGAACCGAATCCCACGACATGGATGGGGGAAGCAGCCGGGCGATCAGAATGGCCGGAGTAGCCAGCGCACCGGCGACCAGCAGCCATTTCGGACGCATCACGAAGCGGCTTGGAAGGCGCGCCGGGCGAACAGGTGATCGAACAGGTTGCCCTCGTGCGGCTGGTCCCAGGAGATCTGCATAGTGGGAATGGGGCCGAAGTTCAACCGCCCCACGTTCTCGCTGGTCAGGCACTGCTGGCGGAACTTCGGATCGTTGCTGATCACCGTAACCACCAGCGAGGGGCCGATCGCCTCCAGGATCTGGTCCTGGGGCAGTTCGACCACGCTGGCGAACGGGAAGAGAAACTCGCGATTGGCCAACGGATGCTCGACGGAGCAAGTCACGATGGTGGGCAGCAAATACCCGCAGCCTTCGAAGGTCGCGTAGCGCGGCCCCGGGCGCACGGAAGCGGTCACGTCCACCGCGCCAGGCAGGTCCTGATCGATGATCGCGGAGATACGCTCGGCCACCTTGGGATCGGCGAAGGGCGACACCTGCGCGTCTTCCGCGTCTGCCGGCCGGGGCTCGATGGACGCCAGCTTCGCGGCCAGCGCCTGGGCGATCTTCGCCCCGTGGCGCGGAGTCCAAACACCCGATGCATTGACGCAGGAGCGGCCGGAGTTGGAAGCGATGGACGCGGCGATTACGTCGATATACTTCTCCCAGTTATCCGCTTCATCCTCGCCGAAGATCACCTTGGAGTAGCCGGGGCCGTGCACTTCCACGCGGGGGTCGTTCTCCCATCGCTTCGTGGCCGCGACATCGCCGAAGACCATGCCGCGCCCGCAGCCGCGGAGGATTTCCGCGCCGCCGCCATGATCGGCGGGGTAATAGCCGAAGGCCTGTGCGGGAGCGCCTGCCTTGATCAGAGCCTGGATCATGCGATAAGGGGTCCACGGTTCGGACGATCCGGGCTTCAGCATCAGCGCGGTCTTCATCGCGAACGCGGGCGCCCACAAGGAATGCACGCCAGGCGAATTGTTCGGGAGCACCACGCCGAGCGCCGAGGCGCGGCGAAAGAAGCTGACCGCGGTTCCGGCCACGTCGCCCCAGCCGCGATCCAGGACATCCAGGCTGGGCAGCCGCGTCAGTCCCTTCAGCACGGCCTCCATCTGGTCCAGCACGCCGAAGATCTTGCGCATGTTGGCGCGGACCATCACGTAAGGCATGCCGGTGGTCGCGCTGAGCGCCTCTACGTACTGCTGCGGCGTCTGCGAGGCATCGCCCAGCGGCAGTTCGTCGTTCATGAAATGCTGGCCGGCCTGCTTGGCGATCGCCAGCAGGTCGCGCGTGGAGAAGCCCATCAGGGAATCCCGCATTTCGTCCTGCTTGAGAAGGTCGCGGCGGATCAGGCCGGCGTTGGCCTGGCTGATCTCGACGAACGGCTCCTTGGTGCGGAAGTTGGCGGTGCGGATCAGATCGACGCTCTTATACGGCTGGCCCTGGCGAAGGATCGGAATGTGGAGCATGTTCTCCTTGATTCTACCGAACCAGGGCGGGTCGCATTACTTGTACCAGACCAGCCCCCGGACCTGTTTCGAGGCCCAGTTCCAGTTGTAATTGTTAATGGCGTGCCGCCCGTAGAGGAAGTACAGGAGGCGCAGAGATCCGCCGAAGACCAGTTGCTTGGGGTAAGGAAGCTCGGCGAAAGGGCGATCATAGAACCCGCGGAGGTCAAAGACGCGGTAGATCAGGCGGTACACGTCGGCCAGGCGGCCGTTGTGAGGGCCGTAGCGCTTGGTTACCCGGTACATCTCCTCGATCACCCGGGCGCCTGCCCGGGAGGTCAGGTTGTCACCGGAAAAGTAATACACGGACAGGACATCCGGAATGCGGTGGAAGCGCGCGCCCGCCTTGTGCAGGCGGTTCCACCATTCCCAGTCAAATGCGAGCGCGAAGCTGTCGTCGAGCTCGCCGGCGCGGCGATGGACTTCCGATCGCCAGAACGTGCTGGGCTGCTCGATGTCGTTGCGCATCGGTAGATTCGCGATGTACTGCTCGGGGACTTGCGTAATTACCTCGGAGTTGTCGGCGAAAACGCGGCGGCAACCCCCGGTGATCACGTCGACTTCCGGGTTTGCGGCGAACTCGCGCGCGATGCGGCGCAGCGCTCCCGGCGCCAATTCGTCATCGGCGTTCAGGTAAGCGAAAATCTCGCCGGTTGCGATCCGGAAGCCCTTGTTAACGGCATCCGCCGTGTTCTTGTCCTTCTCCTGAATCACCCTGGTGACCAGCCCTTCGAAGCGCCGGATGATTTCGACGGTCCCATCCGAGCTGCCCCCATCGACGCAGATAAGTTCCAGCGCTGGATACTCCTGTGCCTGGAGGGATCGCAGCGTCCGCTCGATGGTTGGCGCCGCGTTCAGCGACGGGGTGATGAGAGAAATGCGGGGTTCAGTCAACGGATCTGCTCCGGACGAAGTGCTTCAGCAGCATGGCGCGATTCTTCAGGATGTCGCGCATCCGCCGCACGGAGTGACGCTCCGCCTCCAACTCCAACCGCAGTTCTTCGATGGAAGCGCGGGCCGCGGCCAGCAGCGACTCGGCCGCGTTCGCGCGATCGCGATGCGCCGCGGAAGTGTTTTGTTCGGCGGCGAGCAGTTCTTCCTGACGCCGGCGGATACGCTCCCACTCCGCTGCCGCCGCGGACGAGCGGTCCCGCTCGGAGGTCAGCAGCCGGTCCAATTCTTCACTCGCCGAGCGCAGGTCTTCGACCTTCGCCTCCAAAGAGGAGAGATCGGCTTCGGCCGCTTCTGCTCGCGCTCGAAGCGCGGCGGTCATCTCACGCTCCAGGGCGAGAAGGCGCTCCGTGTTCTCGGCCCACTCGCGGTTCTTCCTTGCGAAGTCCTGCTCGCGCTGGAGCGCACGTTCGATCTCGCTCTTGGCCTCGAGTTCGGACCGCAGCAGCCCCTCTGACTTCTCCGCCCACTCGCGCAACTCCGCGGAGAGCTTACGTTCCGAGGCCAGGAACGCCTCCGTCTGCTCCGCCCACCTGCGGTGATCGCCGGCCAACGCCTGTTGCTCGAGAACCGCTTGACTTGCGGCCTCGATTTCGGTGCGCAGTTTGTGGATTTGATCGCGAAGCGCCGCCGACTCCTCGCGTTCCCGGTTCAGCATGCCCTCGGTTCGCTCCGCCCATTGACGCATCTCCCGCGCGAGTGCGCGCTCCTGGCCGAGCTCGCGATCGGAGCGCTCCGCCCATTGCGCGGTCTGCTCGACGTTGGCCGCGATCGCCTTGTAGCGGCCGAGTTCTTCGAGCTCGCGCAGCGGCTGACACGCCACGGCCCGGGCGAGCAGGTCGCGGGCCACCTCGATGTTCGAGCCCGACGCCGTTGATAAGCGGTGGTTGACCGCGCGCGGATCCGCACAGGCGATCAGGTTGCGATTCCACAGCGGCCATTGTCCCGGCGCATCGGTCAGCCGCAGGCTCTCGGGGTTCAGCTCGAACAAGCGCAGGCCCAGTTCACCTAATTGGGCGGCCATCTCCCGCGTGCCGGAGCCTCGCCGTTGCAGGTTGTCCTCGGTGAACTCGATGATCCAGACCGGCGCGCGGCCGTCGCGAATCGCGGCAGCCGCTCCGGTAAGCACCTCCGGCTCGGCACCTTCGACATCCAACTTGAGCAGTGCGGCGGGCTGAGTCTCCCCCTGGAGTATCTGACTCAGGGTCACGCTGGGGATGCGCCTGGCCGCGCTGCTTACACGCGAGAAAGCGGATCGCGGAGCGGGTTCCACGTCGAATTCCACTCCACTGCTGTCCTTCCACGCGGCCGAATCGATCACCCGCGCCCGGCAGGAATTTCGATCGAGGTTGGCGAGCAGGTGCGCGCGCGAGGACTCGTTCGGCTCCAGTGCGATTAAGTCCGCGTTTCCCCCGCAGGCGCGCTGGGCGCCGATGGTGTGCAGCCCGACGTGCGCGCCGCAGTCGACCATCAGGTCGCCCGGACGCAGATACAGCCACAAGAAGGCTTGTTCCACCGCCTCGAAATGGCCGCGCCGCAGCAGTTGGATCACCTCGTCGCCGGGATCGTGGCGCAGCCAGCCCACATGAGGAACAAAGGCCCAGCACTGGCTCATCCGGCGGCCCACCGATGATCGGAAATCAGGTCGTGGCCCTTGCGGATGAACAGCATGTCGCACTGGCCCATCGCTCCGTCCAGGGGCCGGCGCAGGACATCCACGATCTCGTAGGGGATAAAGCCGCGCTGCGACATGTCACCCACGATCGCGTCCAGGGTGCGCATCTCCGGGCAGAAGGGAATGAAGGTGCATTCCAGCAGAATCAGGTCGGCCGAACCGAGGGAGGACGAGGCTCCATCCAATACGCGCTTCTCGAAGCCCTGAACATCCACCTTAAGGAACTGCGGACGAGGGATGCGGTGCTGCGCGAGCATCGAATCCAGGCGGCGTACCGGCACGGTGCGGACGTCGTCGCCGGAGAACGCAAAGCTGCTTTCGTCCAGGTGAGGTTTCACGCAGATCTGGAGCTCCTGGTCGCGATCGCCCAAGCCGCAGCCATACACCACCACGCGGCCCTGATTGCGGCTGGAGAGGACCGCGAGCTCGCGTGCGCGCTCCTGGAGCGGCTCGAAACAGAAGTACGTGGCGCCGGGCCAATACGTCATCGCGAGCTGCGTCCAGCGGCCGTCGCTCGCGCCGACGTCAAACACGACCTCGGGCACATAGCCTCGCCGGCGCAGTCCAGCGAGGGCCTGGCCCATGCCCATCTCCATGGTGTCCTATTGTCGCTCACGGCGACCGCGCTGGGTTAGAGCGCCGCTTGCAGGCGGGGGTTGGCGGCCACTCGGGTATCGGCCAGGCAGTGCTGGTAGGCCTGATAGACTTCCTCGAAGACGCCGTCCCAGGACAGCGAGAGCGCGTGTTCCCGCGACAGGTGGCACATGCGCTGGTGCAGTTCGCGATCCGCGATCACCGCGTCCACGCAGCGGACAAAAGCGTCGTCATCGGCCGCGACAAAGCCGGTTTCGGCGGACTTCACCAGGAATTTCGGCCCGCCGCTGGCAGTGACGACGCTCGGCACGCCGCTAGCCATCGCCTCCTGCACCACGTTGCCGAAGGTGTCGGTGTGGGAAGGAAAGACAAACAGATCCATGTTGGCGTAGGCGCGCGACAGAGCCTCGCCTTTCAGCACGCCGGGGAACTCCGCGTGCCGCAAGTTCTCCTTCAGCCAGGCGAGCTCGCTGCCATCGCCGACAATCAGGAAGCGGAAGTTGGAGCGCCCGTTCGCCAGCAGCCGGTCCTCCAGCGTCTTCAGGAACCGCACGCTTTTTTCCGGGGTAACGCGGCCGACGAAGCCCATCACGAAGGCGGTATCGATGCGGTCGCGGAAGTCCGGGCTGAAGCTCTCGGTGTCGACGCCGCGGCGCATGAGGAACGCCGGACGCCTGGTCAGTTCGTGCATCAGATCCATCAGCTCGCGGTTGGGGGCCAGAATCACGCGACCCAGGCGGTAGTAGCGGCCGCAGGCCCACAGGATCGCTTTTTCGGCGGCTGTCGCGGCCGTTCCCGCAACTCCGCCGGGCATGGTCCGCAGCAGCTTCTTCAAGCGAAGCGCGCCGAACTCGTGCAGGTTGGTGTGCCAGGATGCCACCATGGGCAGGCGGAGTTTCCAGGCGGTCCAGGCGCCCAGGATGCCGCAATCGCTAGGCCCGGTAATGTGGATCAGGTCGGCGCCGAATTCGCGCACGGCGCGGATCGCCAGGCTGCCGTGGCGGCGGAAGTTGAGGTCGAACCACATATCGCGTTCCACCGGGAACTTCAGGCGGCCGCGCTGCAGCTCCAGGGTCTCGACAGGGCCTCCGCGCTCCCAGCGGGTGGCGGGGCCGACGTGAACGCTGAGAAACGGGATTTGCTTGCGGCGCGCGAACGCTTCGAACTGCCGGCTGGTCAGCGCGACGCCGTTGACCTCATGAAAAGAGTCCGTAAAGAACGCCACGCGGGGTTTACCGCTCCCCGCTGGTGTATGGTTCACAAGGAAAACTCCTCTCCATCGGTCAGGGCCATGCGCAGCGCGCTCCGCACCTGCCGCAAATCCACCAGATGCATGAGAGCGACAAATTGTTTCACGATCGCCGGCTGGCCTCCCTTCCAGAGTACAGAAAGCGGCTGGACGGAGCCTTCGGGGGTGCGATAGAAGACGCGGTCGGACCACAGGCGGCGTCCTTCGGAGAATTCCGGGTAGGGCCGCACGATGTCCCACATGGTCTGCAGGACGCGGAGCCGGATCGGCTCGCGGTACTGGGGCATGAACACAACGTCGCTGACGCGGTCCCGCCGGACCTCCTCGACGAACTCGGGGAAGCAGGCGGCATTGGTGATGTTCACGACCGAGTTCGGCTCCAGGCCATGCCGGTCGCCGCCGGAGATCACCGGATGTCCGGTCTGGCGGGCCAGCCAGATCACCTTGCGGTTTTCTGCCCAGGAGCGGAGACCGTTCAGTTCCAGCGCGTGGATGTGCTCGCCGTGCCGCTCCAGCAGGCGTCCCAGGATGTGCGCGTGCTCGTGTGCCCCGATGCCGGCTTCATCCCAGAAGGGATGGTTCAGAATCAGGAGGGTCTCGGGCAATCCATTCAGCATGGCGAAGAGATCGCCGAGCAGGCCGGGGCGGGGTGTTTCGGTGTACTCCTCCAGCGACTCCAGGATCGCGGTGGCGCGACGCGGCGGCAGATTGTGCACGCCCACGTGGAAGTACGTTGGACCGAAGGGGATGCTCCATTCCACGGAAATCGGCGCGGAGGTATCGCCCATCACGTGCAGCGCCTGGCCAGCCCGGATATTGTCGTGGTCGGAGAGCGACACCAGCGCCCGCGCCTCGAACGCGGACTCGAGCTGCTGTTGTTCGAGCTGGTAGGCGTCGCGCGGGGTCAGCGGCGGGGTCCAGAAAGCGCGGTTGAAGTCGATCGCCTCGCCTTTGCGCTCCAGGTGCAACTGCTCCTGCTTGCGCACCGCCGGTCCCAGAACGGGGACCTTGGCGGTATAGCGCGGAATCATCTCCAGGCTTTCTTCCGAGTAGCTGGTGTGGGAATGGAGCGAGACCGCGGTGCGGAACCGGCGGCCGAGAAATTTGTCTTTCCAAGCGAAGTGCAGTTGCGATCGGGTCATGAATGCTCCAATTCAATTGGCGGGATCGTGGG
>CAYOQB010000007.1:0-66936 GCA_964406035.1 uncultured Solibacteraceae bacterium | reverse complement strand
GGATTGCGAGCGGGCCAACGTGGAAGCCAGGCAGCCTCCGCTTCCCAACTGGATGCTGCCGAACGCCGCCGCCAGCCTGTCCACGACGGTGAGCGATTACGCAAAGTTCGCGATCGCGGCGATCAGCCGCGCGGACTGGTTCGAAACGCGAACCCCCATCCGCGCCGGGCTTTCGTGGGGATTGGGCTGGGGTCTCGAGAACGCCGCGGGCCGGAAGTACG
This sequence comes from uncultured Solibacteraceae bacterium, assembly GCA_964406035.1. GTDB lineage: Bacteria > Acidobacteriota > Terriglobia > Bryobacterales > Bryobacteraceae > JAIEPW01. The sequence continues at coordinate 66,715 of CAYOQB010000007.1, read as the reverse complement.
CCTGGCACTGGGGTGACAACAGCGGCTTCAAGGACTTTGTAATTCTGGAGCCTGCCGCGCAGTGGGCGCTGGTAGTGTTCACCAACGGTGACAACGGCGCACGCGTCTACGAGCGGGTAGTGACACGGGCCACGGGCCACGAGCATCCCGCATTCCTTTGGATCTAAGAGCAATTCCCAATGAAAAACGACTTACGGTACGCCATCCGCAATCTGATCCGGCATCCCGGTTTCGCCGCGGCGGCCATCCTCTCGCTGGCCCTGGGCCTGAGCATCAACACCGCACTGTTCACGATTGTAAACGGAGTACTGCTGAGCGGCCTCCCCTTTCCGAACTCCAACCGGTTGATGACTGTCTACGAAACGGTGGCGGCGACGGGCGCCCGCGGGGGCGTTTCCTTTCTGAACTATGAGGACTGGCGGAGAACGGCTACGTCGTTCGAGAGAATGGCCGCCTACACATGGAGCGATTACAGCGTCTCGGGCACGGAGCGTGCCGACCGCGTGACCGGCGAGCTCACCGTTCCGGACTACTTTGAAATCCTGGGGGCGCCGCTGCGGTCGGGGCGATTCTTCACTCAGGCCGACGGAACGGGCGTGGTGGTGATCTCCTCCCGTTTCTGGCGCGAGCGGCTCGCTGCGGATACGGGCGCGCTGGGCAGAAAAATTGTCGTGAACAACACACCATTCACGGTCATCGGGATCGCGGGGGAGAGTTTCCGCGGATTTTCACAGCGAGCCGAGTTTTGGCTGCCGATTCAAGCGCACCCCAGCCTTTTTGCCCGTCTTGGCAAGATCAACTTCCTGGCGGATCGCGATATTCACTGGCACCGTGTGGTGGCTCTGCGGAAAGCGGACGTAACGGAGCAGCAGGCCATGGAGGAGATGGCGGCGATCGGCGCCGCGCTCCAACAGGAACACCCGAAAGCGAATCGCGGCCGGACGGCCGCGGCATCCGCCGCGCACGAGTTGGAAACGCGCCGCATCCGCCCTGCCCTGCTGGTGCTTGCCGGCGCGGCGGCGTTCGTGATGCTCATCGCCTGCGCCAACCTGAGCAGTCTGCTGTTGGCGCGCACCTCCGCGCGCCGCCGGGAACTGGCGATCCGCGCATCTCTGGGAGCCTCACGAACCCGGGTGGTACGCCAGTTGTTGACCGAGTCGGCGCTGCTGACCGGCGTGGCGTCCCTGGCAGGCTTCGTCCTGGCCCAATGGGGCGTGGAGGGCGTACGCAGTTTGCTCCCCGGAGAATTACCCAGGTTTGCCACGTTCCAGCCGGACTGGCGGGTATTTCTGTTCAGCCTGGCTGCGGCCGCGATCTGTGTCGCGGTGGCCGGCTTGGCTCCGGCTTTGCGCGCGGCACAGTTGTCGGGCGCAATCGGTGCGCGCGGTTCAACGCCGGACGTGGGGACGGCCCGCATGCGGCAGTGGTTTGTTGCGGCGGAGGTCGCGCTGGCGATCGTTCTGCTCGCCGGGGCGGGAGTGATGATGCGCAGCCTTGCCAACCTGGTGGCAGTAAACCCCGGATTTGATCCGGACGGCGTCGCGACGCTGCGCGTGGACGTGTCGCACGATCGTTACGCGGGCGAAGGGCGCAACCGCATCCTGACCGGTTTGTTGGAGGAAGTACGGCGCATTCCGGGCGTGACGGCGGCGGCAATCAACTCGGCGGATCCGTTCGAATGGCCGGGGTTGCAGCGGGGGTTTACCTTTCCCGGCAGGGACGCCGTGCCGCCGGCGGATATCGACCAGGTCTTCTTTCAGGATATCGGGACGGATTACTTCCGAACAATGGGTATCCGGCTGCTTACAGGGCGCGACTTTTTGGCGTCTGAGGGCGAAGGTGTGGCGATTGTCAGCGAATCGTTCGCACGCAAGTTCTTCGGCGGGGACGCGCTGGGGAAGCGAATGACCTTGGGAAGCGTGGAGCGGCCGATACGCCCGATGAAGATTGTGGGAGTGGCGGGAGATGCCAAAATGGGCAGCCTGCGCTCGGCGCATGAACAGCAGGCCATCGTGTACACCCCGCTGCCGCAGGCCGAAGTGGTGATCGAAGTGAACGTGATGGCGAAGTTCGGCTCCGAGTCAGCCGCGGCCATGGAAGCCCTGCGCGGAGCAGTGAATCGTTTCGATCCCGATGCGGCCCTGTATCACGCCAGTTGGATGTCGGAGAGACTGCGGGAGGAAACCACGGAAACGAGAGGGTATACGATGCTGCTGGGGGTTTTCGCGTTGGCGGCGCTGGTCTTAGCCGCGGTAGGCATCTACGGGCTGATGGCCTTCCTGGTGGCTGGACGCACACGCGAGTTCGGCGTCCGGATTGCGCTGGGAGCGGATCCCGCGAAATTGCGCCGCACGGTGCTGGCTGGAAGCCTTAGGCTGGCAGCGGGCGGGATGATCGCCGGGTTGCTTGGCGCGTCACTGTTGATGCGCTACCTGGAACGGATGGTGTTCGAGGTGAAACCGCTCGACCCCTGGACGCTCGCATTGGTAGGGATGGTCGCCCTGACTGCTTCCGTGCTGGCCGGCTGGATTCCAGCCGCGCGGGCAGCGGGCATTGATCCCGCGATCTCTCTTCGGGAGGATTGAACATGTTCTGGAACGATCTCCGCTGGGCGTTTCGCGGATTCCGCCGGAGTCCGGCTTTCGCGCTGACGGCGGCCCTGATGCTCGCCGTGGGTATCGGCGCCAACACCGCGATCTTCAGCATTGTGAATTCGGTGCTGCTCAAGCCTCTCCCCTTCGCCGAACCGGAACGCCTGGCGATGGTGTGGGAGCGCAACTTCCCGCGAGATCGCCGGCAGAACGTAGTGGCTCCGGCAAATTACCGGGACTGGGTTGCCGAACAGAAATCGTTCGCGTCCTTGAGCCTGATCTCCGACGGGCGGCGCAACCTGACGGGCGCCGGCGATCCGGAGGAGATTCGCGTCCAGGGCGTATCGGGATCGTTTTTCCCCATGCTCGGCGCCCTTCCGCATTCGGGCCGGCTTCTGACGTGGGACGACGAAAGACCTGAAGCCGCGCGAGCGGCGGTGATCAGTCACGCCATATGGCAGCGGAAGTTCGGAGCCCGTCCGGACATCGTCGGCAAAACCATCGACTTGAGCGGCTCTGCCTACCAGGTGGTAGGGATTCTCCCGCCCGGCTTTCAGACGCTCGGGACGCCGGTGGATGTCTGGGCGACGCTGACGCTGAATCCGTCCGTCGATTATCGGGTTCGCAGCGGAAGGTCCCTTCGGGTGATCGGAAAACTTGCGCCGGGGGTCAGCATGGAGCAGGCCCAAAGTGAGTTCTCGGCGATCGCGCAACGCCTGGAGCAGCGCCATCCCGATTTCAACAAGGGCTGGGGCGTAAACATCGTGCCCCTGTCGGAGCAGTTCGCCGCGCCGGTGCGCCGGTCATTATTGGTGCTGTTTGCCGCCGTGGGACTGGTTTTATTGATTGCGTGCGCCAATATTGCAAACCTGCAGTTGTCGCGATCCGCGGCACGGGAACGCGACATGTCGGTTCGCGCGGCGCTGGGCGCGAGCCGCGGCAGGCTGATGGCGCAGTCACTCACTGAGAGCTTCGGGCTCTCGCTGGTGGGAGGGGCAGCCGGCATCGCGCTGAGCTTCTGGTTGACGGCGCTATTGAAGAAGTTCGCTCCGGCGTCGGTGCCGCGCCTGGAGGATGTGGGCGTAGACCCCGCGGCCCTTCTGTTCGCGCTGGGAGCGACGCTGCTGACCGCCCTGCTGTTCGGCGCGGTTCCCGCGATGCAGAGTGCCCGCGCCGCGCTGGCGGATTCGCTCAAGGAGGGGGGACGCGGATCGGCCGGGTCGGCGAAAGGGAATCGCCTGCGCGGACTCTTCGTGGTGGCGGAAGTCGCGTTGTCTCTGACGCTGCTGGTGGGCGCTGGGCTCTTGATCGAGAGCTTTATCAGGCTGGAGCGAGTAGATCCCGGTTTTGATCCGGATCACGTGCTGACCGTGGCGGTCAGCCGGACGTCAGCGGCGAACGCTCCTCCCGACGCTTTCCCCGCCTTTTTCGAGCAACTGAACGAAAAGGTCCGCGCGTTGCCAGGCGTGGTTTCCGCAGGTTCGGTGACATTTTTGCCCTTCTCCGGCCCCGGCGCCGCTACTGGATTCGACATCGTCGGCGATCCGGAGAGCCAGGCAGGACAGCGCCCGGTGTGCGACGTCCGTGTGACGCATCCCGGGTACTTCGAAACCATGCGCATCCCTTTGAAGCGGGGACGCCTTTTCGAAGCCGCGGACAACCGGCGAGATGCTCCACGCAGGTTCGTGGTGAACGAGGCGATGGCGCGGTTGCATTTCCGCGACCGTGATCCCATCGGAGCCCGGCTGGTGGTACAGATGGGCGACGACGTGCCGGGCGAGATCGTGGGCGTGGTGGGAGATGCGAGATATGCCGCGCTCGACGGAGTTGTGCGGCCGATGGTCTACTATCCGCACGCCCATCTTCCGTTCCCGTTTATGACACTGGTGGTGCGCGCCGCGGGCGAGCCTGAGCAGCTGGCTTCCGCCGTAGTGGGCGCAGTGCGCTCCATGGATCCGAAGCAGCCGGTGTCGGACGTCCGGACGATGAACCAATGGATTGATTCTTCCACGGCTCAGCCACGCTTCAACACTACCCTCCTGACCGTGTTTTCCGCCCTCGCGCTTGGCCTGGCGGTAATCGGGATCTACGGCGTCATGTCCTATTCGGTCACGCAGCGGTCGCATGAGATCGGTGTCCGGCTGGCGCTGGGCGCCACTCCCGGAGAGGTCCGCGGCATGATTCTCGGTGGCGGGCTGAAGCTTGCGGCGATCGGCGTGGTCATCGGCCTGGCGGCGGCACTGGCTGCCAGCCGCATTCTGAGCGGCCTGCTATTTGAGATTTCTCCAGCGAACACGATCACTTACGTCGCCGTTGGCATGATCTGGCTGGTGATTGCGGTGGCGGCGAGTTGGATTCCGGCGCGCCGCGCGACGAAGATCGACCCCATTCAGGCGCTTCGCTACGAGTAGCGTCAGCCCCCGATGATCACCGTCATTTCGCCCTTTACGATGCTGTTGGGCGGCCCGATCGCCTCGAGAATGGTATCGCCCAGGCGGCACGCCGGCAGCATGTTGATGGAAACTGTCGCGCTGCCGTTGATCACGACGCCAGGGCCGTGAGGCGGAATGGGCAACGGGGTGGTGCATACATGGATGTCCGCGCCGGCCGCGGCGCCCGTGATGGCCCCCGACATGGAGGCCAGCGCGGTGGCCTTGGTAGCCTCTTCCGCCGCTTTCGCGGCCGGCAGCGCGGGCCCAGTGGCCGCCGCGGTGGCCGCTTCCGCGGCCTTGATGGCCGTGTCCGCCGTTGTTTTCATAGCCTGTAACGCGGCAACCGCCGCAAGGGGCATACCCCGCCACGCGGGCAGGAATCCGATGAGAACATCGAAGCTGCCCGGACCGGGCGTCAGCACCGGCGGAAGCGGGTGGGCGACATTGTCGGTGATTCGCGCTGCAGGGCCTGTAGGCATGGAAAACCGTCCAACAGTATACGCGAAAACAGCCCCGGAACCGGATCAATTGTGAGGCTGGGAAGGCGCCGGCCCGTGAGCTGCGTCGGCAAGTGCCGGAGGGAACGGCGATACCTCAAACGGCATCTTCTCCCGCGCGTTCAGGATGCTGAGCGGTCTTGCTTCGGCCAGCCACGTCTCATTTGTCCAAGGATTGAGACGAACGCGGGAGCCAAGCGGAAGCGCGGCGATCTGTTCGAGCTTCCCTTCATTCAAAGCGGGCGACCGCTCCACCAGCGCTGCGTATCTGATCTCGGCGCCGGCCAGTTGGTTTCCCAGGTTCGACGAGAGCAGGCGCGCGAGGGGGGCTCGCCGGGAGGACAGAGCCCGCAGAAACAAGCCCGCGTTGCCGGTTTTGGGGTAAGGTGACTGCTCGATTATGGCGGCCGCCCGGGCCGACGCCGCCGCGATCTCCGCGGCGCTCCGTGCCATCTTCAGGCCGGACATGAGATCGGAATCGCTGACCATCATCCGATTGGGAAAGGCAAACGCGGTCGGAGTCGGATGGCCGAGTGCGATATGCGCGAGTTCGGAGGCGATTACCAGCGCCAGCGCGCTTTCGTCCGGGAGCACGTCGATCAGGCCGCGGCTGAGCACAATCGTGTGACCGATCGTAAAGCTTTCCAGCGGAGTGGTCAGCAGGACCCGGCACCGTACTTCCAGGTTTGCCCCGGAAGCAGCCGCAAGCACAGAGGCGACGGAATCCAGGACATCCTCCAGCTTGCCGCGTTTTCCCAGCAGGCCTGCCTGCTCAAGCCGGTCCAGAACGTTGCGTTCCGATTGCCGCTCCCACTCCCGCTGCCCTGCCAGGGGCGACAGGTCGCGCCCGGGAGTGGAGTCGGACACCGGACCGCTCGCAACCGTGATCTCCGCCAGTTCGTCAGCACTCGATGATGTCCGCGGACCAAAAGCCCACAGCCGGGTCTGGGCCTTGAACCGGAGACCGGGCTCGCGCCGCGAGCCGGGCGCCGAATCCTCTACATAAATCAAAGCTGGAGCCCAGAAATCCGGAGTTACTTTCTGCCGCAACACGTCGAAATGAAAATACTGGATTGCGGGCCGTTTGTCGGGGTGCGTGTACGTCCCGTTCACACGGACGATCCGGAGCTGCTCCTCCTCAACCCAAATCCGTCCTTGAAACTTGCCCGGTGCTTTTGCCTGCTTGGGGAGCACGTCGAAGACCAGGCACCGCGCACGCCCCAAAAACTCCTTGCGGACGAAACCGAAGATATAGGTATCCCGGTTGAAGTCGCGCGCGTCGATCACGGCCATCTGCGCGAAGCCGCGCGGCAGAAACTCGAATCCGCCCCCGCGGGGCCACTTCCACCTTCGCTTCCCGGCGGCGTCACTCTGCACGAGAGGTACGTACTCGACCTCACCGGCGAGCTGCAGGCGGCCCAGGAAATACTCATCGCGTTGCGGCCCGCTATCGCCCTCCTGTGGCCAATGCTGCACGTAGGTCTCCACGAGAGGTTGCGTGGCGCTCAGTTTTTGCAGGAACTCCTCTTCTCGCGCGACGATGCGGTCCAGGATGGATTCGAGGTCGGCGGAAGGTGCGCCACCCAGCACCACTGCGGCGGCAATCAGAAGAAAGAGAAGTTGGCAAGTCATAGTTATCAACGGGCTAAGGAAAATCGCACGCTCAGCACCGCCTCCAGGTCCACGGGCACGCCGTTCCGTTCCGCCGGACGGAAGCGGACCGCGCGGGCGGAAGCGATGGCGCTTTCGTCCAGTCCGAACCCCAGCCCGCGAACCACCCGCTGAACGGTGAGTTTCGCATCCCGCCCAAACACGACAGCAAGCCATACCTCGCCTTCGACTCCGCGCTCGCGTGCGGCGGGAGTGTAACCCGGCTCAGGCTTGTACAGGATTTCGACGGCGCGCCGGACAGGCGTGGGCGGCAGACTTGCGGCTGTCCGCTCTTCGACGCTGACGGTCGCCGCTGTGAAGGCGTGATGAACTCTTGCCGCATCCGGCGGCATTGACGATCTTTGTTCCACGTGGATTCCTCCGAATGTGTTTGCGCCAATGGTTGGGTGATCGACGGCGTTCGCCGGGACCCTGGAAACGGCGACACCCGCGAACCCGTTGGAATCTGAAGCGGGCCTCGGCGGCGGTTCGAAATCGAGGCGGGGCAACGTCCATTTCGGAGGGACTGCCGGGAGTTTTGGAGTAGGCGGAGGTGCAAACATCGCCTCCGCGGGCGGCGCTTCCATGGCTCTCACCAAGTTCGGCCGGGCGGAGTTCGGACGCGCCCGAGGCGGGCTACCCGCCGGACGGGAAGCGGGAGCGGGACGCGTGGGAAACAGCAGGGCCACGGCGGTTCGCTTTGGCTTCCGACCGGTGGCGACCCGCGGGATGGTCACTCCGGAGAGATGCATGATCAGCACCAGCAACAAAGCGTGAATCGCTAAGCTCGCGCCGGCATTCCTGAAAAAACACACCTTGCACCGCGTGGGCTGCTGATAGACTAGGGGTGTCATTCCGCTTTGGCTGGCCCTCGTTCATGGGCGTCCAACGCGACGAGCTCAGTTCGAAAAACGGCGAGTTCGCCCACCAGGCGCCGGACTCCCGGTTGCCTTCGAATCATCAGAGCGAGCCTGCCGAGTTCCTCGGTACTGTCGATTGTGACGGTCAAAGTACGAACGGTCTGCTCAGGCGCATGCGGCAGCGCCAGGCTGTGGCGGGTACCCCCGACAAGAAGCTCCCAGCGAAGCTCGCCACCTTCCGGCGGCGGCTCACGACTGTCCACGCTGAATGCACTGGAAAGCCGGTAACGGCCGCGGCGCAGCGGGACGTATTGCCATGCGAGCTCCGCAACCTCAGGCTGCTGTCCGTCAAGACGGAGTCGAAGGGGACCGCCCCAATTGAGTAACGCGACATGTGTGGGCGATAGCCGCCAGTCAAACCCCGGAGGTTCGGCCGGCGGACGGAAGCTGGCGTTCCAGTTTGCCGCGCGCCCGCCGGACGCAACTGCCTGAAGCAGGCCGCGCCGGCACATTTGGTCCCATAGGCGGGTGGCGGCGCCGGCATCTCTCACTTCCAAAAGCCGCTCCAAGTAGGCAGCCAGCACGGGTGTGTCGAGCGATTCCGCGCGTGAAAGAACACGCTCCACGACGCGGCCGGATGCGCTCAGATCGCCGGCCAACAAAAGCTGATTCAGGAGATCACGTTCGAGGCTGCGATCCGCGGCGTTCAGCCGCTCCGGCACTTCTTCCACCGGGACTCGCCATCGCACGGCGGCCATGCGAGCCAGGCGCAGCAGACCTCGGCGGTCGTCCTTTATCACCCGGGCGCAGTGTGCCGCCCAACGCCAGAAGTCGTCCGGGCGGTCGTGCAACCAATAGTAATGGGCAAGCGCCCAGGCAGGCAGGCTTTGACGGTCGCGGCGCGCCGCCTCCAGTAGAATGCCCTCCTCCTGATGGCGGGAGATCGCGGACATGTCTCGCGCGAGGTCCAGCCGAACCTCGGTCAACCATGGATTCCGGCGCAGCGCGGCTGTACGGTGCATCGCCGCGTGAGCAGCGTCCAGACGGGCGAGCTGAATGTAGGGCTCCGCGGCGAGAGGGTCGAGTTGCGCCGCCCGTCTGAGAGCCGCCTCGTCTGCACGCAGGATCAACAAAGCCCCGGTGCTTCGCAGGCCGAGAGAAGCAAGGACGCAGAACAGGCCGCATGTCCACGCTCGCCTAGCGGCTGATTGGGACACGTGGTGTTTCCTCGGACGAAAAGCTCCCGGCGGCCACCAATCCCCCGGTCACCGCGGCGACCGCTACGCCGCCGATAATTGCGACAGTCGTGCCGGCAAGTCCGGCTTTTCCCCCAGCAGCGGCGATCACCGCCGGCTTGCCGGAGGCGCACCCCTTCGACAGGCGGCGCAGCGATCGAACTTCGAGTATCTGTGTCGCGTCGGAACCGGGAGTCTGGCTCGCGTTGGCGGATCCGGCTGCTTCCACCCGGTTTCCGGCTTCGCGGTCGAGCCCGGTTCCCCGCAGCTCCAGGGTCAGGTTGCTGGCTTCGTCCCGCAGCGTGAATCTGCCGTTCTGCGCGTTCAGGCAACCCGAGACTTGCATTGCAGCTGGATTGCCGCCCGGCTGGAACTCCCTGCTCTCGCCCGCAGGCACGAATGCAACCAGGGAACCCTGCGGCGTCCGGACTTCCACGGCAGATCCGGACGCTGCAACGAGAACCCGCCCATTCGCAAGCGCCGCGGTCGCGAGTCCCGTCGTCCCGTTCGCATGGATCCGCAGTCCCGCCAGTTCCATCACCGAACCCTGCATCCGCCCGGCGCCACGCTCCAAACGCAGGCGGTCCGCGTACAGCGTGGCCCTGCTTTGCCGCCCGATTTCGTAGCGGCTTCCTTGCCGCGTCTGCACCTGGACCGGCGAGACTGCGGTTTCCACCAGCGTCCCGTCCGCCAGAGCCGCGTTTCGCATCGCCGGGGTCCGGTCGACCTGAAAAGCTCCGGCCGAGGAGGCGGTGCCCAATGGTCCGGTCTCCGCCTGGAGACTACATGCAAGTAGGATCAATCCTGGCGCGACGAGTAGGTTTCTGTGCTTCATGAGAAAACTCCTTTGCTTGGACTCGGCCCCTTCAACTGAGCCGCTGCCGTGATCAACAGGACCCATAGCAGGATCCCCAAACGGGCAAGTGGAAAGTCGACTAACGAATGCAGGAAAACCGCGGCTACTCCCCAGGTCCACGGGTTCGTCAGAACGGCGGGCATCCAGCGGCATGCCAGACGGCCCAGAATCACAATGCCAGCCAATCCTCCTTCAGCAGCCCGCTCCAGCAAGTCGTTGTGCGCATGTGAAACGTAGTAGTCCGTCGAAAAACGCGCGAACTGCGGATAAACGGACTCGAACGTTCCGGAACCCCAGCCCAGCCATGGACGGCTCCAGAAAAGATCCCATGTGGATGCCCACAGGTCCGTGCGAATCAAGAGAGGTTCGGGCTGCCACAGCCGCGCCCAAGCTGTCTGAGGTCCAGCCGCGACACACGCCGCGCAGCAAACAGCCAAGGCAGCGGCGCCATACGTTGCCGAACCGCGTCGCAGCAGGAGAAGCACTGCAATCAGCAGCAGTTCCACGGTGCCGAGCAGCACTCCCGCACGGGACGCGGAGGCGACCACCGCACCGTAGAGTAGGGCGGCCGCCGGGATTCTAGCCCAAGTGGGGCGCACGGCCGGGCTCAGCAGCGCTACTGGCATCAAGAGGACCGCGAAGGCCGCGAAATGATTGCGGTTTGAAAACGGGCCGTACACGTCGGGGTACGAAGCAGCCCAAATCCAGAGGGCCTGTCCCGGGTTGTGAACTCCCTGCAATGCGCTGAGCGTGACCAGGACGGTCCCGAACCAAAAAAGAAATCCAAGCGAACTGGCATTCAGACTCTCCCTGGCGGCCAGGAAGTAGAGGCCCAGCGATAGTTGCAGAATCGCCGCGTCGATCGTTGCTGACGGCAGCGCCGACACTCCCGTGATCAGTTGGACAATAGACCACGTGCCCGGAGCCAATACAAGTAGCGCGTCCGCGGCTCTCGGAATCCAACCTCGGTGCACCCTGATCAGGAACATCGAAAGAACGACTCCCGAAAAGACCCGATCCGGCCATTGCGCCGGTACCGAGATCGTTAGCACCGCGAAAATCGCAAGCCCCGTGAGGATCCAGCGATTCAGTTCGAGCCCCCGCGCGTGGAGGGAAGCGGCGGTACTAAGGGTCCTAAATCGAACACGATTGAGCGGTTGCTCGGTGCGGCTTACGTTCAGGGGGAGGATCTCAAATGAAGCCATGCACCCCTGTCCCCCGATTCCAGATCTTTTGGCATAAGTTCTTTCGCCGGCTTGCGGTGACCGGCGCCATATTCTGCGGAGAATGCTGCCTTGGCCAGGTGGGCGCACCGGAATCGAAACCGCTCACGGTTCCGAATTGGAAACATGAGGTCCTGCAGCGGAGCAGCCGAAGCGAACCCGGAGTGCGTGGCGCGATCGCAAGTAGCTGGAAGGTGAGTGTCGTAGCCGTCCTCGCCGCACAAACCGCCGACAGTGCGAGTTCCTGGGGTGCGATCGAACTCAATCCGATCCTGGCTCCCCAACGGGGACAGCGATTTGACGGCCGCGCCGCCGGAATCAAATTCGGCATCACCGGCGCCCTGCTGTTCACGGAATACGTTTTGCTTCGCCGGAATCCGAATCGAAGCAAAGCGTTCACAAAGCTCAACTGGGGCCTGGCCGGAGTGACCTCCGCGATCGCCGCGCGCAATCTCGCCGTTCGCTGAGGCCAGCGGCTCAAGCTACTGAAGCTCCTTCCGCGTCCCCGCATTGCGCCAGAAGTTCCGCACCCGGCTCGAATTCCGGGACTGCTTCCCGGAGCAGACGGACCAGATGAACGGCATCGCGAGCCCGAACCGCACGTTGCATCGGCACCACGTGCTTGGCTGCCTGTTCGCGGCTCCAGGGCTGGTATGCCGCGGTCCGGATTCTGGGGTGATCCGTTGGCGAGGATTGCTCGTAGTGATAGTAGAGCTGCTCTCTCAGCTTTTCGCCGGCTCGCAGCCCGGTGAACTTGATCTGGATGTCTTTGCCGGGCTCCAGTCCCCGAAGCCGGGCCAAGCGCCGCGCCATGTCCAGGATCCTCACGGGCTGCCCCATGTCCAACACGAAAAGTTCGTTATCCGGAGTGAGCGCCGACGCCTCGATCACCAGTTCAGCGGCCTCTGGTATGGACATGAAGTATCGCTCCACATCCGGATGAGTAACCGTTATGGGTCCCCCCCACTCGATCTGCCGAAGAAACAGCGGCAGAACGCTCCCACAGCTTCCAAGGACATTGCCGAAGCGGACCGTGGCGAAGCGGGTCCAACCTCCAGCCGCCGGACACAGCAGTTCGGACACTCGCTTGGTGGCCCCCATGCAACTCGACGGGAACACCGCCTTATCGGTCGAAATGAGAACGAAAGTCGATACTCCCGCCTCCGCCGCGGCTTGAGCTAAGAACCAGCTTCCCAGGACATTTGTTTCGACAGCTTCGATCGGATGCTCTTCGAGAACCGGGACATGCTTGTACGCAGCGGCGTGATAAATAACATCAGGCCTGTGGCGGCGCAGTACCTCGTCCAAACGGTCCTGCGACAGGAGCGAGCCCAGTTCGCACCGAAGCTGCAGATCCGGATGCTGCCTTGGCAATTCAACGGCGAGTTGGAACAGATTGCTTTCCGCCTGATCAAAGGCGATCAGCCGCGCGGGCTGGGAGCGGGCGACCGTGCGGCAGATCTCGCTTCCAATCGAACCGCCTGCTCCCGTGACCAGCACCCGCTTGCCAGCAAGCCAGCTCAGACCGCGCGAGGTCAAGAGTGGCTCGGCGGGACGGTCCACCAGGTCCGCTAGCGTGACATCTCCTAGATACTCGGGTGCACGGCGCAGCAACGTGTCCCAACCCGGTATACTGCGGCAGGGAAGACCAGCCTGCCGGCACCGAGCCAGGGTGCGAGCCCGCACTGCCGCAGGTTGCCCGGGCATCACGATCAGCACCTCCTCCGCCGGCGGGGGAGCCAGGCTCCGCAGTCGATCGGCGCCTCCAAGCACTCGGATTCCCGCCACGCTCACTCCATGCTTGTCGGGATCGTCGTCCAGGAATCCGATTGGAGTGAACCCCAGCCTTGGATTCCGCAGCAGTTCCCGCGCGAAACTCGCGCCGGCTTCACCCGCCCCATAAATAAGCACGGCCCGGCCACGACCTGCCCGCGCCTCGCACCACAAGCGGACCAGCGAATGCCCGGCAATCAGGGCGGCGCCGAAACCGATAGAGTCAAGAGACAAAAATGTGGCGAGTTCGTTTAGTGGAATCCGCGGCTCCCGTCCCGCAGTGAGCCAGATCGTCGAGAGAACCCCCATGACTCCGAAAGCGGCCGCGCAGGCTTGCGCCGACAGACGCAGTTCCACCAGCCCGAAGTGCCGCCACGACGACGAGTCCGCACGCAGGGCGCGTAAGAAAAACACCCGACAGAAGACGAGCACTGCGATCCACTCAACCAGACCGCCTGGCGTGCGGCTCCACACCAGGGCGGAGGCAGCCCATGCCGCCAATGCGGACAAAAGCCCGTACCAACAACCCGCCAGCAGGCGGCGGTGCCGCCGAAACCGCGCCAGGTAGGGATTCGATAGGGAGTCGTTCATGACAGTAGTAACCGTTGGTCCCACGGATGCATGCCGCCGTCCTGCTTGGATCCCGGGGGCACGCCGACCGGCAATGGCTTCTCACGCCGCGCGATGTCGATTAACTCATCGTCGGTTCGCCAGCCTTTTAGAAGTTCCTCCACTCCTTGTAAGGCACGGCCACGGCTGACGAGCGCCGTGGCGGTCAGCATCATCAACCGCAGGTCGGCGCCAATCCCGGCGTGCTCGACGTACAGGAGCGCGAGCCGGCTCTTCCACGGTCGGATTCTGCGTTGGTACTCCGCATCCGGGTCGGGACTTCCCGCCAGAATCTCACCTTCGTCCGCAAACACGATCGACGCTGCATCCGTAATGCCCGGACGGAGGCACAGCAGGCGTTTCTCCTCGTGGGTGTATAACTCGACGTCAGGCGGAACCTGCGGTCGCGGGCCGACCAGGCTCATGTCGCCCTTCAAAACATTCCAGAGTTGCGTGAGCTCGTCCAGCTTCCAGCGGCGGATCAAGCGGCCGACTCCTGTAATTCGCGGATCGTCAGCCGCCGTGGAGTTGACACCACTCCGGTCCGCGCCGATTCTCATCGACCGCAACTTGCACATGCGGTAGGGCACCCCGCCTCGTCCAACACGGACCCCCCAGTAGAAGGGCGAGTGCCGGTCTCCTATCCACACAGCCGCGGCAACCGCCGCGACGAGCGGCAACACAAACAGCAGCCCCGTCGCGGAAAGCACAACATCGATGGTCCGCTTCATCTGTTTCGCCCCCGTTCGCCGCCGGGTCCGCGAAGCAGATCCTCCACCTCACTGGCGATCGAGGCCGAGTCAAGCCCATGCCGGCGCCGCAAGTAATCCTGCGATCCCGCAACGCATTCGGCGGGGTTTCGAACCCCGAGCCGGCGGAACGCTCGGGGCCGAAGATCCTCGTCCGCGATTACCTCCGCCACCAGGGTCCCCAAACCGCCTCTCAAGGAATGTTCCTCAACAGTGATGATTCCGCCAGTCTGTTCGGCGGCCTCGCGAATAGCCGCCCGGTCCAGTGGCGCCAAGGTGTGCATGCTGAGGACCCGGGTCTCAATGCTCCGGTCGGAGAGCAGCTCGGCCGCCTTCGAGCACTCGTGCAGTACCCCGCCGATGCCGATCAGGGTTATGTCGTGTCCTTCCCGCAGCCGGCGGGCACGCCCCAGCATCACCTTCGTTTCGGGGCTCGCCGGAGGCGACGGAGAGTCCAACCTCATATAGACAGGTCCGGCGTGCGACACCAGGAGCCGGGTAAGCTCCTTCGCCTCATAATCATCACCCGGAGTGACCACGGTCATGCCGGGCAGCGCGCTCATAATGGCGAGATCTTCGAGGGCGTGATGCGAGTATCCGAGCGCCCCGTAGCCGAACCCGCCTCCTAGTCCGACAACCTTGACGTTGGTCTGGTGTCCGCAAATGTCGTTGCGAACGAACTCCAGCGGACGGAGCGCCGAAAAATTGGCAATCGAATACGTAAAGACGACGCGCCCTTCGCTTGCCAGGCCGGCCGCGAGCGCGGTCATGTTCTGCTCGGCAATCCCTGCATTCAGGAACTGGCGGGGGAACCGGCCGGCGAAGGTTTCCAGCACCCCGAATCCCAGGTCGCCCGTGATCAGAAACAGGTTGGGATTCTTCTCCGCGGCGCTCTCGAGTGTCTCTACAAAAGGCTTTCGCATGGATATGTCCGCCTAGGCCAGCTCTAGCACGGCGGCTTCCAGTTCCGTCCCTTGCGCCGACCGGTAGTGCCAAAGTACGCTGTCTTCCATGAAGCTCACCCCCTTGCCCTTCACCGTACGGGCCAGAATGCAGGCCGGCACCCCCGAACCCGGCCGGGCTCGCAGCGCCGTCCGCATCGCCTCGTGATTGTGGCCGTCACACTCCGTTACCTCCCAACCGAAGTTCTGCCACTTGGCGGCCAGAGGTTCGAGCCTCAAGGTTTCCTCAGTACCCGCAAGACTTTGCAGGCCGTTGCAATCAACAATCACAGTTAGGTGCTCGAGGCCGTGGTGCGCGGCGAACAGGATCGCCTCCCAGTTCGAACCCTCGTCTAACTCGCCGTCGCTCAGCAGCGCCACCACCCGGTGAACGCGGCGATCCAACTGCGCCGCGAGCGCCATCCCGCAAGCCACGGGGAGCCCATGCCCCAGCGATCCGGTAGACCAATCCACGCCCGGAACAACGGCCGCGGCATGACCACATAGGTTCGACCCGTCGCACGCGTACTCATCCAGCGCCTCCGCAGGGAAGAATCCGCGAAGCGACAGCGCCGCGTAAAGGGCGCTGGCGGCGTGCCCCTTACTCAGGACAAAGCGGTCGCGTCCCGGCCAATCCGGCTCCTTGGGACGCACCCGGAGCGTGCCGCCGTACAGCACCGCAAGAATGTCCGCGCAAGAGAATGCAGAACCGATGTGCGAGCTTCGGGCGCGGGACGTCATTTGCAGTGCCCTGCGCCGAATGTCGCGTGCAAACACCTCGGTTTCCGAACCCAGCTCGGTTGCTTCAAGAGTACCGGCGATCATTGATAGAAGCTCCTGATCAAACTGGAAATGTAGTGGATTTCTTCAGCGGTGACGGAGGGATTCAGCGGCAGCATCAGGACGCGTGAGAAGATCTTGTCGGTGCGCTCGAGCGTCTGATCGAAGCCAAGCCGTCGCATCTGGTGGACCGGTTTGCCGCCCCACGGCAGCAAAGTACCCACTCCGTGCCCGGCCAGGTGTCGTCGCAAGCGATCACGATCACAAGCCTCGATCTCGTAATTCTGAAAAACATCCCAATGATCACCGCCAGAGTCCGGTCCCGGTGGAATCACGATCTGCGAGATGCCCTCCAGGAGCTCGCGGTACAGCGCCGCGAGGGCTCTCCGCGCGCGAATCGAATCGGGGAGCTCCTCGAGACGCGCGCCAAGGACTGCGGCCTGGATGTTGTCGAGGCGGGAGTTACGGCCCCACCGGACCACGTCCCCTTGAGCATCCCGCCCGTGGTCGCGGAGCTCCAGCAGTCGGGCATAAACGTCCGGATCGTCGGTCACGACTGCGCCGCCATCACCCAGGCAACCCAGCAGCTTCGCGGGGTAGAAGCTATAGACGCCCGCGGCTCCAAACGTGCCAGCGCACCGGCCCCGAAACTTCGATCCCAGAGCCTGCGCCGCATCTTCCACTACGAATAGACCGTGCTTATCGGCGGCGGCGAGAATCGCATCCATGTTCGCCGTCCGCCCGTTCAACTGCGTCGGGCAAATGGCCCGTGTACTCGAAGTGACGGCCGCGTCGATGCACTGGGCGTCCAGGAGGTGGTCGGTCCCGATGTCCACCGGTACGGGGACGCCACCCGCGAAGTGAATCGCCGCGGCGGTGGCTACCATGGTGTGGCTTGCGAACAAGACTTCGTCGCCGGGCCGCAGTCCGACCGCGCGGAACGCCAGTTCCAGGCCATCCGTGGCGTTCGCCACGCCCACGGCGTAGCTACTACCCACAAAAGCCGCGAGCGCCCGTTCAAAACGAGCCAATTCGTCCTGGAGAATGAAAGCGCCGCGCTCGATCGCGCCGGCAATCAGGGAGAGGCTGCGGTTCTGATCCGCGCCGCAGATCTGACTGTATCGGAAGTAAGGTACTGCCGGAGTTTCGTGAATGATGCTCATGAATGGAACCTCTTGGAATCCACAACTGCCGGTTTTTCAGCCTCGATGTAGAGTACTTTGTAGTCGCGCACGGGCCACGATTCCGTACACGGGATCAGCGGCGGAATGTCGCGGTGGTCAGTCTCGATCTGCGCCGGAATTGGAGATCCAGAACCGTAGAAAACTCTTTTCAACCATTGCTTTCCAGCAAGACTGCGCGGGATCAGATGCAGGGTGGAGGCGCAGCGGCGCAGCACCGCAACGCCGGCATCTCGGAATCCCTGGCGGCGGTCCGGAAAGGCGGCGAAGACCGCGCCCCCGAAACCGCACTCGTCCAGAACCGAACGCATTTCGCTGGCGCCGAAGTATTGTAACGAGGATGGGCTGCGATGGAACCCTGCCCATTCGCAGTTCACAGACGTAAGCAGCAGCTTCCCGCCAGGCCGCAGCACCCGCCAAGCTTCCCGCAAGAATTGCGCCGGGTCGCGCAGATAGTAGATGGCTTCGAACAGAAGAACCAGGTCCTTGCATTCCGGCTGGAAGGGAAGCTGATGCGCGTCGCCCAGTTGAACATCGACCCGCGGCTGGTTACCGGCCTGCCGCTCGGCGCGGACCACGTTTTCAGGATCGATATCGACACCCACGACCGACCGAGCTTTTCGTGCGACACTTCCCAGGCCGACGCCGGCTCCGCATGCCACCTCCAGAACGTCCCTCCCCTCGGCCTGCGAGCTGGCCCAGGCATAGCGCCCCCGCAGCATGCTCATCTGCTCTGGCGTCGCGGCGAGACCGGGAATTTCGGTGACAGCCGCGAAGCTCGTCAGCATTAAGCGTTCCGTGGTGCGCGTTTCATTCTTGAACATGCTATTCGCCCCAATGCAATCAAGCTGCCAAGCCCGTAAGATGCGTGCAGCGCCGCGATGACCACCGGCAGGCGCCATCGGACGGCGGGAGAAACCGCCGCTCGCGACGATACGCAAGCCGCCGCCAGTGCATAGAACCCAAACACACTCATGAGCGGCAACCACGTGAGCCAGAAGCCCACCACCGCCAGCGCGAGCCCACCGAGGGTGGCGAGTAACGGCGCCAGGTGCCGGGCTCGCACCGGGAAAACATCGCTGTGGAGTATCGGTCGGATCGCCCATTCCCCGTTGCGGTATGAGTGGCGAATGAAAGCTTCCAGCGACCCCGGCGGGTAGTATTCGCAAACCAATTCCGGCAGCAAGAGAATGCGTCCACCGTTCGCGCGGATTCTCTGATTCAGTTCCAGGTCCTGCCCGCGCGCGAGCCTTTCATTGAAGCCGCCAATCCCTTGGAGAAATGACTTCCGCCAGCACCCGCCGAAGACCGTATCCACCCAGGCGCGGCGCGCCAGCCTCGTCCGGAATGCTGAGTTCCCCACACCGAACGGAAGCTGAATCGCAGTGGCGATCGCCTCGGCCCAGGCCCCAACTTGGCGGGGCTTGGTCTCGAGTACGCCGCCGACATTGTCCGCTCCGCTCGCAAGCAGCGCCTGCACCGCGGTGGCGATGTAGCCCCGCTTCAGACGCGAATGGCCGTCCACCCGAAGAATGATCTCTCCCTGGGCGGCCGAGATCGCCCGATTGAGTCCGCAGGGAGTCACCCGTGCCGGGTTTGCAACCACGCGCACCCTCGGGTCAGCCTTGGCTGCCGCTTGCAGTAGATCTGGCGTTCCGTCCTCGCTCATGCCGTCCGCCACGACGACTTCAAGGCCGCCGGAATACCCGTTGTTCAGAATGGAATCCAGCAGCGCCGTAATGGTACTCGCTTCGTTCCGACAGGGAACAACCACGCTCACCGCGGGAAACGCTGGACTTGAAATTGGCTGCTTAAGTTCGAGCGAGGCTTCTGGAACCATAATGGCGAGCGGTGGTCGAGTGAGCCAGCGGCCTGGGTCGGCGGCTGGCGAGGGCGAGGGTCAGAAGCGGGACCAGCATGCAGTCGACCACCAGCCCTTTGTAACCCTCCGGTCCCGCTCGGATGAGCGGGGGAAGGTTGGCGGCGAATAACCACGGAGCGAGAACCGCGAAGAGTTGGACCGGCAAGACGCTCGAAAGGCGGAGCCGGCGCCAGGCATTCAGACAAAAGGCCCAGACGCTTCCTAGAACAACGCCGCCCAGGAGTACACCCGCAATCCCGAAGTTCAGATACCAGCCCGTGGCATGGTGAACGGAATAGCCTTGCCCTGACATCGCTCCGACCATTCGGGTGTAGTACTCGTAGATGTCAGATGGACGGTCCGGCCAGACGATCCGAGGAACAACTGAGCACAGCAGGCTGTAGATGCTATAGCCGAACTGAAGAGGCACATCACCCGCGAGGACTCCATAGAGTGAGAAATGCGAGCCGTAGGCTTCGTTGCTCGACGAAACAAACTGCGCGACTCCGGAAGTCGACCCGATGTTCTCACTAATTGTTCCGGTCAGCGACGTGATCGGAGTGGCCCTAAAGTAGTCAATCAGGTAGAGGAACCACAGTCCTGCAGCGCCCGCCAGGGCGCTCGCGCCGAGGTTCGGCCGCACCGATCCGTGGATGTAGACCAGGCATCCGCAAAGCAAGGCAACTAGCACTTCGTTCTTGTTGCCCAGTACGAATGTAAAGCCGCCCATTCCCGCGAACAGAACCCCGTATCCGGCATAATGCCACCGCCGTCCGTGACTGCGAAAGTAACGGGAGCCTCCGCCGGCAACCAGCACGGCGAATGCGATAGCAGCCGGGATCAGCGCCACCCGGTTGAGGAGTTGGCGTAACGTGTACAAGGCGTCCCCCTGAAACCGGGTGTAGTGGTACGCCGACACATTGAGCAGCCAGGCCGTGGACAACTGGTCCCGCATCAGCCAGATGCTGGCAACCATCGCCGACAAGGAGACTGCCAGCACCGGACCATGCTGGAGGTCCAGCAGGGCACGGCTTGCGTCCGGACGCTTTCCGCCAAAGGCGAGCAGCGTGATCTGCGTCACGATGACGAAGGCGCCATAGAGAAGAAGCGTTTCCAGGTATGCACCATCCAGATAAATCGGAAACAGCTTTTGCTCCAGGTAGTGATAGTTCTTGCCACTGAAGCCCCCGAGCTTGTCGGTGATCAATCCCCACGCTCCGAAAAGTGACCAGTAGTAGAGGGCTGCGGAACCAAGCACCACGGACACATCCCGTGTGCGCCGCCACAATGCTGCCGTCAACGCGATCACGATCGTTGTCAAGCTGAAGAGTACGGCGAGGTGATCCATGTCAGAAGGCTCCACGAGCCGCCACCTCTTCGTAGAGGCTCACAAGCTTGCGCGCAATCGCGGTGGTGGAGATTTCCCACGCTTTCCAGGCGCCGTCAGACCGGCGGCCGGCGAGGACAACCCGAACCACAGCCTTCGCAAGCTCGCGCGCGTCGCGCGGCGCGACCTCACACTCGGACACTCCGCGCAACCGGTCGGCCACATCTCCGACCGGGACGGCAACCACGGGGAGATTGCACGCCAGGGCCTCCTGAATGATGGTCGGCGACCCTTCATAGTCGCTGGTCAACAGCAGGCAATCCGCGGCCCGGAGAATGTCCGGAACGATCGCCGGGTCGTGGCTTCCGGTCAAGACCTCCAGCCGCAATTCTGGGATGGTCCGGCGGGCTTCCTCGATCGCAGCTCGCGCCAGGTCAAGCCTCTTGACCGCGGGACTTCGCCCGGCGTGAAAGACCACGGTTGGCTCTGAATTCCAGCCAAGAACCCTCCGCGCGGTATCGCGCGGGCCCGGGAAGAACTGCGCGGTATCCACCCCACTCGGAAGCACGCTGGCGCTCCTTCCCCGTAGCCAGATTCTGCCCGCAAGCTCAGGACTCACTACGATCACTCGAGTTGCGCGCAAGGCCGCCAGTTGCGACAGAAGGTGACTGAACCATACGTGGAGCCGATTCATGCTGGGACACGGATTCAGGTCACTGCCACGATAGGTGATTACCAGCGGCTTCCTGCTGGAGATTGCCGCGAAGGCTGCGGTCACCGTGCCGTATTGAGCATGCACGACGTCGGGTTTCCACGAGCAAAGGACCCTGCGGAAGCGAATGAAGTCTTGCCAGAGCATCCAGGGACAAATTCGAGATCGAAGGAAGAAACAGTGCGCAGGGAGCAGCGCGGACACTGCCGCCGCTTGCCTTTTGGCGAAGATCATGGAGGATCCGGTTTCTTCGCCAGGAATCACAAACAGTACTCGCAGGTTCAACGGCATGCAGGCAGGCGCCGGGAAAAGCCAGCGCGGAACAACCATGAGCCCCATTCCGGCCGCAGGTAATAGAGAACGCCCCGAGCCGCCTTCAACCACGCCACGCGGCAACTCGGGTAACGCGTCAGCAGCTTACCGTAGTCGCGCAGAGCTTGTCCGCCGTGGCCGGAGAGCAGCACACGATCCGCCTCACGAGCTCGGAGGTCCGCCAGCCGAGCCGGTTCGGAAGCCATCACTTCAGCGTCCTGAAGGAAAAGTTGGATCCGCTCCGCCTCTCCCTTCGCGCGGGCAAGTCCCGCCGAACGCGCCGCGCTGTGCGCCACGAACTGGCGGCGTGCGCGAAGGGAAGAAACGGATCCGCGGGTGATGCGGTAGTGATACAGGACATCGCGCAGATTCCCGGTCCTACCGGTCTCGCTGAGCCGCCAGAAGAAGTCGTAGTCCTCGGAGCCGTCCAGTTCCGGGCGATACCCTCCGCATCTGGCAGCGGCGTCTCGCCGGAAACAAGCCGCTCCATGGATGAACGGATTCCCAGAGGGGAACACGCTTCGAATCTGATCCGAGTCCAACGGCATCTCCACGGTCCACAACATTTCGCCGCTTTCGTCGTGAAGCGCCACACCTGATCCTGCCAGCACTCGGCGGTCGTCCTGCCGCAGCCACGCGGCCTGTCGCGCCAGGCGATCGGGATGCGACCAATCATCGGAGTCCTGTCGCGCCACAAACGTTCCTCTAGCGGCTCGCAAACCTTCGTTCAGAGCAGCGGTCAACCCGCTGGGCGCAAGATGCATCAGCCGGGTGCGCGCATCCTCACTCGAAAGAGCCTGCAGCGCGGCGAGCGTGCCCGTATTTCGGGATCCGTCGTTCAATAGCAGGACCTCGATATCGGTGAAGCTTTGATCCAGGATGGAGCGCACGGCGCGCCGCAGGCGCTCGGGCATCTCGTCCCGCACCGGAAGGAGGACGGTTATGATCGGCTGGACGCTCACGCGTTCTCCAGTTCCAAGCGATCCCCGGACGTACCGCGAAGCCCCACCCGGCGGCCGAGTTCCAGCCAAACCGTTCCAAGGAAATCGGCTGGAGCGAACCAGGCCGGCACACGCAGCTTGCTGAATGTCGAGTCCGAGATCCACCGCGCATGCGCTGTCCAAAGCGCTTCCTCGGAGAAGCGCAATGCGGCGGTCCGGCACTCCGCACTAATTTGCGCATGCTCCTCGGGATGCGTATAAAGGTGCCGCAGTTTATCCTCAATTCTCTGGCGAGTCGATGGCGTTCCGATCTCGCCGGTTCCAAAGCCGTCGGTTTCCGACAGAAATCCGAAAGTTTCCGGCAGTGCCGCGGACTCCACGGCGACGAGAGCCGGAACGCCCGCGGCTGCCGCCTGGACCACGGAGGTCCCCATGCCCAGGAATGCCCATGCGGAGTGGAAGACCTCCGGCAGAGCGGAATACGGTACAGGCCCGTGGAAGTACACGTGGTTCTCCAGGTCGTAGCGACAAACCAACCCACGCAGATTCCGCTCCTCCGCGCCATCGCCGTGGAAGTGGAGCTCGATTGGCATCCCCTCCCATCGCAGCTTCGCGATCACCGGCAGGACATTGCGCTGGTACGACTTGAAGCGCGTCAGGCGTCCTACGGAGACCACCCGCCCTGGGACCTTCGGACCGATTGGAATGCTGGTGAAGCGCGAGACGTCGACAGGGAGCGGAGCGACGACACATTGATTCAAGTTGCTCCCAAGCCTCTCGAAGTGCTCCTGCCTGCAGGCGTCATTCATGAAGGCTATGTTCCTGGGTGGAAGCTGGAGCAACAGATCCGCGGCCAGGCAATCCCGGAGGCGCCGCGACTTTCCTGGACAAAATTCACGCGGATGAGCAACGAAGACCAGGACGCGCGCCGCGGGGAAGACGAACTTCTGCAGCGCTGCTGCTTCGAGCAGCGAGGAGGTATCGAAGGCAAGAATGCAGTCTGGCCGCTGGAGCCGTGAGCGACGCCGGAATGGGACATTGCCGAAGGTCTTGTCGACTTCGATTCGCCCATGCTGTTCGAATGCCGCCGCCAGTTCCGCATTGCCGCGGCGGTTGGTGAGCAGAGTCAGGCCCGGACATTCGGCGCCGAAGCGCTTCGCAAAGCGGACCAGGAACGTCTGAATGCCCCCGAGTTCCAGGTTGTCGTAGATGGCGAGGACGCGTGGAAAGCTCACAGGGTCCTCCACCAGGCGAAGGTTCCGGCCGCGGGGAGGAGGCTAACCGCAAGCCATAAAGCCGAGTTAACGGCCGTCGCCGGTTGGCCGCCTGTCAGGTGCGCGTAACCGCAAGTCATCACGCATGCGAGTCCAGCCAGCCACACCAGAATCAGTGGTGGAGCTGGGCGAAATTTCACGCTGCTGATCATGAAAGTGAGGACCAGAGCGAAGGTCAGCAGATACATGAGCAGATAAGCGCTGCCCGCGGCATTCAGAGATCCGAGGACCGGGGTGAGGCGCCATGCCGCGATCGCGAACACCGAGTGGGTCACCAGGTCGAAGATCGCGACAACTCCGGCCGCTCCTCGCGCGAGTACTGGAATCGCGAGCACCCATGAGCTCACTTTCCAGTAGCCGCCCATCAGGATCCATGTCAGGCTTGCTTCCGCTCCCGAGTACTGCTCGGAGAAGAACAGCGTAAGCAGAATCCCGCCCGAAAGGATGGTCAGAACCAACACTGGGACGGCCGAGCTGAGGACGATGGCACAGAACCGCCGGATCAACCGGTGCTCCTGAGCCGACCTGCCAACGCGGCAGAGTTCCGGCAAGTAGCAGGCTTGCAACGAGACCAGCACCAGGTTCAGGGCGTTGGTACCGATCGTCCAGGATGCGTCGAACAGGCCCGCCGCGCCTAACCCGGCGTCACGCAACAGATTGCCTCTGACAAAAAGAAGTGATGCCGAGGCAATACCGGCGCTCGCGGCAATCGCGCTTGACACACGCAGGAACTCCGCGGCGTGGTGGCGATCGAAGCAGCGTCCAGGCTGGAGAACAGGCTCACTACCAAGTAAAAACAGGAAGCCCACGATGAGACCCAGCAGGCAGGAGCCGAGGACCGCGATTTGACTCTTCCACTCCACCGAACTTGCCTGCCACAAGGAGAACAGCATCGCGACAC
Source organism: uncultured Solibacteraceae bacterium (assembly GCA_964406035.1). Lineage (GTDB taxonomy): Bacteria > Acidobacteriota > Terriglobia > Bryobacterales > Bryobacteraceae > JAIEPW01. Next base: position 42,010 of record CAYOQB010000007.1, on the reverse strand, counting down.
AAAGACATAGGGTTGCCGGCATACTCGCCTGATAGAGTGTCAAGCGGGTGATGCGGCTTTGCCCGTTGAGAATGGCGCCGAGGAACAGGGCGGCGGTCGAAGTCAAGGTGATTAGTGCCAATGCTCCTGGGAAGACCGGGTGGACTCCCCAAGGTGACCCGGCGCCCGCTTCTAAAGCTATTCCCACGACCAAGCTCCCGGCGAGCATCATCAGCGCCGCCGTCCGTATGAATGCGCCGGAGTTGCCGCGCGCAATCCCCCGCACCACCGCGGTGTGACCCTGGAAGGAGGCTGCGACCGTCGCGGTCTGCCGCACCTGCTGCACCGCGGCCAGGGCGCCTGTGGCTGGCGGACCACCCATTACGGCGACTATCTTTGCCGCGAGTACGCCAAAGAGGACTCCCGCGCCGGCTCCCGAGGCGGAGATCAGCATCGAACGAAACATCGTAGTGAATGCAGGCAGGGAGGGTTCCCGCCGGTTCGGTACGAGTTCGCCGCCTCCAACGCGTGCCGTGCTCAGCATTTCGCCCCCGCGGCCTGCTTCCAGTCAGCTTCACGCCGCAGGGCTTTGGCTGGGTTGCCGGCGACCACCTCGTCCCTGCCGACGGAGCGCCGAACCACACTGCCCGCTCCGACAACGGCTCCGTCCTCGATCCTGACGCCTTTGAGCAGGGTCGCGCCCATGCCAATCCAGACCTCGTTGCCGACGGAAACAGGACTTGCTCGGTCCGGGCGGAGGCGATCCCCGCGGCTAATGCAGTGGAAGTGGGAGTCCAGGATGCGAGTGCCGGCGCCGATCAGCGTGCCCTCGCCGATGGTGATCTGCTGGCGGCACAGAAGCTCGACCCCGTTTGCCAGAATTGAATCCGCAGCCACATCAATGCGTGCGCTTCGCGTGTGCGGCGCCAAGAGCAGCGGCGAGTCGCACATGCCCGCTTTCGCGTCACCGAGAAGTACGCCAGATCCAATGCACGCAGTACCCTGCCCCCGAAATCTCACTCGCTGGCGGAAGCGTACTCCCGGCAGGATCACGGCCGCCCCACCATTCCACCAAACCTCCGCCTGAAAACACCAACGAAGCAGTATCGAGCGGCAACGTTCCGTCGCGGCACGCAGCGCGGCGCGAGGATCGTTCCAGGCGGACCGGATCACGACTTCACCTCGGGCGACGCATAGCCTTTGTAGTAGCCATAGTAGTAGTAGCTTTCGCTGAGATCTTTGTGAACCTCGTTCAGCACCAAACCGACCACGTGGGAGCGCATGCGGTTTAGCGTCTCCACGACACTCGCCAGCGACTTCCTCGAAGTCTGCCCGGCACGGGCGACAATCACCACGCCGTCCACACTGGCGGCCATCTGCAGGGGTTCGGCAAAACCGAGCAGCGGGGGTGCGTCCAGAATCACGAGATCGTAGCAGGAGGCGGCATCCTCCAAAAGTTCCACCAGCGACCCGCCTATTAAGTCCGAAGCGCGGCGTGAGGGAGGACCCGCGGGGAGAATGTCCAAAGCGGGAAGGGAGTCTCTGCGGATCAGGGCATCGCGCCACGGGAGCTCGCCCAGCAACACGTTCGACAATCCAACCAGACCTGGCAGTTGGAAGATTCGGTGCACGGAGGGGCGACGCAGGTCTCCGTCGATCAACAACGTTCGTTTGCCCTGCTCGGCGTGCGCCGCCGCCAGATGCGCCGCCGTAGTGGTCTTGCCTTCGCTGGGTGCCGCGCTGGTCACCAGAAGCGTCCGGTACCGGTGATCCAGGTCACCCAGCAGAATGGAATTCCGCAGCGTACGGATGGACTCGTGAAACCCGGAGGCCTCGTCTCCCCGGGCAACAACGGCGCCCGGCTCACCGAGCGAAAGAAGCGGCCGGACTCCCGGCCGAAGCAAGGGCAATGTGCCCACGACCTGAGTGCCCAACGTTCGGGTTACCTGATCGGGGTCGCGTATGGTTCGGTCGAGCCCATCCGCGAGTAAGGCGCCACCCACGGCAAGAATGGTCGCGAACAGGAATCCGAGCAAGAGATTCAGGCTCATGTTGGGAGACACAGGCTTTAGGGCCGGCCGCCCGGAATCGGCGATCCGGATGGAGCTGTTCTGGAAGCCAGCGTTGATGCTCGCTTCCCGAATTTTTCGGACCAGTTCCTCGTACAGCTTCCGGTCGGCGTCGGCTTCCCGTTTCAGCGCCTGATACTCGAAGGATCGTGCGTTTATGGAGTCGAACTCCCGCTTCGTGGCCGCGACGGTCTTGCCGAGCATGCCTTCCCGGCCCAACGCTTCGTGGTATTCGATCTCCACGCGCTGCCCGATGTTGGTCTTGAGCAGTTCGATGCTGCGATTTACTTCCGCCAGCCGCGATTGCGCCTTGCGGTGCTCCGGATGATTCGATCCATATTGCGCCTGCACCGAACCGAAATTCTCCCGGGCCTCCGCCAGCCTTTCGTATAACTTGCGCAGGCTATCACCCTGCTGGGAAACCTGAGCGGATGCCACCGAACCGGAGCGGACAGACTCCCATGCTGCCTGCTTTCTCAGACGGTCAGCTTGAGCGGAGGTAAATTCGTTGTTCAACTGCAGCAGGCGGGCGGTCAGAATGCTGGTCTTCTCCTCCGGGTTGATCACGTTCATGTCGCGCTCAAAGGCGGATAGCGCCTGGGAGGAGCGCTCCATTTTTACCTTCAGTTCCTCCAGTTGCCGCTCCATGAAAGACGATACGCTCGCCGAAGATCCGATGCGGATGCGGAATGTGTGCTCCAGGTAGCTTTTGGCGATCGCATTGGCGACCTCCGCGCTGAAGTTGGGATCGTGGGAGCGGTAACTCACCAGCATCAAGTAAGTGTTCGGCGGGCGGGTGACCCGCAACTTGCGCAACGCCACGGGGGAACGCTTCACATCGTCAACCGACGCCTGGGGAGCATCCTTCATCTGACCTTCGATTTCCAGGAGGTTGTAACGCTCCGAAACCGGCCGCAGAACCGCGTCCGATTGCACCAGTCGGATCTGGGTTGCCAGAAATTGATCAGAATCGTTCAACGCCGATCGGCTGGCCTCCTGGCCTATAACACCCGACGGACTTTGGCGGTCAATGTCGATCGTGACCGTCGATTCGAACGACGGTTTCAGACGCGAAGTGACCACGAAGACCGTTGCCACCGTCGCGGCGACAAAGACGAGCATCTTCCAGCGGTGGCGGCGCAATGCCCACAGGTAGTTCGAGATCAGCCGCTGATCTTCCCGCGGAGCCTCGAAGAGCGGCAAGTCCCTGAGCGCGGGTTCCAGGCGGGCCGGGATGGTCAGCGCCGTTTGTTCGTGTTGTGTCTGTTCGACCATGTGATTTCAGCGGGTGGACCCCAGCACCAGAACTCCGGAGGTTGTCGCGATTCCGAAGGACACTAGGCGATCGAGCGCCTGCATTGTCAGCCGGCGCGACGTGTTGTCCGGCACATAGAAGATGTCGTTGGGCTGAAGCGTGATGTCGGTGCTCCGCCTGTTGATGATTTCCTTCAACGGAACCGGGATCTCGCGCGGCGGAGCTCCCGCGACTGCGGCACGGTAGATGTAAGCCTCTCGCCTGGAGTAAGGAGTTAGCCCTTCGGCCATCGCGAGCGCTTTCAAGACGGTGACCGCCTGCCCATCCACCGCGGGGTACGCTCCCGGTTTCTTAATATTGCCCAGCACGAAGATTCGGCCCGCTTCCGGAACGAGGACCTCCTCCCCGCCTTTCAAGAGCAGATTCCAGGAGGGATCGGTCCCACGGATCAGCTCCGCCACAGGCACGCGCTTCACCTGTTCCTGGCCGCCATCGGGCAATCTGCGGGACACCAGGATCTCCGGCCCGGCATTCTCCGCCAGCCCCTCCGCCCGTGCGATCGCGTCCAGCAGGGTTACGCGACCGTATGACTGGAACGACGCCGGCCTGCGCACCGCGCCGGCTACCCGGATCGGGCGGCTCGCGTATTCAGTCACGGTGACCGTCACGAAGGGCTCCACCAGCAGTCCCTCGCGCTTCAGATGGACTGCGATATCGCTTTCCAACTCGCCCGGCATCCGCCCAGATACAGGAATAGCCTCCGAAGTCATGGGCAACCGTAGCGAGCCATCGGACGCGATACGGACACTGCGGCTTAACTCGGGCGCGCCGTAAACCGAGATGGAAATCAGGTCGTTCGGGCCGAGCGGCTGGGCTGGGAGGTTGGTTGGTGGCTCGGCGGAACCCGCCTGGGCCAAGCAACAGAACGGCACGGCGATGGTCGCCAGGAACAGAGTTCGGATCATTAGTTCACTCCCACCGGGATCAAATCCTCCTCACTTACTTCCACGGACACGGCTCGGTTGAGGAGTTGAACGCCAACAACCACCCGGTGACCGCCATTTACCATCTGCAGAATGCCCTCCACGCCTCGCAAGGGTCCGGCGCCAAGGCGCACTCGCTGGCCTGCCCGCAGCAGCGAGCAGGGCTCCATTCGTCGGCCGGAATTCAGTGCCGCACGCAGGTTCTCGATCTCCTGCTCCGGCACCGGCTGTGGCGACCCGCCAAATGCCACCGCACCGAGAACACCCGGCGTTCGTAGCACTTGCAGCTTGTTTGCGGACGCATACCGGCAGAACAAATATCCCGGGAAGACGGGAAGATCCAACTGCACAACGCGGTCGGACCATTGACGCCGCGTTCGAAAGAGAGGGAGCAGCGTTTCCAGATTCTGCTCTAAAAGGAACTTCTCGGCGACCCTCTCCTGCTGATGCCGCACGTTCAGCGCGAACCATTGAGTGTTTTCAGGCAAAGCTTCCGCTCCGTGAGTCCCAGGTGCCCGCTGCACTCTCGAACTCATGGCTCCTGCAAGTAAGTGGCTATTGAGGCGAAAAAATCTCGAAGAAAGTGCGAAGAAATCTAGAATAGACAGGACCACCAGAATCGGGTGGACGCCGCCAGCGGTATCTCGGCGCCACTCAACACCTTCCGCGGATTCTCTTCGAACAGTTCCGCCGCAGCGCCCGGACCATATTCCTGCGCCACTACGTCGCGAGCCTCGTCCAACCGCGGAGGTCGCCGCCGGCAGTCGTGCGCATCGCTGGCCACCAGATGCGCCAATCGCCGGCGCAGCAGCCGTTGGCTGAACTCCAAAGCTCGTTCTCCAAAATGTCCCAACAGGCTCTGCGCAGTGATTTGCACCCTCGCGCCCTGCTTCACCCACTGCTCCAGCAGCGCCCAGTTTTGTCGCAGCAGGCGGTGGCGCTCCGGATGGGTGATCACCGGTTGAATCCCGGCATCCTGCAGGCTGCGAATAATTCCCGTCATCTGCGGTGGGATTGCCGAGTCTGGCAATTCCACCAGCAGGTAGCCCGCCCCATTTATGGTGTAGCGGGTTGGGAAAGCGATCGCATCTTCCACATTCTCCAGCGTCAGGTGGAAGTCACAGCCGCGGTAGACTGGCAGAATCTCGAGCGCGTTCAGTTGCTCGACCCGCGATACAGCGAGGTCTTCGCGGTAAACGAATCGCGGACTGGCGTGAGGCGTTGCCACAACGGCCGTGGTTCCCGAAGCAGCCGCTATCTTGAGCATCGCCGCGCTTTCGTCCAAGTCGCGAGCGCCGTCGTCCAACCCAAACAGGACATGACTGTGGATATCGATCAACTCACTGAAGAAGTGGGCCGATTGCGCATCCAATCTCTGCAGGCTTGTCCGATGCCTGGTAGGAAAGAAAACTTAGGTTTGCTTAGCCTTGTACTGTAGCCCAACCCTTTTCTGCTAACATCCGCACGCTCTTGCCGGCCTGGAGCGCCCGCTCCGAACTCGCGTTCCCCTGCAAACCTCGGTGGTATACCCCCTGCAGAATGCTGGCGCTCCGGAAGATGGAGAATCCCATGTAAAAAGGCCAGTTCTCGATCTGGCCGCGACCGGTTCGCCGGCAGTACGCGGCGACATACTCTTCTTCGCTCGGGATACCCAGCGTGGCGACATCAACCCCGCCGAGTGAGCCCGAAAACGCATCCTCAAGACGGTACACCATGCAGTTGTAAGCCAAATCCCCAAGCGGGTGGCCCAACGTGGAGAGTTCCCAGTCCAGGACCGCAAGCGGACGCGGATCCACTTCGTGCCAGATCATATTCTCCAGCCGGTAGTCGCCATGGATCAGCGCAGTCTCTTCCGTCTCCGGGATGTTGCGGTTCAGCCAGTCGATCAGGTATTCCATGGCGGGCAGATGATCGGTTCGGCTGGCTTCGTATTGGCGCCTCCAGCGGCTGATCTGGCGTGCGTAGTAGCTGCCGGGCTTGCCGAAATCCTGCAGTCCGGCCGAGCGGTAATCCACCTGGTGAAGCCGTGCGAGGATCAGATTCATGGCGTCGTAGATGGCCGCGCGCTCCGTAGGCTCCAGGCCGGGAAGCTGCGGGTTGCGGAAAACGCGCCCAGGGACGTAATCGACTATATAGAAAGGAGTTCCGACCACGCCAGGGTCCTCGCAAAGAAGGTGGCCGCGACATACGGGCACCCCCGATCCGGCCAGGGCGCGGATCACCCGGAATTCGCGATCCACGGCGTGGGCGGATGGCAGAAGCTTGCCCGGAGGCTGCTTGCGGAGCACCCACGATCGTCCGCCGGAGCTGAGGAGGAACGTGGGGTTGGACTGACCTCCCGCAAACTGCAGGACCTCCAGCGCGCCCGTAAAGCCCTCCAGCCGGCCAGTCAGCCAGGATTGCAGAGCCGCGGTATCGAAGGCATGCGCGGATCGTACCGGTATCGTTTCCGCCGGGTGGGTCATCGGCTGGTATTTTCCCACGGAATCGAAATCCGGCCGCGGGACGTCCAAGTTTCAGGCGGGACTCATCCTGAGCCGTCTCGCTCCCGATGGGATAATGGGAGTCATACTTGACGGCTGGCGGACCCTCGATGCGGAGAGTCCCCGAACAGAAGTAGAAAGAGGTTGCATGAGGCAGCGCTGGGCAGCGTGCGCGATGTTGGTGGTCCCTGTCCTACTAATCGGGCAGGAGATGAACCGTCCGAAGGCGGGCAAGGTGGAGGTGTTTCCTCTATCTCAGGTGAAGCCCGGGATGAAGGCGACGGCGTGGACAACGTTCACCGGCATCGAACCGGAAGCGGTTCCCATTGAAATTATCGGGGTCTGGAAGAGCGCCTTTGGTCCCAAGCAGGACATCATTCTGGGAAAGATGGGCGGCAAAGCGCAGCGCACCAACGTCGCCGGCGGCATGAGCGGCAGCCCGGTGTACATCGACGGCAAATTGGTGGGTGCGGTATCGCTGCGGATGTCGGTGTTTTCGCCGGACGCGATTTGCGGGATCACGCCCATTGACCTGATGCTGGAGATTCAGGACTTCGACGATTCCAAGCCGTCGGACGCGCGGACGCCGGAAAACCACCCCACCCGCCGGGCGGGTTTGGAAATTCCGGGCGAGCTTCTCGCGCAGGCAGTCTCCGCGGGCGCCTCGCCGCGCCTCCTGGAAGCCGCTCCGATGCTTACTCCCATCGACACACCCCTGGTTTTCTCCGGATTTACCGAGAGCACGCTTCGCGAGTTCGGCCCGCTGTTCCGGCAGATGGGCCTGAACGCCGTCCAGGGCGGCGCCGCCGCCACCACGGCAGGATCCAAACCGGCCGCGGGCTGGCAATCGTCTCTGCAGCCGGGGGAGCCGTTCGCCGGAGTTCTCGTCTCGGGCGACATGGGAGTCAGCGGCATGGGCACCGTCACCTATAACGACGGCAAGAAAGTGATCGGATTTGGACATCCGTTCTTCAACATGGGCCCGGTGAACATGCCCATGGCGAAGTCCGAAATCCTAATGGTGCTGGCGTCCTCATTCCAGCCGAACAAGTTTGGCAACGCCACGGACATCGTCGGCGCGCTTCGACAGGACCGCCATTCCGGGATCATGGGCGAACTCGGAGCTACCGCGGAGATGATTCCGGTAGATGTCACCGTGCGCTCCTACACGGACGCAAACACAGTGCGCAAGGAAAAGAAACTGCACTTCAACGTCTTCGTGCACCAGAAGTGGACGCCCTACCTGATGATGCTGACCATGTTCAACTCCATCCAGGGCTTGAACGATCACGCCGATGATGTCACGTACCGGCTTTCGGGCGATGTCGAATTGAACGGCAGCGGGCGCATCCAACTGAGCACCATGCTGGCGCCGAGCGAACTCCCGGTGCCGACTCCGATGATCCTTGCAGGATGGTGGGCGGACCGGTTCAACCGGCTGTTCCTGAATCCGATTTCAATGCCTCGGGTGAAGCGCGTCGCGGCCACGGTCGATCTGCTGCCGGAGCGCCGCCAGGCGAACATTCTGCACGCTTGGGTGGCGTCCAGCGAGGTGGAAGCCGGACAGGATCTGCCGTTGACGGTGTTCCTGCGGCCTTATCGCGGCGAACAGATCGCCCGCAACCTCAGCTTGAAGATCCCAGCGGGCTTGCCCAAGGGCCAGCACCGCGTTCTGGTCAGCGATGCTGACACCTTGAACCGCATGCAGAGCATGGCGGGCGCGATGAACCGATCCCTGGACATCCCGCAAACGGTGTCGCTGCTGAACCAGGAGCGCTCCAACCACAAGCTCTACGTCTCCATCGTGCAGAACCAGCCGACCTACTACGCTGAAGACAAGGAACTGCCCAGCCTGCCGCAAAGCGTGCTGAACGTGATGCAGACGGGCCGGTCGGCTTCCACCAACCTGGTGCGCTCGCCGGAAACGGCACAGGAACAGATCTCAATTCCGTTTGAGTTCGTGGTGAACGGCGCTTATTCGCTGCGGATCACGGTTAAGTAAACGAATGAACAAATTCAAGATTTATCTGCTGGCTCTGGGAGCCGCCTTGCCCGCTGTCTGCGGAGAGACGCAGTTTTGGCAGCAGGCGTCCCTGGCGGAATTCGCCAAGGGCAACCTGAAGGGTCTTTCGCTTTCGAGTGATGGGCGGGTCAGCCTGGCGCCGGCCCTTTCGGAATACTTCGATGCCGCCACTCCGTACCTGTGGGCGATCGCGCGGGATACGAAAGGCACTCTGTACGCGGGCGGCGGGACGCAGGGCCGCGGCGTGGCGAAACTGTTCGCCATCGACGCCAAGGGCCAGGGCAAGACCCTGGCGGAGCTCGAAGGCCTGGCTGTGCAAGCTATTGCGATCGACGCTCGAAACCAGGTGTACGCGGCGACGTCGCCCGAGGGCAAGGTGTACCGGATTAGCGCCGGCGGTAAGGCCGAGGTGTTCTACGACCCGCGTGCGAAGTACATATGGGCGCTGGCGTTCGCGAAAACCGGCGAGTTGTTCGTGGCCACGGGAGATCGCGGCGAGATTCACCGCGTCGCGACCGACGGAACGGGACAGGTGTTCTTCGAAACCGAAGAGGCTCACGTCCGCTCGCTTGCGGTGGACGCCGCCGGGAATCTCATCGCCGGCACCGATCCAGGCGGGCTGATCCTGCGGATTACGCCGCAGGGACAAGGGTTCGTCCTGTACCAGGCAGCGAAGCGAGAGATCACCGCGGTCGCGGTTGCACCGAACGGGCAGATCTATGCTGCTGGTGTGGGCAACCGGCTTGCTACGGCCGCTCCCGCGCCGGCGCCTGGACCGGTTCCGACGGTGGCGATCCAGCCCCAGGCAGTCCTCCCGGGAGGCACGCCGCGGCCTGGAGCAGCGCCCGCGGCTCAGCCCCCACCGCTCTCCCTGCCCACGTCCATTGCGGGAGGCTCCGAAATTTACCGCATTGATACGGACGGCGACGCACGCCGCGTCTGGAGCGACCCCTCCGAGATTGTTTACGCGATCGCCTTCGACGCGCAAGGCAAGCCGGTCTTCGGAACCGGCAACGAAGGGCGCATTTATCGCATCGATTCTGATAACGACTACACCCGGCTGCGGAGTGTTCCGCCCACCCAGGTCACCGGCTTCGCCGCGGGGCCGGGCGGCAAGCTGTTCATTGCCACCGGGAACATCGGCAAGGTGTACGCGCTCGGACCGGAGATCGAGAAGCAGGGCACACTCGAAAGCGACGTCCTTGATGCGCAGGGGTTTGCCTTTTGGGGACGGCTGACATGGCGCGGCGCTCTCAATGGAGGCAAGGTCCAGATGGAGACCCGCAGCGGGAATCTCAACGTTCCGCAGCGAAACTGGAGCCCCTGGTCGGCGGTCCCGCTGAGCGAGAACAGCGGGCGGCTCAGTTCCCCGGCGGCGCGCTTTGCCCAGTTCCGGGCGGCTCTGGAGGCCTCCAGCGCCGGGCAATCGCCCGAAGTTCGCCTTGTGGAGATCGCCTATCTCCCCAAGAACGTTGCCCCGCGCGTGGAGGAAATCGACATCCCGCAGGCGAACTACAAGTTCCCCGCTCCTTCCAGCGCAGGTTTGACCGCGGCCGGCACATTGAGTCTTCCCCCGCTGGGAAGACGGGGCGCTCCGCGCAATGCGGCCCCAGGCGGCGCAGCCCCCACGGTGACCTCCCCGGCAATGACCGCGGCCAAAGGCTGGCAGGGTATCCGTTGGCTGGCGACCGATGCGAATGGCGACTCCCTGATCGCAAAAGTCGAAATCCAGGGTATCGCCGAGAGCGTTTGGAAGCCGCTGAAGTCTGAAGTACGGGAGCATTATCTGAGCTGGGACACCACCACGATGCCGGATGGTGAGTACCGCTTGCGAGTGATCGTCTCCGACTCTCCGGACAACACTCCGGACCAGGCGTTGAGCGGATCGCTGGAAAGCGAGATTTTCTGGATCGACAACACGCCGCCGGAGATTGTGGGGCTGACCGGGACTGCCGCCGCGAACGGAATCGAAATCCGCTGGAAGGCGGCCGACGCCCGGAGCGTGGTTCTGAAAGCCGAATACTCCGTGAACGGCGGCGAATGGCTGGTGGTGGAGCCCGCCGGCAAGCTCTCCGATTGGAAGGAACTGGAGTACCGGATCACCGTGCCCCGGTCCGCGGCCGGCGAGACCACCGTTGCCGTACGCGCCACCGATGAATACGACAATCAGGCCGTTCGCAAAGTGGTGGTGAAGTAATCTGCGCATCCGCGTGAAAATCTCGTCGGAAGCCGCGTCCGGTATCGACCTCAGTCCGGTGCGCATTCATGACATCGGCTTGCAGGAACTGGTGGAGCGAATGCTGCCGCTCACGTCCAAGCACCCGGCGCGAATCCTGGAGATCCTGCGGCGGGGCACATTTACCAGCGGGTCGTCGCGCCTTCGCTGGGAACCGGTCGATCCCGATCTGCGGGAACTGGAGGATGTCCTTGCCGCCTTCCCGGACGCGGATCCGGAACGTGCTTTCGATCCGCACCTGTGCGAGCAGGTGGGGATTGGTACCCTGCTGATACCCCGCGAACTCGGCGAGCGCAAGCGCCTGTTCGAGAAGCAGTCGTTCTGGGACGTGCTGATGGACCTCGCCGGAACGCCACGCTATTTGGATTACTCCTACCGCGAACGGGCGGACGTGTACCGGGCAGAGCTGTCCCTCGGGGCGCAAAGCGCGATTCGCGAGGCTTCCCGCAAGCTCCGGCATCCCAGGCTGGCCGAACACGTTCAGGCGATCGAACTCAATGTCCTGGACTTGTATCTGCCCCGGTAAGGCTCACCCGCGGGTTAGAATTCGAGTTTCACCCTGATGCCCCATTCCGACGAGTTCTCACGCGCCGAGCTCAAGATATTGCGAAAGCTCAGGAACCCCGCCGATATCCAGCGCTTCCTCGACGAGATCCCCTACAACCTGGAGCCCGGCGGCGCCACCTGTCTTTCGCCTCGCAAGGTGCTGCGGGAGCGGCGCGCCCACTGCATGGAGGGCGCTCTGCTGGCCGCCGCCATCCTGCAAACCCTCGGCCACCCGGCCAGCATCGTGGACTTGGAAGCGGTGCGCGATTCCGACCACGTCATCGCCGTTTATCGCGCCGGCGACCGCTGGGGCGCGGTGGCCAAGAGCGACTACTCCGGGCTGCGGTCGCGCGAGCCGGTTTATCGGACGATCCGCGAGCTGGTGATGTCCTACTTCGAGCATTACTACAACCCGCGCGGCGAGAAGACGCTGCGCGCTTTCTCCAAGCCGGTGAACCTGGCTCGCTTCAACCGCCGCCGCTGGATCACCAGCGAAGAGGACGTGTGGTACATTCCCCAGCACCTTTGCGAGATCCCGCATTTCCAGATCGTCCCGCCCGAATTGGAGAAGCGCCTGGCGCGTATGGATTCCAGGCTCTACGCGGCGGGGCGGCTTGGTGGAGCGGCTCATTAGCGCACCCTGGGCGGGCGATAATCAAACCTATGTCTTCGGAAGCTCATGTACTGATCGAAGTGAAAGACCGGGTCGGGCGCATTACCTTCAATCGTCCCGACAAGCTGAACGCTCTGTCGGCCGAGCTGCTGTCCAAATCGACAGAAGCGCTGCGAGCCTGGAGCACCGACCCTGAAGTCGGCTGCGTGGTCGTAACCGGGAACGGAAGAGCCTTCTGCGCCGGGGGAGACGTGTCCGGCATGGCTGCCGACATGGGGGAATCCACGCTGGAACAGCGGATCGACATCCTGCGGGAAAAGCAGGAGTTGTCCTGGCTGCTGTACGCCATGCCCAAGGTCACCATCGCGGCGGTGAACGGATTCGCCATGGGCGCCGGGCTCGGCGTTGCGCTGTCGTGCGACCTGCGGATCGCATCCGATCAGGCCAAGTTCGGCGCCGCCTACGCCAAGATCGCATTCGGTGGCGATTTCGGCACCACCTGGCTGCTGTCCCGCTACGTCGGCGCACCCAAGGCCAAGGAGTTGATGTTCCTTTCCGATATTGTGGAGGCGCACGAGGCGCATCGAATCGGCCTTGTGAATCGCGTGGTGCCGGCAGGGGCGTTCGGCGGAGCCGTTGACGAAGTCGCGCGGCGCATCGCCCGTGGACCTCTCACCAGCTACCGCTACATGAAGGCCAACGTCAATCTCGCCCAGAGCAGCGACTTCCGGACCGTCCTCGATCGCGAAGCCGAAACGCACTTGCGCTGCGGCATGACTGAGGATCACCAGGAAGGCGTTCGCGCATTCCTCGAGAAGCGCTCGCCCGAGTTCAAAGGGCGGTAAGCACACCCGCCAAAGCGTGCTCCACGCGATCCACGTTCTGGCGGATGTCGGCGTCCCCATCCAGGATCAGATCCGCGTGCCTGCCGGTGGGCAGCACGTAGCGTTCAGCCATGGGCCGCACAGTCGCTTCATACTGCCGCATCACGCACGCAGGGGTGCGCCCGCGCTCCTCGATGTCGCGGCTCATGCGCCGGTCCAGGCAAAGCGAGTCCGCCGTGCGGACGAAAATCGAGAAGTCGTAGATCCGGCGCAGTTCTTCCCAGTGCAGCGCCAGAATACCTTCCACAATCACCAGACCTCGTGGCTCCACCCGCTCCGTGTGGCCGGCACGCCGGTGTTCGGCGAAGTCGTAACAGGGCTTGGCAATAGCCTCTCCCCGCTTCAGCGCGGCAAGTTGCGAGGCAAGCAATTCCACGTCCACCGAATCCGGGGCATCGAAGTTCTGCAGGGCGCGCTCCGCCAGAGGAAGGTGCGGCAGGTCGTGGTAGTAGCAGTCCGTGGACACGATCACCGGTTCCAGGTGTGAGAACCGATCGGCCAGGTGCCGGGCCAAGTAGCTCTTTCCGCTGCCCGAGCAGCCCGCGATCGCCATCAGGAAGGAACCCATAAACGGTTCATTGTAAACGGACTGAACCGGAGGGCCCAAACCGCCGATAGTACCAGTGCATGGACGCGTCCGCCCGGCCGGCAGTGGTGCTGATCCCCGTGTTTAACGACTGGGATGCGGTGGTGTGCCTGCTCTCGGAATTGGACCAACAACTTGCCGAACCGGTGGACGTGCTGCTGGTGGACGACGGCTCCGTGACTCCGATGCCGGGTTTGCCGGAATTCCGCAATCTCCGGACCGCTAAAGTGCTGCATTTGAGACGCAACCTGGGACACCAGCGCGCCATCGCCATCGGACTGTTTGAGGCTGCAGACCGGATGCGCGGCGCAACGGTGATCGTGATGGATGGCGACGGTGAGGATCGCGCGGACCACGTCCCGCTGCTGCTCGCCGAATTCCGCCGTCGGGGCGGGCGCGACGTCATCTTTGCCGCCCGCACCAAGCGCCTGGAGCGGCTGTGGTTCCGCGCCTTTTATGCCTTATACCGCCGCGTCCATCTGGTGCTGACCGGGATCGAAGTCCGGGTAGGCAACTTCAGCGTGCTGCCGGCCGCCGCGGTATCCCGCTTGATGGTGGTGCCGGAGCTTTGGAATCACTATTCGGCCGCGGTCGTCCGGGCGAAACTGCCGTTCTCGACGGTCCCCCTGCCGCGCGGACGCCGGTTGCGCGGGCACTCGGCTATGAACTTCGTTTCGCTGGTGATTCACGGCCTGAGTGCCATTAGCGTGTTCAGCGACGTGGTCAGCGCCCGGCTGCTGGCCGGCGCGGCGATTTTCTCAACCGGGCTGGCGCTGGCCCTGGCCGCCGTGGTGGCGGTGCGCTTCGGCACCGGCCTGGCCATCCCCGGCTGGGCGACCTACGCGGGCGGGTTGCTGGCGGTGCTGCTGCTGCAATCGCTGTTGCTGGCGGTGCTTTTGGTGTTCCAGATTATCGGGTCGCGGTCGCAGATGAGCTTCCTGGCGGCTCGCGACGCACACTACTTCATAGCCGGCCGGACGGTGGCGTGGGCAGCTCCCGCGGCACAGGTCGCCATGCTTGCGCAGGCGGTGGAAAACGAACGCGAGAGGGTTCTGCCGTGACCGCCTACACGTACGAGGGCTGCGAACTGGACCTGTTCGCCAAGGCGACACGGTGGAAAGCGTACTGGCGGGATCACATCGCCGGGTATGTGCGCGGAAGCGTTCTGGAAGTGGGTGCAGGAATCGGAACCAATGCGCAAGCCTTGAAAAGCCTGCGATTCGAGTCCTGGCTGAGCCTGGAACCGGATGCGGCCCTGGCCTCGCGGATCGAGACGGGGCCGAGGCACCGCTCGCACGTCGGCACCCTCGCTTCCCTGGACGAGCGGTTCGACACGATTCTCTACATCGACGTGTTGGAGCACATTGCCGATGACCGGGCGGAGGCGCGACTTGCCTCCCGCAATCTCAATCCGGGCGGATCGCTCATCGTGCTGGCGCCCGCGCACCCGTTCCTGTTCACGCCCTTCGACACCGCGGTGGGCCACTACCGCCGTTACACGCGAGGCTCCCTGCGGGCGGTGATCCCGCCGGAACTCGAGTTGCGTAAGCTCGTCTACCTGGACGCCGCCGGCCTGCTCGCGAGCCTGGGAAACCGGCTGCTCCTCCAAAGCGCGCATCCGAGCGAGGCTCAGATCCTGGCTTGGGACCGGTTTCTTGTTCCACCGTCACGTTTCCTTGATCCACTCCTGTTCGGCCGCGTCGGCAAGTCCGTGCTGGGCGTCTGGTCCAAACCCCGATGATGCGCCGTCTGGAACCCTGGCTGATCTTCGCCGCGGTGGCGGCGATACTGCTTGCGGTCCACGGAAACCGCCTGGTGTTCACCAACGATGAAGGCATCATTCTGGAGGCGGCGCAACGCATGGCTGCAGGAAGCCGCCTGTACGTCGACTTCTTCGGCTACATGAGCCCAGGCGGGTACTGGCTGCAAGAGCTCGCGTTCCGCGCTCTCGGCCTGTCGATGCGATCCGCGCGCCTGGTGGTGATTCTCGACTTTGCCCTGCAGTGCGCGCTGCTGTTCTGGATTACGCGGCGCATTTCCACCCGACCCACGGCGTGGTGGATAACTTTCCTGTTCTTCGCATTCCAGGCGTCGAATCCTACGCTGCTCACCTCCGCCCACCGTTGGGACAGCGCCGCGCTGGCGCTGGGCTCGATCGCGGCGGCGATGATTGGCGGCCGCTGGCGCATCGCCAGTGGGGCGTTGGCAGTCTTCGCCGCCGTAGTGACGCCTTCGGTGGCGGGCGTTGCGGCGGTCACCGGGGTCTGGCTGGCGATCGCGCGAGACTGGCGCGGCGCGTGGTTTTTCGCCGGCGGGGCGTGGGCCGCGGGATTCGCCGCCATCGGCTACATGGCCGCCGCGGGGATCTGGAGCGGCTTCCTGGATCAGATGCAGTGGCTGCGGACGCATTACTCGGGCGTCAACGTGATGCCCTACGGGTCGATCATCGGGGGCTATCCGGCATTATTCGAGGGAGCGTCCGGATGGGAACTGGCACTGCGGGGAGCACTGGTGTTCTGCATCGCGCTGCCCGCGGCGCTTCCCCTCGCCGCTGCGTGCGGCTGGGGAGTGCGCTGGATCCGGCGGCGCGCGCTGGAGCCGGAGGTGCTGTACCTGCTCGGCTGCATGGCCGCCTTCGTAATCTCCTGCCTGCCGCGAGCCGACGTCATGCATCTGGCATTCGTCGCGCCGCTGGGTTACGCGCTCACCGGGGCGCTTGCCGCCGTTGCCCTGCCTCGGCGCGCGCAGTTTTTCACGGCCGCGGGTTTCACCGTCTTCGCCGCGGTCTTCCTGCTGAACTACCGCAATGAGCTTTCGGGCGATGTCGCTGTAGATTCGCCGGTGGACGGCATCCGTGTGGCGCGCGACTCCGCCCCGGCGGTCGCGGACCTGTTGCAGCGCGTCCGCCCCGGGGACACGCTCTTCGTCCACCCGTACCTCCCGCTGCTGTACTTCCTAACCCAGGCCAGGAATCCGACGCGGTTCTCTTATCTCGCGCCAGGAATGATGGGCAAGGCGGAAGAGCAATCCGCGCTCGAATCACTGCGCCGCGATCCCCCGCGATGGATTCTGTACCTGCCGGTGCCCCGCGAGGAATTCCTGCGGGTGTTCCCTTCCGCCGGATCGCTGGACAATCGCTTCACGGAGCTGGAATCCTGGATCGAAACGCACTATCCTCCCGTTTCTCCGCCCCTCACTGTGGCGGGCTATACCTTGCGAGCCCGCCGGGATGCGTTGCAGACCCGTCGCTAAGTTATGATCGGGTCAGGGATAGGAGGAAGCATGACCACCAGATGGATGTGGCTGCCGGTAATCGCCTTTTCGGCCGTTACCTTAAGCGCTCAAGAGGCGAAGAAGCAGGACGCGCCTCAGCCGGACATGCCCAAGGCGGATTATGACCGGGTGGTGAAGATCGCCCGCGGAGTGCAGAAAGAACTGGTCCGGATTCCGCAATACGGAGTGTTTGATGACCTGCGCTTCGGCATCAAGGGAAGCACGGTAATCCTTCGCGGATACGCCTCGCGACCGATTCTCAAAAGCAGCGCGGAACAGGTAACCAAGAACGTCCCCGGCGTCACCGAAGTGGTGAACCAGATCGAAGTTCTGCCGCTGTCGCCAAACGACGACAATATCCGCACCCGGGTGTACATCGCCATTTACGGCAACACGGTGCTGCAGCGCTACAACCCCAATCGCGGCAGCCCGGTGTTCGGCACCCTGGCACAGCGGGCGGGCGGCATCACCAACGATCCGCCGATCGGCTTCCACCCGATTCACATCATCGTGAAGAACGGCAACGTGACCCTGACCGGGGTTGTGGATAACGAGATGGATCGCTCCATCGCGGAGATTCAGGCCAACGCGGTTCCCGGCGTGTTTGCCGTGACCAACAACCTGGAAATTCCGAACGACAAGAAGAAGCCCGCCAAATAGGCTTAGTCTTCGCGGCGGCGGGCGATTTCGTCCGCCACGCGCACCGCCGCCGCCATCGACTTCACGTCGTGGACCCGGATCATGTGCGCGCCGTTCAGGATCGCCGCGGTCACGGCCGCCGCGGTGGCGAATTCGGTCTCCTCCGCTGTCCCCTGCGCGATGAACTGCTTGCGCGAGGGTCCCACCAGCAAGGGGTAGTCCAACTGCGCGATGACTCCCAGCTTCGCCAGGATTTCGCTGTTCTGCTCCTTGCGCTTGCCGAATCCGAGCCCCGGGTCCACCGCGATCCGATGCTTGCCCACTCCCGCCCGCCGGGCGCGGTTGACGCTGGCGTCCAGATCCCTGGCGATGGTTTGCGCCGGATCCTTCAACGCCGGCAGCTTCGCCCAGGTGTCCGGCGTTCCTCGCATGTGGTTCAGGATCAGCCCGGCGTCCCCTTGCGTCGCCACTCTCGCCAGGTCCGGATCGAACGTCAGCCCGCTTGGGTCGTTGATGATTTCCACGCCGAGCGAGAGCGCCTTTTCGGCCACCGCGGCTTTATAGGTGTCCACGGAAATGGCCACGCCGAGCTTGCCTCGCAGCCGCTTCAATACCGGCACCAGCCGGCGAAGCTCCTCCGCTTCCGAGACCCGCGCGGAGCCCGGCCGGGTGGATTCCGCGCCGATGTCGATAATATCGGCGCCCGCTTCCTCCAACTGAATGGCGTGGGCGAACGCACGGTCGGGATCATCGAAACGCCCGCCGTCGGAGAACGAATCGGGAGTGACGTTGAGAACTCCGATAATCACAGTCCGGTCGCCCAGATGATATTGGCGGTCTTTCGGAGTCCAGTCCAGGCGTTTGCGGATCATGTGGGCAACCCGATTGTACCGCCCGCGAGCCGGCGGAGGGTTCACCCGGCCGTAACAGGATGCTGCTAGAATGTTCGGCAAGTCCGGTATCGGAGCACTCGGCCGCCGCGGCCACGACGATGCTAGACTGAAGAGGAAGAGGCGGAGGTGAGCCTTCCCTAGTTGCCATCTTTCGAGCCAGTGGCCAGCAGCGGTTACGCTTGCCGCACGAAAGATCGCGCGCGCCCTGGTGGGCCGGTTATTCCCCGAAGATTGCCGCGTCTGTTCGCAACCCCTCACCGAAATCTCCAGAATTCCTGTATGCGCAGCTTGCATGTCCGCGCCCGAGCCGGTCGAAGCGGAGTTCTTCTGCAAGGAATGCCATACCCCGTTCCTGACGGCTTTCCCGCTCGATGACGAAGGCCGCTGCCGGCTTTGCGCCAGTGGCGAACGGCCCTTCGACGGCGTCTACTCCCTCGGCGCCTATCAGGGACGGCTGCGCGAGCTGATCCATCTGTTCAAGTACGCCGGAATCCGCAGCCTGGTGGGACCCTTAGGCGTTTGGCTGGCGGAGGCGTGCCCCCGGCAGCAATCGTACGACGCCATCGTTTCCGTACCCCTGCACTGGACCCGCCGTTGGAAGCGTGGCTTCAACCAGTCCGAGATGCTGGGGGCGGAATTGCAACGGCATCTCGGCGTACGCATGCTGCGCCTGCTGCGCCGCCGCAAGGCGACCCCGTCCCAGGCAGGCTCCACCGCCGCGGCCCGTCGCAGGAACCTGCGGGGCGCATTCGCGGTCCGCGCTCCAGAACAGGTTCGCGGCAAGTCGATCCTGCTGGTGGATGACGTATTCACCACCGGCGCTACCGCCGCCGCGGCGGCAGCCGCGCTGAAACGGGCGGGCGCCGCCCACGTCACGGTTCTGACCCTCGCCCGCGCCGATCGCCGGGCGGACACGGTCCACATTCGAACTCCGCGGCCGCAAGCCGCCGCGGGCGCAGCCGCCTTGGAGGGTATTCCGGGATGACCGCTCTCGACCGTTTGCACCGTCCGGTTCTGGTGCTGAACGCCAGCTACGAGCCGATCAACGTCTGTGCCGTGCGCCGCGCCCTGGTGCTGGTGCTGAAGGGCGTCGCCTCCGCGGAGGAGCACGCAACCTACCGCGTCCACTCCTCCCGCAATCATTTCGAGGTTCCTTCCGTGATCCGGCTGCTGGAGTATCGCCGGATTCCGCACCAGAGCCGCGCGCTCTCGCGCAAGAACATCCTGATGCGGGACCGCTACACCTGCCAGTACTGCCACAAGCCTCTGGCTTCTTCCGAGTTGACGCTCGACCACGTGGTGCCGCGTTCCCGCGGCGGCGAAACCACTTGGGAAAACCTGGTGGCCTGCTGCCATCCCTGCAACAACCGGAAGGGCAGCCGGACCCCGGATGAAGCCAATATGCGCCTGGCGAAAGTTCCCAAGCCCTTCAGCCTCCATACCAGCAGGCACCTGATGCGGATGCTCGCCAAGAGCGACGACCGCTGGCGGAAATACCTGTTCTACTAAGAGGCACCGTGTTTGATGCAACGGCGCAACTGCTGCTGGGCGTGCCCCTGGCCATCATCGCCGGATTTGTGTACGGTTATCTGAGCTGGGCCTGCGGCGAATTGATATCGCTGCTGACCCGCTGGATCCTGCTGCGGGTGCGGCGCCCCAGCCCCGGAGTGGTGGCCGCGCTGCAGGGCGCTTTCGCGATCCTGGCCTGGATGGCGTTCGCGCTGGCCCCGGCTGCACTGGTGATTTTCGCGGGTCCGGGCAATCGCAGGATCCGCTTCGTGATCCTGCTTAGCGCATACGCCGGATTGCTGGCGGGTTATCGCCTGTTCTTCCGCTGGAGGCCGAAGGGCCTGGACGCCTGGCTGTCGCGCACGGCGGCGCGGCTTCCCCTGGGATTCGCCGACTGAGTTACTGCGGCGCCGGTCCGGCCGCCCCCGCGGGAGGCTTCGGCTTCTCTTCCTTCTTTGGAATTGCCGTTTTCACCGGGCTGATGATCACGTGGAAGTTGCGACCTTCCAGCCGCGGCTGGCCTTCCACCTGGCCCACCTCTTTTAAATCCTCGGCGAAGCGCGCCAGCAGTTTCTGCCCCAGATCCACGTGGGCGATCTCGCGCCCGCGGAACTGCACCACCGCCTTCACGCGATTCCCTTCCTTCAGGAAGCGGATGGCGTGGTTGCGCTTGAAGTCGTAATCGTGGTCGTCGGTGTTGGGGCGGAACTTCAGCTCCTTCACCAGAATCACGTGCTGCTTCTTCTTGGCTTCGTGCTGTTTCTTCTTGTTCTCGTACTGCCACTGGCCGTAATCCATCGCCTTGGCGACAGGGGGCTCGGCGGTGGGCGCGATCAGGATCAGATCGAGTCCCAGCTCCTGCGCCTTGCGGACCGCGGCGGGAGTGGGCATGATCTCGACGGAACCATCCGGGAACACAGCGCGCACTTCGCGGGCGCGAATCGCTTCATTTACGTTCTCCCGGATACGCGGGCGGCGGGGGTGAAAGCCTCTTGGTGGAAACATTCAGTTGCTGGTCAACGAAGACACGAGCGGCTTACCTCCAGATTCAGCCACTTCTCCCGATAGTACCAGATTTCGTCCGGAACCGGCCCTAAATCGCACGGCGTCCACCCCGATGAGCCTTTGGGCCCCGGTTTCGCGCGTATCCGTGCGAGCCCACTTGCCTTTTGCCGCACATATAATGGGATTCGTGAATCGAGGAGCTTATCGTATGAACAGGCTTGCAATCTTCAGCGCGGGAATCCTTCTCGCCTCTTCCTGCTGGGCCCAGCAGCCGGCCAAGAAACGCGTGGCCGTGTTGAACTTCGAGTTCGGCACGGTGCAAGGCAACATCGCCAGCGTTTTCGGCGCCAACATCGATATCGGCAAGGGCATCGCCGACATCCTGGTGAATAAGCTGGTGGGAACCCAGGTCTACAGCGTGATCGAGCGGAAAGCGCTGGACAAGATCATGGCCGAGCAGAACTTCTCCAACTCCGACCGGGCGGATTCGAACACTGCGGCCAAGCTGGGCCGCATCCTCGGCGTCGACACCATCATCGTGGGATCCATCACCCAGTTCGGCCGGGACGACCGCAACACCGGCGTGGGCGGATTCGGCGGACGCCTCGGCGGGTTCGGCGCGGGCGGCCTGGGCGTCAAGAAAGCCAAGGCCGTGGTCGGCGTCACCGCCCGCATGATCAACGTGGATACCGCCGAGATCCTGGCCTCCGTCGAAGGCAAGGGCGAGTCCGAGCGTTCGGGCCTCTCCAGCAGCGGCTCCGGCTGGGGCGTCGGAGGCTACGGCGGCGGCGCAATCGACATGTCCTCGTCCAACTTCGGAAACACCATCATCGGGGAAGCCGTGAACAAGGCCGTGGCCCAGGTGGCGACGCAGTTGGATGCGAACGCCTCCCGCCTGCCGACCCGCGCCATCAGCGTGGACGGCCTGATCGCCGATGTGTCCGGCTCCACTCTGGTGATTAACGTCGGCTCGCGATCCGGCGTCACCAAGGGGATGCGCCTCGAAGTGCGCCAGACCGGCCGTGAGATCAAGGACCCGGCCACCGGCCGCGTGCTCCGCCGCTTGGATTCGATGCTCGGCATGATGACCGTGACCGAAGTGGAAGACACCTCCGCGGTGGGCACCTACGAAGGCTCCGGCACGCCCAAGGTAGGCGACCGCGTCAAGACCCCCGCCCAGCCGCAATAGCCGCAGTACGCGAAAGGAAGCGCAATATGTCATTCCAGGTAGGCGATCAGATCGGCGATTACCAGATCGTGAAGGTGCTGGGCGCCGGCGGGATGGGCAAGGTTTACCAGGTCCGCAACGTCCTGTCCGACCGCATCGAGGCGATGAAGGTGCTGCTGCCCAATCTGGAGGGCAACGCCGACCTGGCGGATCGCTTCCTGCGCGAAATCAAGCTCCAGGCCAGCCTGGATCATCCGAATATCGCCGGCTTGCACACCGCGCTGCGCATCAACAATCAACTGCTGATGTTGATGGAGTTCGTGGAGGGCGTCACGCTGGACCAGTTGGCGGCCAGCGGTCCAATCCCGCCCGATGAAGCGATCAACTACATTGCCCAGGTTCTGGACGCGCTTGCCTACGCGCATGAGCGGGGTATCGTGCATCGCGACATCAAGCCGCCGAACATGATGCTGACCCCCTCCGGCCAGGTGAAGCTGATGGATTTCGGCATCGCCAAGCTTTCGGGGGACCGCAAGCTGACGCAAACCGGCACCACGGTGGGATCGCTTTACTACATGTCTCCGGAGCAGATCCGGGGCGGCGATTTCGACACCCGCAGCGATTTGTATTCGCTCGGCATCTCGCTTTACGAACTAGTGACCGGGTCCCGGCCCTTCCAGGGCGACAGCGATTATTCGATCATGGCGGCGCACCTGCAGCAGACGCCGATCCCGCCCGTGCACCGCGATCCGCGCGTTCCGGCAGCCTTGAACGACGTGATCCTGATGTCGATTGCCAAGGATCCGGCGGAGCGGTTCCAGAGCGCCGCCGCGTTTCGCAATGCCCTGATCAGCATTGGCTCGGTTCCCGCCGCCGCGCCGGTTTACGATCAGACTCTGCCCGCCCCCGCCCCCTACGTTGCGGACAACATCCCGGAGTCGCGGCCGTACAACAGCCGCCGCGGATTGTACATGGCTTTGGGCAGCGTGGCGACCATCGGCGTTCTGGCGCTGGCGATCACCCAGGCGCCCAAGTTCCTGGGAGCGCGCGCCGATAGCACGCAGTCACCCGCGGCGGTCCAGCCCGCGGAACCAGCGGCACAACCCCCGGCTCAACCCGCTGCTACCCCGGATCCGGCGCCGGCGCAAGCTGCGAATCCGGAACCGGCAAAGCCCGAGCCCGTGGTCGCCGAACCGGTCCGGTCCCCCGAACCCGCGCCTCAGGCAAGCCCGCGCAACGCCGCTCCGGCGGCGAACCAGTCCGCCCCCGTCAACGCGCAGCGAACGCCCGCGCTGGCCGCGACACCCGCTCCCGTGGCGGCGCGCCCCGCTCCGGAGCCGCAGAATGTCCTGAATCGCGCGGCGTCCTCGCCATCTCAGCCGGCCGCGCCCCCGGACAACTCCGCCGCGCTCGGCGAGTTGCGCAAGCAATTCAACCTGCTTTCCATTCGAGCGGGAACTGCGAAGGCGGGTGTGCAAAACCTGCAGGCGCAGATGGGCGGCCTGGGACTGCGCGCGGATATTCGCGAAGCCTCCACCCGGCTCGACTACCTGATGTCGGAGGCCATGCAGTCGATTCGCGCCGGCGACGTCAGCGGCGCGCGCGAAAATCTTCAATTCGCCGAGCGAACGCTGGACACAATCGAGAGATTTCTCGGGCGCTGAGGGTCGCTACTGCTTCTTCTTCACCGGCGGAGGCGCGGGGGCGGGAGGCTGCTCCTTCGTCGCTTCCTCTGGAATCGGCTCGGGCTCGAACGTGATCGACGTCTCCGTGCCGAACTTGCGGTACATCCGGAATTCGACCTCGTTGCGCACCAGCAGCCTGCCTTCGCGCGACCGCAGTTCGGCCTTCAACGGCAGCAGAAACTTCTGCCCGCTGATGTCCGTGTAGTCGTAGTTCAAATCGAGCGCCACCTGCTGGATCGGGAACGACGGCGGCAGATTTTCCGCTTGCAGCAGAATGCGCATCACCTGATTGGTGTCGCGATCGATATAGAGGAGCCCGCGATACCCGGTGATGATGGAATCGCGGTTGGCGTAGGTGATGCGGTACTTGGATCGCGACTGCGGCACCCGGTAGGCGTAGACGTGCATGCGGCGCTTGCGCAGCGTGGCCCAGCGTTCCCACCCGAATTCCGTCCCGGTTTCCGGTTCGAAGATCTCCTTCAGCATGGAGCCAAATTCGCCCGAGGAAGTAGCCCCCCCGAGCTGCTCATGCTTGATATGGGTCACCGGCTGCCCGTTGATCAGGATCACGTCGTACTTCTCGTGACCGTCGGAGTAGCTGAGCCGTTCCGTGATCACGTCCTGCCGCTGCCAGAATTCGAGACCCGAGGGGTCGATGTAGCGGCGGGTCACCTGCACGCAAAGGAAGTCCGGCAGGCGGCGGGTGTAATTCAGCGCGTAGTCGCGAGCCTCGCCCAGCACGCGCTCCTGCTCCTCGGCGGACGGCGGAGGAATCGCCGGCGCGGCCTCCGGCTTCGCTACCGCGGGCGCCGGAGCGGGAAGCCCCGAGGAGCCGGCCGCCAGCGCCCGCAGCGCCTCCACCGTGCGCGGACCCGCTCCCATGCCCTGCAACTCCTCGATGGTCCGTTCATCCAGCCGCTGCGAGAGCTGGACCTTCTTCAAGTAATCCGCCACCCTCCGATCCTCATGCTTCAACTGGATGGAAGACCGGATGAAGGTGAAAATCTGTTCAACAGTCAGCTTCACCTGCGCCGGAAGCAAGCCGGCGCATAGGGCGGCACAAACCAGGATACGGGCGAATCGAAACACTAGTTTTATTGTCTCGCGAAATTACTTTCGCTTCTTTCCCTTCGGAACGGCGGGCGGCGCCACCCGGTCGATCGCCTCCAAAACCAGCGGCGCCATCAGGCGGTAACCCTGAGCATTGGGATGCAGCCCGTCGTCCGCCAGTTCCGCTTTTAATTGACCGTCCGAGCCGGCGGCCGCGGAGTGGTAATCCACCCACGCGTGCCCGTCCCGGATCGCCGCCGCTTTCAGCAAGTCATTCAAGGCGCGGATCTTCCCCAGTGGCCTCGCGGGCGTCCGCTCCCAGTTCGGATCCACCGCGCGGTGGTGATCGCTTATCGGGAGAACCGATGCGATGATCACCTTGATGCCGCCGTGGGACCGCGCCAGGTCCGACATCATCTGAATGTTGTCTGCCGTCTCGGCGATGGGAATCCCGCGCGCCAGGTCGTTGGTCCCGCCCAGGATCACCACCGCCGCCGGCCTCAGGTCCAGGACATCGGCCTTAAACCGCGCGAGCATCTGCGTCGTGGTTTGTCCGGCGATCCCGCGATTCACGAAATCCCGGCCGGGAAAATACTCGTTCAACCGCCAGTAATCGGTGATGCTGTCGCCCAGGAATACCACCCGCGGAAGTTCGGGACGGGGCGCACCCAGCTTCTGATTGTCCTCGCGATAGCGGGACGTCTGATTCGGGTCCGGCGACCGCAGGTCTGCTTCCTTTCGCTCCAGCAGGGCGCGGAAGTGAGCCTCCAGCCGGGCGGTGGCGTCCCGCAGCTCCGCGAACTGGCGCCGCGCCTCCTCTGGAAACGGGAACGGCTTGGGCATCGCATCGGCAAGCACCAGGTAAGCCCGCGAATGCGTCAGCATGTCGTGCGTGAACCCGGAATGATCCGGCCGGCGGACCAGATTGCCGCGCGCCTGGCGAACGTTCTCCAACACCGGGGTGGACGTTCGCACCAACTCCGGCACGGCGATCGCGGTCGATTCCATCAACTGCACCATCCGCAGCGTCAGGCTGTTTACTTCCGCCGGAGGCAGTCGCCGCTCCGGCTGGGCAACCGCGGCGATCGCCACCGCTGCCAGCAACGCGCCCAGCCTCAAACCCCCTCCTTCTCGAGCGCCAAGGTGATGGTTCCGATGGGGAACGCGGCCCGGATCTTGATCTGCACCGGCAACCGGCGCGCGTCATCGGAAAGCCAAACCTCCAGCCGGGCCGCGCGTTCGTAGATCACTCCGTTGAAGATGTGCACTTCGTGGCGGATGGTGTTGAAAGATCCCGCCGGGACCTTGATCGTCTGCTTCTCCAGCGCCTCCAGCTTCACCATCGCGAACTTCTTGCCGTCGGTCACCGGCAACTCCGCCGACTTGCCGACTTCGATCTTCGTCTGTCGAAGTCGTGCCAGCGCGGCGGGTATGTCATGCACGCACTCCGGAACGGCCAGATCGCCGGCGCGCACCGTGGCGCCGGTCTTGACGTCCTTCTCCAGGTACTGCGCCTTCTTCTGATCGGGTTGCACGCTGATCCGCGTCTCGCGGTGACGGCGGCCCTCGATGGCGATCAGCAGGCTGTCCACCTGGCAGAACGCCTTATCGTAGTTGCCGGCATAGCGATCCTGCACTTTGTACAGCGCGGACACGATTCCGGAGGATTCCACCCGCAGCTCGGATCGCCACTTCAGGTCGGCCCCCGGCGCAGGCTGCATGCTCAGGTGCACCGTGCCCGCCCGGATCAAACGCCACTCCACCCCGTACGTCAGGCGTGTGGCGGATGGACCATCGCCGGCCGCAAAGGCGGAGGTCAGCAGGAGCGCCAGACCGGCGACACGAATCCGCATGCTTGTCATGAGTGTGACAGATTACAGAAAAACGGCGCAAGCCATCGAGCCTTTGCTGTAGCGAACAGAAAGCGAATCCAGCAACGCCGTTGCCTAAGCCCTTTCGCCTGACGGTACACTGAAAAGTCACCCCAGATGGCAGTTCCCGGATCCCTGTTTCTGAAAAATCTGGTGGAGCGGCGAGCCCTGCTCTACCAACTGGTGCGCCGCGACTTCCGGCAGCGCTTCGTGGGCTCCGCCGCCGGCTGGTTGTGGGGCGTCATCCATCCGCTGGTGTTGCTGGCCAGTTGGACCTTCGTTTTCCAGATCTGCCTGGGCGTGGTCCTGCCGCGCGGATCGGTCACCGAGAACTATACGCTGTTCCTCTTCGCCGGATTCCTCCCCTGGCTGCTGTTCCAGGAAACCACCGTTCGCTCCGCCGGCGTGCTGGTGGAGCAGTCGAACCTGATCACCAAGACCGTGTTCCCGTCGGAAATCCTTCCGGTTTCCATCTTCCTCAGTTCCCTGATCCATCACCTGATCGGCCTGATTCTGGTGACGGTCGCGGTGCTGCTGACGCTCGGCTTTGTCTCCCCCATGATTGTCTGGCTCCCTGTGTACATGCTGTTCACCGGACTGTTTGCCGTGGGCCTGGCGTGGATTGTCTCCAGCTTGCAGGTGTACATCCGCGACACCACGCAGGTGCTCAGCGTGGCCATGACGCTGTGGTTCTGGATTACTCCGATCTTCTTAAACGCGGAGCAGATTCCGGAGCAGTTCCGCTTCCTGGTGAGATGGAATCCGATGGCTTACGTGGTGACCGCGTATCGCGAGCGAATCCTGACCACCGCGTGGCCGCGCTGGGAAGAGCTGGCGATGGTGGCGGCCTTCTCCATCGGGATGTTTGTCGCCGGAGGCTTGTTCTTCCGGCATCTGAAACGAGGATTTGCTGATGTCCTATAAGTTCCGGCGCCGAGAGTTCCTGGGCGCGATGAGCGCGCCGCTGCTGGCGCAGGCCAACGCGGCGCCGCCCAACGTGGTGGTGATTGTCGCCGAGGGCGTGGGCGCGTGGATGCCGGGATGCTACGGCAACCAGACCTTCGCCACGCCCGGGATCGACGAAATCGCGCGCGCGGGATTGCGGTTTCTGAACAGCTTCAGCCTCAGCCCTTCAGCCGCTTCCGGGACGCCGTGCCTGCTTACCGGCCGTTCCCCGATGCAGATGAAGCCGAGCGAGGACGCGGCCACCATCGCGGCCCACTTGTTCCGCCGCGATTACCGGGTCGAAACCGCTGTCTCCGTCCCCCCGGAAGCGATCACCGCGAAAGCGGTCGAGTTTCTCAAGCAGCAAAAAGCGGGCCGCCCCTTCGCGCTCACCGTGACCTATCCCAACGTGGCCGAACCGCTCTCCACCATCCCCGCGAAGCACCGCGACCGCTACGCCAAGGAAACCTTCGACGCGATCGGCTGGTCGCGAGCCTCGGCCAATCTGGCCCGCAAGGATCGCGAACGCTTCAATGGCATCGTGGAGCACCTGCGCTCCGCGGCTGCCATGCTTTCCTACGTCGACAGCCAGATCGCGGAAGTGCTGCAGGCACTGCGCTCCGGCGGGTTGGCATTGGAGACCCTGCTGCTCTTTACATCCGCCAACGGCTCGCATCTGGGACGCAATGGGCTGTGGAGCGACGCGATGGGATCGGAACCGCCAAACCTGTTCGAGCCCGCGGTCCACACACCCGCGATCTGGAGCTGGCCCGGGCGCATTCCGGTGCAGGCCGTCCGCCCCGAGGTGGTGAGTCACGCCGATGTTTTCCCGACCTTGTGCGAGGCCGCGGGTGCTCCGGTGCCCCCCGGCTTGTGTGGACGAAGCTATCTCACCATGCTGCGGAACCGGCCTCTGGACCGCAAGAACCCTTGGCAGGGGATCGCCTTTGCCGCCTTGGGCGACGCTCGCATGGCACGCGACAATCGTTACAAGCTGATTTTGCGTACGTCCGGAGGCTCCGAACTGTACGACCTCCGCGCCGACGCGGCGGAACGCGTGAATCGCTACGAGGATCCGGGTTACCTGAACGTCCGCGACGGGCTCACGCGCCAGATCGAATCCTGGGCGAAACGCTGCGGTTGATTACTTGGCGATCGCGGTGGTCACGTCCCAGTTGAACCGCACAAACTGGTGCAGCGAAGATTCCAGAATGCGCTCCTGGTCGGAGTGCGCCCCGTAGCCCTTTGGTCCGTCCTCCTCGTCCACCATCGCCCCGATCCCATAACACTGCACGCCCTTGGCCCGCAGGAACGCCATGTCCGTCGCGCCGGTGGACATCTGCGGCAGCGTGACCGCGCCGTAGTGCTTGCGATTCGCCGCCTCCAGCGTCCGGAACACTTCGTTGGCAAGTTGGGACGCCGGCGCTTTCGGCCGCTGGTTGCGGCTCTCCGCCACCACCTCCACCTGCGGATCGTTGATCACCTGCTGCACCATCTCCCGGAACTTCTGCATGTCCTCGTCGGGAAGCGCGCGCACGTCCAGCGTCGCCTCCGCCTCCGACGGGATCACGTTGATCTGATATCCGCCGCGAATCATCGTCGGCGAAATCGAGGTCCGCAGCATGGAATAGTGGCCAGGCTCATTCACGGCAAAGTACTCGGTGATCGCCGGCGCCTTTTGCGGATCCAGAATGCCGGTGTAGCGGGCCGCCTCCTCCGGCGTCGATATCGTCGCCAGCCGTTCGAAGTAGTAGCGGGTTGTATCGTTCAGGCGCATGGGCGGATTCCACATTGCCACTTTCTCCACCGCGCGCGACAGCCGCACCACCGCGTTCGTGCGCAGCGGCCGCGAACCATGCCCCGCCGGTCCCTTGGCAACCAGCCGGATCCCGTTTGGGATCTTCTCCGCCGTTTGCACCGACGCGAACCGCACCTGCCCGTTGCGGCGCACGACGCTGCCGCCTTCCGCCAGGCAGATTTCCGCCTCGATCTCCGGCCAGTGATTGTTCACCAGATACTCAATACCCACCCGGGTGGACGCCTCTTCGCCCGCCTCGGCCACGAAAATGACATCGCGGCTCAGCGGCACGTTCAGCCGCTTCAACAGGATCATGGTCATCATCGCCGCTACCAGGTTGTCTTTGTCGTCCACCGTGCCGCGGCCGTAAATGTAGCCGCCCTCGCGGACCGCCCCGAACGGCGGATGCTTCCACTTGGCGGGGTCCACTTTCACCACATCGGTGTGCCCCATGATCAGCAGCGGCTTTTTGGATCCATTGCCCTTCAGCCGCGCGATCACGTTCCCACGCGACGCTTCCAGCCCCACGATCTTGGCCGGAATGCCCTCCGCGTCAAAAACCTTCTTGATGTACTCGCACGCGACGGTCTCGTTGCCGGGAGGATTCTGAGTGTCGAACCGCACCAGCGCCTGGAAGTGCTGGAGCGTCTCCGCCTCCACCTTGGCCCAGTCCGGTTGACGCTGTCCGAGAGCCGCGAGAGCAGTGAGTGCGAAA
The DNA here is from genome assembly GCA_964406035.1 of uncultured Solibacteraceae bacterium. GTDB lineage: Bacteria > Acidobacteriota > Terriglobia > Bryobacterales > Bryobacteraceae > JAIEPW01. The sequence continues at coordinate 11,802 of CAYOQB010000007.1, read as the reverse complement.
GCAAGTGCTGTTTTCATGGAACCGACTATCGTATCGAATCGGCGCGCCGGTACACGATCCGGTTCGCCACGGGCTTGTGCTTCCCGTCCATGCCAGTGGTGATCAGTGTCCAGGTACGCCGGTCCGGCGACACCACACTGCGGCCGGAAAGCATCACCTTCCCCTTCTTGCGATACAGCGCGTCGGAATCGTAGGGCGTGCGGACCATCACCTGGAAGGTGTCGTACTCCGGGCTCGAGATCTTATGCTCCTTGCCGTCCCGCTTGTAGCGCTTGGAGTGCGAGAACTTGCTCCCGTCCGCCTCCACCCCCTCGGACCTGGTGACGATCCAATCGCCTTCCTGCGTCACCGTGACGGTTTCCGACTTCGGCGCCGGTCCTGGGCGAAAACGCGATTCCGCCACATCCAGCTTCCATACGCCCACACGCGGGTCCTGCTCCGCCAGCAAGACCAGCGCGCTGAACAGCAATGTGGTCAGCCGCTTCATCCCGCCAGCGCCTTTCTCTTGGCCGCGAACTTCTTGCGGAACTTCGCCACCTTGGGCGAAACCACGAAGCTGCAGTACGGCTGGTTCGGGTTGTTCGCGAAGTATTCCTGATGGTAGTCCTCGGCGACATAGAACTTCTCCGCGGGCGTCACCTCGGTGACCACCTTCTCCCCGATTTCCCTCTCCACCTCGGCGATCGCCGCTCGAGCCTCGCGCTCCTGCTCTTCGGAATGGAAGAATATCGCCGAGCGGTACTGCGTGCCAATGTCGTTGCCCTGGCGGTTCAGCGTCGTGGGGTCGTGGATCGCGAAGAAGACGTCCAACAATTCGCGAAACGAGGTCACCGCCGGATCGAAGGTCACCTGGACTACCTCGGCATGCCCCGTGCCCCCTCCGCACACCTGTTGATACGTGGGATTCGGGACATGCCCGCCCATGTAGCCCGATTCCACGGACGACACTCCGTCCATTTCGTCAAACACGGCTTCCAGGCACCAGAAGCACCCGCCCGCCAACGTCGCCACTTCGGTCATGATTCTATTCTCCCTTTTGTGCTGCACTCTTAGAAGGATGCCGGAGACGCACTGGGGATTCGAGATCGCGCCCGCGGAGTTCGAGTCCTGGGTTCTGTACGAAGACAGCGATCTTCTGGCGATCGACAAGCCGGGAGGCGTGGTTTGCCATCCCTCGAAGCGCGGGCCGCGATCCAGCCTCATCGGCGCCGCGCGCGAGTTCCGCGGCTTGGACGTGCTCCATATGCCCTCCCGCCTGGACCGCGAAACCAGCGGCGTGGTCGTGTTCGCCAAGAACAAAACCGCTGGATCGCGACTCCAGAAGCAGATCGAACTGCGGCAGGTTTCCAAGCGCTACCTGGCGATCCTGGAAGGCCGCCTGGAGCGGCGCATCGAGGTCCGCGAGCCCATCGGGCTGTGTCCGGCTGCCGCTGTCAAGACCCGGCGCGCCGTCAGCGCCGGCGGCAAACCAGCCGTAACCGTCTTCGAACCTCTGGAAACGCGCGCCAGCTACACCCTCGTCGCCGTCCTGCCCGAAACCGGACGCATGCACCAGATCCGTGTCCATGCCGCCTGGGCCGGGCATCCCATCGCCGGCGACAAAATCTACGGTCCCGATGAGAGCCTCTACCTCGAATTCGTGGAGCACGGCTTTACTCCCCGCCTCGCCCAGGCTCTGCCGTTGCGCCGGCACGCGCTGCATGCCGAAAGGATTGCCTTCACGGACGGCCCCGAGTTCCTTGCGCCCCTGGCCCCCGACTTAATAGACTTCTGGCAAGAGCAACCTGCCCTTTCAGGAGAACGCCTGTGATCCGCATCATCATCGCCTTCCTTCTTGTGGCCTATGCCACATCCGCCGCCGACCTCGCACTCGCCGGAACCTGGAAGCTGAAACGAGGCAAGTCCCGATTTTCTATCGGACAAGTGCCCAAGAGTCTTGTGATCACGATTGATGCGGAACCTAATGGCCTGCGCTACACGTCCAAGAGTGTGACTGCGGAAGGGCGCGAACTTGGAATGACGTACTCGGCCAAGTTCGATGGGAAGGAATACCCCATCGCCGACAGCGACCGGTACGACAGTATCTCCTGGACCAGAGTGGATAATCGCACATTCCTGTCCGTGACCCGGAAGGCGGGACAGCAGGTCGGCGGCACCAAATACGTCGTGTCGCCCGACGGCAAGACCTTCACCCGCACGGGAACGGCAAAACGCCCCGGCGGGGACACGAATCAATACACGGAGTTATTCGAGAGGCAATGAGGAGCTGGGTTTTGGCTTTCAGCGCGTTCGGGCTCTGGGCCCAGGATTGGACGGCGGAACGGGAGCGGATGATCCGCGAGCAGATCGAGGCTCGTGGCATGCGCGACCCCAAAGTCCTCGCTGCCCTGCGAAAGGTGAATCGCCATTGGTTCGTTCCCGAGGCTTACCGCAAACTGTCCTACCAGGATCATCCCCTGTCGATTGGCCACGGCCAGACCATCTCCCAACCGTACATCGTAGCCTTAATGACCGAATTGCTGGAGGTGGAGAGGAACCACCGGGTGCTCGAGATCGGCACCGGCTCCGGCTATCAGGCAGCGGTGCTGTCCCAGCTCGCCGGTGAAGTCTACTCCATTGAAGTGGTGGAAGAACTGGCGAAGTCTTCGTCGAAACTGCTGCACAGCCAGGGTTGCCGCAACGTCACCGTGCGCTACGGCGACGGCTACGCCGGCTGGCCGGAGAAGGCGCCGTTCGACCGCATCGTGCTCACCGCCGCGCCGCCCGAGATTCCGTCCGCCCTGCTGGAGCAACTGAAACCCGGCGGCAAGCTGGTGGCGCCCGTCGGACGCGCCGATCAGGAACTGGTGGTCGTCGAAAAGGATCGGTCCGGAAAACTTTCCCGCCGACCGGTGATCCCCGTCCGCTTCGTCCCCATGATCAAGAAACCCGCCGCGTAGCTCAAAGCCGCGTCAGGTCGATGATGTCGTAGATCACGTTCGTGACATCGTTGATCAGCACCGCCCACGGACCTACTACCCCGCGCCGGCAGCCGCCGCAGATTCCCGGCAGGCGGCGATCCAGGTCCGGAGGCAACGGCTGCAGCTTCTTGCGAAGTCCCGGCGGCAATTGCCCGTTGCGCACCAGTTGCCTCTCCAGGCCCGGCGGAAGGTCACCTTTGCTTAGCGCGCCCGGAAGCTTGCCAGGCGACCCCGCATAGTAGCCTCGAATTGCCGACACCTCCGCCGCGCCGAAGCGGATGTCCACCTGCACCCGGCCCGCCTGCGGGTTGCCTTTGTCCTTGCCCTTACCCTTGCCCTGAGCCTCCACCAGAGCAGGCGTCCATAACAGAACCGCGGCACAGATCAGGAGTCGCATTCCTTCAGCCTAGTCCACTCACCCAGGTGATAGCATTTCGGAATCATGCGTATTGCCTTGGGTCTTTTGCCTTACCTGCTGCTCGCTCAGCCCGCCGACTTGATCCTGCACAATGGCGTCTTGTGGACCGGCAACTCCGCCCAGCCATCCGCCACCGCCACCGCGATCCGCGGCGGCAAGATCGTCGCGGTGGGCTCCAATCGCGACGCTTTGGCGATGCGGGGTCCCGGCGCCCGCGTTATCGATTTGCGCGGCGCATTCGTGACTCCCGGCTTCAACGACAATCACGTCCACTTCGCCTCCGCCGCGCAGTTCCTGGATTTCAACATCATGGCGACGGGATCCCAACAGGAGTTCGCGGCGCGCGTGAAGGAGGTGACTGCGCGATTGGAGCCAGGCGAGTGGATCACCGGCGGATTCTGGGGTGCCTATGATCAGTGGACCGTTGGTTCGGCGGGCGGCGCACGGCGTGAGCCTTTCGCCCCCGACATGAATGCGATCGACACTATCACGACGCAATATCCGATGTTCCTCCGCAAGTTCGACGATTCCGAGTACGCCGCCAATGCCGCCGCGATGAAGGCGCTCGGTTTGGACCCCGCCAACCCCAAAGCCGAGCAGGTGGAGTTCCTCGGCAAGGGGCGCATGCGCGGCGCAGGCGTTCGCAGGTTGCTGGAACGCGTGCCTCGCCGCCTGTCCCATGCACGCCGCCTTGCCCAGACCCGCAATGCGCTGGCCGAAATCCGCAAATTCGGTGTCACCAACATCAGCGACATGTCCGACGACGAGCAGCTCGAGATCTACCAAGAACTCCGCCAGCGCGGCGAGCTTACCGTCCGTGTTCACTACCGCTACCCCCTGGATCGCTGGCCCGAGCTTGCCGCTCGCATCCAAAGGACCGGCGCCGGAGACGACTGGATTCGCTTCGGCTCTCTGAAAGGGCACATCGACGGCATCATGGGGACCTCCACCGCCCGGTTCACGCAGCCCTACACTCATGACCCCTCCACCCGCGGGCGCTGGCGTCCGCTAATGGTAAACGAGCGCGGCGAGTTTCAGGAAGGCAAGTTCCTCGGCTACATGCTGGACGCCGACAAAGCGGGTCTGCAGCTTACGGTTCATGCGATCGGAGACGAAGCGAACCAGGTCCTGCTGAATTATTTGGAGGAGCTCGATCGCCGCAACGGCAAACGCGACCGCCGCTTCCGGCTGGTGCATGCGCAGGTGATCGCACCCTCCGATTTCCCCCGGCTGGGCAAGCTCAACGTCATCGCCGAAGTGCAGCCGTTCCATCTCAGCGACGACATGCGCTGGATGGAGGAGCGCATCGGCAAGGATCGCTGCCGGACGGCTTACGCCTTCCGATCTATCCAGAAATCCGGAGCGCTGCTCTGCTTCGGGACCGATTGGCCGGGCACCTCTGCCGCGGAATACCCCATCAACCCGATGCTCGGCTTATATGCGGCCGTTACGCGGCAGACGCTGAAGGGCGAACCCGCCGGAGGCTGGTTCGGAGACGAGCGCATCACTATCGAGGAAGCGCTGAAAGCCTACACCTGGAACACCGCCTACGCCAACTTCGAGGAGAAATCCAAGGGCTCCATCGAGGTCGGCAAAGCGGCCGATCTCGCCGTTCTCTCTCGCAACCTGCTGAAAATCCCTTCCGCCGAGATTCCCAAAACGGAAGTTTTGTACACAATCGTGGACGGGCGGGTGGTGTATGACAAAACACTGGATCGAAAGACGTCCCCCAATGCTCCATAGAGCATGAAGGTTGCGTTCTTTTCCGCTAAGCCTTATGAGCGGCCCCTGTTCGAGGAAGCGGCCGGCGAGGCCGCCCGCGACTTCACCTTCTTCGAACCTCGCCTGACTCCCGATACCGCGCCCTTGGCGCGCGACTTTGAAGCGGTCTGCATCTTCGTGAACGACGAAGCCGGCGCTCCCGTGCTGAAACAGCTTGCGCGCGGCGGAGTCAAGCTGCTGGCCCTGCGCGCCGCCGGGTTCAACAATGTCGATCTTCGTGCCGCCGAGGCTAACGGGATCACTGTCGTTCGCGTTCCCGCATACTCCCCCTTCGCCCCTGCCGAGCACGCTGTCGCCCTCATGCTGTCGTTGAACCGCAAGATCTTCAAGGCCTACAACCGGGTTCGGGAAGGCAACTTCGCGCTCGACGGGCTGATGGGCTTCGACATGCACGGCAAGACCGCGGGAATCGCCGGAACCGGGAAGATCGGCGCGGTGGTGGCGTGTATCCTGCGAGGGTTCGGATGCCGCCTGCTTGCTTACGACGTCCAGAAGAACCCGCAAGTGGAGGAACTGGGTGCGGAATACGTGCCCCTGCCACGCCTCTTCGCCGAAAGCGACATCATCACGCTCCATGTCCCGCTTACGCCGCAGACCCACCACATGATCAACGGCGTTGCCGTGGATCAGATGAAGCGCGGCGCCATGCTGATCAACACCAGCCGCGGCGGCCTGGTGGACACGCCCGCGGTGATCGACGGGTTGAAAACCGGCCAGATCGGCGCCCTCGGGCTCGACGTCTACGAAGAGGAAGAGGGCCTGTTCTTCGAGGATCTCTCCGGCGCCGTCCTGCAGGACGATACGTTCGCTCGCCTGCTCACGTTTCCGAACGTCGTTGTGACCTCGCACCACGGATTCTTCACGCGCGAGGCGATTCAGGGTATTGTGCGAACCACGCTCGACAACCTTCGCGAGTTCCAGGCCGGCCGCGCCTCCGGAAACGAAGTGCAGGCGCGCCGCTAAAGCCCGTCCTTCGCCGCCAGCGCCGCGAAATAATCGGCAAGCGTCAGCGACCCCCTGGCGGGCGCGATGCAGTCGTGGGTCGCCACCGCTTCCACAAACTCGAACAGCTCCGCCTTGCGAGTGTGAAAACGCCGGTACACGCGGGACCCCAGGCGGAACATCGCGGGCGGCGTTCGCACGATCCTCGGCTTGCGCTTCACCGAGGCAAAGGCCAACTCAACGATCTCCCGCCGCGTATACACCTCCGGGCCGCCCGCCTCTACATCTTCCGCGCCGCCCTCCAGCGCTTCCACGCACGCCAGCGCGACATCGCGCTGGTGGATCGGGTTGGTCCGGGCGGCGCCCCGTCCGATCGTCACGCCGAATCCGCGCTTCGCCATCGCCACCAGATCGTGAAATGCGCTGAAGACTCCGGTGGGCCGCACCACCGTCGACTCCAGCCGCGCCGCTCGCAGCCGCCCCACCACATCCTCATGAGCCTGGATGTAAGCCGTGTCGCGATAGCCTTCCTCCACGTGCGCCGAGACATAGACGAAGCGCTTCACGCCCCACTTTTCCGCGTCCTCCAGCAAGTGAATGTTCGCCGCTGTGTCCACCTGCCGGTAAGAACGCTTTTCCGGCGAATCGAGACTCACGCTGGCCCCCAGGCACGAGATCACCGCGTCGATTCCCTCGCACACTCCCGCCGCCGCGTCCGCCAGCGCAGCATCGGCGAACCTGGTCTCGTCCGCGAATCGCCGGAACCGGGCCCCATTCTTCTCCGATCGCGAAAGCGTGCGGATCCAGTGGCCCTTCTGCCGCAATTGATGCAGAACTTCCAGTCCCACCGCGCCGGACGCTCCCGCCAGCAGAATTCGCAAAATCAGCCCCCCGGCAGGCATCGTAACCTGAAAGCATGCCCCTCAGCCGGAGGAAGTTCCTTGCCAGCGCCGCCGCCGCTCCTCTCTTTGGCCAGGCGCCAACGGTAATACCTTCCGAGAAGCTTCGCCCGCGTGTCGACTGGGGCGCGATGTCCGGCGATGTTTCGCCACGCGGCGCACTTCTGTGGGCACGCACGGACCGGCCTTCGCGCATGGAAATCGAACTGCCGGCGGGACTACGAGTCGACAGCCCTTACGCCCTGGAAGATTCCGACTTCACCGCTCGCGTCCACATTCCCGTCCCAGGCTCCGGGCGAATTCCCTACCGGATTCGCTTTCGCAGCCTCGCTGACGGCACGCTGAGCGCACCCCTGGAGGGCTCGTTTGCGGCCGCTCCCCGCGACCGACGCGATATCCGCTTCCTCTGGTCGGGCGACACCTGCGGACAAGGCTGGGGCATCAATGCCGAGTTCGGCGGCTTCCGAGGCTACGAAACCATGCGCCTGCGCCGGCCCGACTTCTTCCTTCATTCCGGCGATACCATCTACGCCGACGGGCCGATCCAATCCGAGGTCGCGCTGCCCGACGGAAAAATATGGAAGAACCTCGTGACTGCCGAAAAAAGCAAGGTCGCCGAGACTCTCGACGAGTTCCGCGGCAACTATCGCTACAACCTGCTCGACGCTGCCATCCGCCGCTTCAACGCCGAAGTCCCCCAGGTCTGGCAATGGGACGATCACGAAGTCCGCAACAACTGGTCCCCCGGCAGCGATCTGCGCGACGACTCGCGCTACACCGAAAAGAACATCCACTTGCTGGCCGCGCGAGGCGCGAAAGCCTTTCGCGAGTATTCGCCCATCGCGGATCCCTCCCGCATCTTCCGGCGCATAGCCTACGGCCCTCTGCTCGACGTCTTTGTCATCGACCTGCGCAGCCTGCGCGGCCCCAACACCGCGAATCGCCAGGCGGAGCAAAGTCCAGATACCGCTTACCTCGGCGCCGGCCAACTGGAATGGCTGAAAAGCGAGTTGAAAGCATCCACTGCCGTGTGGAAGGTGATCGCATCGGACATGCCCGTCGGGCTGATTGTCCCTGACGGCCGCGACTCCGAAGGCCGGCCCCGGTTTGAGAACTGCGCCAACGGCGACGGTCCGCCGCTCGGCCGCGAACTGGAGATTGCTTCGCTGTTGTCGTATGTGAAGCGGAATCGGATCCGGAACACCGTCTGGCTCACCGCCGACGTCCACTACACGGCGGCCCACTATTACGACCCCGGCAAGGCGCAGTTCACCGATTTCGATCCCTTCTGGGAATTCGTCTCCGGTCCCATCCACGCCGGAACTTTTGGACCCGCGGCTCTGGACAACACCTTCGGACCGCAGGTGCTCTACTCCAAGGCGCCGCCGCCCGGCCAGGCAAATCTCCCGCCCAGCGCCGGACTGCAGTTCTTCGGCGAAGTGGAGATCGATGGGCAAACCCGCGCACTGCGCGTCACCTTGCGCGACCTGAACGGCGCGGAACTTTACTCAAAATCACTGGAGGCACAAACATGACCACCGGACTGGAACGATATCAGGTGAAGCGCGTTGCCGCCGGCGCCGTTTCCGGCGGAGCGCTGGCAATCGGCGCGATGGCCGTGGGCGCCCTTGCCCTCGGAGCGCTTGCCATCGGTTCGCTCGCGATCGGCCGCCTGGCCCTGGGCAGGGGCCGCATCAAAACCCTGGAGATCGATGAGCTGACCGTCCGCCGCCTCCGCGTTCTGGAGAGTCCTGAAACGAAGAATGCCGGTTGACGCGCTGCTCGCCTCCGGGCGATCCCATCCCTGGTTTCGCAAGCTGACCGCGCTGGGATTTCAGCCCGCCACCGGCATCCGCATGACCGCCGCCGCGGTCACGCCGATGGCCGTGGGACAGGCGATCGGGCTTACCGAAGCCGGCGTTCTGGTTGGCGTCGGTGGCCTGTTCGTCTCCTTCCTCGACTCGGGCGGCGCGTACCGGCAACGCGCCCGCGTCATGCTGTGGGCCGCGCTCGCCATCGCTCTCTCCGGAGCTTTCGGCGTGCTGGCCGCATCGCACGGCATCTGGGCCGGAATCGCCCTGTTCGGCATCGCCTTTTCCACCGGGCTTTGCGGAGCCTTCGGCGCCGTCGCCGAAAGCGCCAGCCTGTTTGTCCTGATCGCCTTTATCGTCAGCCAGAATTCGCCGGGCAACGCCAGCGACGCCATGCTTCGCTTCGCCGGTCTCGCGACCGGCGGCATCTGGGCGACCCTCGTCTCGCTGATGCTTTGGCCCTTGCGCCCCTACGGACCCCAGATGGACGCCGTCGCCGAATGTTACCGCGCCCTGGCCGCCCTTTTCCAGACCCGCCTGGGCGCCGATCCCGCTTCCCTGGCCGAACGGCGCGCCGTCGAGAACTCCCTCGCCGAGGCCCGCGATCGGACACTCGAGAATCGGGCGTCCCGACAGGGCATCAGCAACGTCGGACAGAACCTGCTCGTGCTCATCCGCCAGTGCGACCTCCTCTACGCGGCGGGAATCTCTCTCGACACCGCCGCATCCATCGCCGAGGATCGCGGGTCCGTCACCGCCTACCGCCGCTCCCTGCGCGCCCTGGTGCTCACGGTTTCCCGCACTTGCGGCCGGCTCGCCGAGGCCATCGGGGCGGGCGGCGGTCCTGGCGTGGACCGCTCGCGCTTCGATCGCGCGCTCAATCGCTTCTGCCGCCGCGCCCCCGCCGGCAATGACGAGGCGCAAGCGGTGGTTCGCAGCGTACAGCGCATCGCGACGCTGCTCAACACCGCCATCCAGGCATGCACCGCGCTGCGGCAGCCCGCTTCGGAACGCGCCGGCGAGATGGACCCGCCCGTTCCGGAATCCGCGGACTGGCGCGAAAAGCTCGCCGCGCTGTGGACCCCCGATTCGCTGATCCTGCGGCACGCGCTCCGTCTCGCCATGACGGCGACCATCGGCCTGTGGATCGCCTGGACCTGGCGTCTCCACCGCGGCGCCTGGGTGCCGCTCACGATCGCGATCATCCTTAAGCCGGATTTTGGCGGCACCCGCGACAAGGCGCTCGGCCGCGTCGCCGGCACCATACTCGGGGGCGTCATCGCGGCCGTGCTCGACTTTTACCTGGAGGACCCCTGGCTCAATGTCGCCGCGCTGGTCCCGCTGGGAATCCTCGCCTTCTCGCAGAAAACCGTCGCCTATCAGCGCTTCGTTCTGTTCCTGACCGTCTTTATCCTGGTGATGCTGAACCTGGTGGACCACGGCGACTGGCGCGATCCGCTGTTCCGTATCGTGGATACCATCATCGCCGGCGCGCTGGCGTTGCTCACCGCGAATCTGTTCTTCCCCAGGTCCGGGATCGAGGACTTTCCGGCCAGAATCGGCGACGCGCTGCAGGCGATCCGCGCCTACCTCGGCGGCGTGCTGATTCGCTACCAGGGCGGAAATCCCGGCTTGCTGCGCAATCAGCGGCTGGATGCACAGTTGGCGGCGGCCAACCTCGCCGTTGATTTTCAGCGCTTCCTGAGCGAGCGTCGCGAGCGCCCCGAAGCCGAGCCCGTCTATTCGCTGGTGAACTCCGTCCAGCGCCTGACGGATGACACCATCACGCTCGCGCAGTACGCCCCCGACAGGCCGGATGAGCAGGTCGCCCTGCAGATCCGCCGCTTCGACGAAGAGACCGGGAGCCTGCTGCGCGACCTTGAGTTCGCCGCCAGAAACCGTACCCTGCCGCCGCCAGCGCCTGATTTCGAGGGCGCGCTGGACCGCCTGCGGGGCTCGCTTACGCCGGCGCGTAACGCCGCGACATTGATCGTCGAGGAAATGCAGGGCATTCGCAATGCCTTGCTGCGCCTGGAGAAGGCGCACCGCAGCGGAAGCAACCTGCTGGCCTGACCGCTATTTCCTGCCGCCGCTCTCTGCCGACGCCCGCGCTGGCTCGGGGCCGGGCAGCGCCCCCTCCACCTCCAGGGGCGCGTTCGTCACCACGGGCTCGGGCGTTCCCCAGGAGCGCGACATCAGTTCTCCCCATTCCACGGAGAGACTCTTGCCGTTCGACGCATGTTGCGCTTCCCAGTTCGACAGCAACTCCAGACAGGCATGGTCGATGTACGTCAGCCGGTCCAGATGAAGGTGCAATTCACAGGAATCCGGCACCTTCTCGAGCGCGCCGGACAATGCCGGAAGGCGGACGAAGGTGGCCGCGCCTCTCAGGTACAAATGCGCCTTGCGTCCGTCGGGCTCTACTTCCAGGCGCGCTTCGAGCCGCGTAAACGCATACAGGATTTTGATGAATGAGAGAATCACGCCGACGATCACGCCCGTCAGCAAATCCTTCACCACGATCGTGGTCAGGGTGACCAAATAGATCGCCAGCGGGACGCGCCCGTAGGAGGCCAGCCTCTTCATGTGCTCCCGGTTCACCAGCTTGTATCCGGTGTGAACCAGGATCGCCGCCAGGGACGCTGTCGGAATGTATTTCAGAATGGCCGGGAAGGCCGCCACCGTCACCAGCAGCCACATTCCATGCATCACGGCGGACCAGCGCGTCTTCGCGCCCGCCTGCACGTTGGCGGAACTGCGCACGATCACGCCCGTCATCGGCAACGCGCCCGCGAATCCGCACAGAATGTTGCCCACGCCTTGCGACCACAACTCCCGGTCGAAGTTTGTCCGCGGTCCGGTGTGCATCCGGTCCACCGCCCCGGCGCTCAGCAGCGTCTCCGCGCTGGCCACGAACGCCAAAGCCACCGCCTCAAATATGATCTTCCACTCCGTCAGCTTCCACAGCGTGTCCACAGTGGGCGGATGGA